>NZ_CP040908.1:527500-842083 GCF_013488205.1 Empedobacter falsenii | reverse complement strand
GCTAATACAAAAACACATAATATTGAAACGCCTAAAACTATTTTTAAATTCTTCATTTTCATTCAATTTTTTAATTATTATTTCAATGTTTCAACTGTGCTTCCGCATGTCAACATCATATTTCCGTAGAAAGGATTTTTAATAGCCGAATCTTTACTCAACCAATTCGAACCGCCATTAAACATCGGACAATTTTGATAATAAACTGTATATCCTAGATTTGCTTTTTGAGCTAATTTGTACATTGGTTGTGACAATTTTGCAAAAGTTGTACGTTGTTTTTCAATATTTTTTTCTTGAACTAATTGTTTCGAAGTTGTTTCTAAATCATTCAAAACTTCCATCCAAACCATATGCGATTCATGCGAAAGTTTACCCATTTCTACAGCAGAAAGTGATTGAGAAAATGCTGTAATTTGTTTCGAAATTTCACTTTCATTTGCTTTTACAAAGACATCTTTCAATGAAAAATAAGCATCAAAAACTTGTGATAATTGATTTTTTTGTTGAGAATTTTCAGTTTGATTATGAGTAGAATGATCCATTTCTTGATGGTTCATCAACATTTTTTTATCCCGAGAATATTGACAATCTTTTTCCAATTTTGCATAAGCTTCATCAGGCGCCATATATTCAGCATTATCAAAACCTGCTAACGCAATATTCTTCAAGATTTCATTCGAATTTGTTTTTGCTTTATTGTATGAAATTGAAGCTGTTTGAGTCGTCGCGTCAAAATCTACTTTCGAAATTCGAGCTTGATTTCCAGCTTTTTCTATTAATTCTTTTGCATTTGCACAATTTCCTTTCACTTGAAATTGTTTGGTTTCTTGATTTTTAAATTGTGCATTTGCAGCAAAAGCAAGAAAACTTCCGATGATTAAAAAACTATACTTTTTCATGATTTTTAATTTAGATTTTATCAATTGGTCGACGCGTATGTTTGCTCAATTGCTTGAAAACAGACGGCGTCAAACCAGTTACTTTTTTGAATTGCGCACTAAGATGTGCTACACTCGAATAATTCAATTGAAATGCTATTTCACTCAACGATAATTCATCATAAATCATTAATTCTTTAACTTTTTCTATCTTTTGTTGAATAAAATATTTCTCAATTGTTTGCCCTTCCATTTCCGAAAAAAGATTCGAAATATATTTATAATCTAACTTCGTTTGTTCGCTCAAATAATCAGATAAATTGACTTTCAGTTCGTTATTTTCTTGATGAACCAATTGAATAATCAATGTTTTGATTTGTTCAATCAACTTGCTGCGTTTATCATCGATTAATTCAAAACCAACTTCTTCCAATTCATTTCTAACCAATTCTAATTGATCAGCATCAATCGGATTTTTCAATTCAACTTCTCCCAATTCGATATGATTTGTTTCGATGTTATTCATCTTCAAAATTCGTCCAACCACTACTTTACAGCGATGACAAACCATATTTTTTATAAATAATTTACTTGTATTTTCCATAATATATTCTTCGAAATTGAGCGATTTAATTCACTTAAATTTACAAAATCTTATGTTACAAATTTCGTACAACTTCATTTCAAAAGATTATACAATTTGGAAGATGATGTATATAATTTTCAGATTAATCATTTGTCATTAACCTATTCTTGATAAATGAATTACCAAAATCATCTGTTTTTTTAATATATTTGGTTAGAAATTAATTTCTCAAAACAATAAATTCTATGACAAAAAACGAACTAACTCCAGCAGAACAAAATAACTGCATTCAAATTTTAAAAGAACGTTTTGAGAAAAATATGCACAGACATCAAGATTTAGATTGGCAAAAAGTGGAAGAAAAATTCATCAATCAACCTGAAAAAATTTGGTCTTTGTATCAAATGGAAATTACTGGTGGTGAACCTGATATTATTTTTAATGAGGATAAAACAGATGAGTATTATTTTGTAGATTGTTCGGCAGAAAGTCCGAAAGAGCGTAGAAGTTTAGCGTATGATTACGAAGGGCAAACGTCTCGCAAAGAACATCAACCAAAAAATAATGCGATTGATGTCGCAAAAAGTATGAAAATTGAATTATTGACCGAAGAAGAATATCGTTTGTTGCAAGCTGTAGAAATTGTCGATCAAAAAACCTCAAGTTGGTTAAAAACACCAAAAAAAATTAGAGAATTAGGCGGTGCTATATTTGGCGATTATCGTTATGGAACTGTTTTTATTTATCACAACGGCGCGCAATCTTATTATGCAGCTCGTGGTTTTAGAGGAATTCTAAAAGTTTAAAATCTATGAAATTTGCATTTCCATTAATTGTTTTCCTTTGTGGTACAATTCTATTTATTATTGGCGCTTTGTGTAAAATCACACATTTTCACTTTATCATTTCTGCGAATTTGATGTTATTTTTAGCTTCCATTATTCAAATCATTGGAGTTATCATCTTCATTTTCAAATTAATTATTCACAATAAAAAGACACTTCTTTAAATCCATAACTATCTGATAATCTGAATTTAATTCAACTCGAATATTTCGTTTTATCATTTAAAAAATCTTTCAATAATATTTATTTTAAATTATTCTAAATAAATATTGTCTAACTAAATCTTTTTCTTAATATTTGTATTTTAATTTAGACTTAATACAAATAATAATGAAAAAACTATTTATTTCTACTGCAATCTTAGCGCTATTAGCAAGCTGCACGAATAAAGAAGCAAAAAATGAATCGACTGAAGAAGTAAAAACAGAGAATACGATTTCGAACGAAAAAATTGTTTCTTTAAATGGAGCAATTACTGAAATTTTAGCTGATTTAGGAGAAGAAAATAACCTTGTTGGTGTTGACGTTACAAGTACTTACCCTGTATCTGTAAAGGAAAAAGCGACAGATTTGGGACATACTCGTTCTCTGTCAATCGAGGCTTTATTGGCTTTGAAACCAACAAAAGTATATGCAACGGATAAAGACTTGAATCCAGAACAAATTTCACAACTAAAAAATGCTGGAATTCAAACTGAAATTGTAAAACAAGATTATTCAGTTGAAGGAACGAAAGAGTTAGTAAAAACGGTTGCAACTTCTCTAAATAAACAAGATTTTGATGCTATTACTACTAAAATTGATACAGATTTAAAAGCTGTAAAACCTTTGGCTACAAAACCAAAAGTATTGTTCATTTACGCTCGTGGAGCAGGAAACTTAATGGTTGCTGGAACAAACACACCAATGGAAAAAATTATTGGAATTGCTGGTGGACAAAATGCTATTACAGAATTTGAAGATTTCAAACCATTAACACCAGAAGCAGTTGTAAAATCAAATCCTGATTACATTTTGATGTTTGATAAAGGCTTAGAAAGTATTGGTGGCGTTGACGGCGTATTAAAATTAGAAGGTATTTCTTCTACAAATGCAGGAAAAAACAAAAAAATCATCGCGATGGATGGTCAATTGGTTTCTGGATTTGGACCACGTGTCGGACAAGCAGCAGCGCAATTAAATCAATTACTTCAAAAATAAAAAAGTCTAAAACAATATGTATCCGCAAATCAGAATACATCTTTCTTTATTAAGTTTAGGCATCTTTGGTCTTGCAATTCTTGCATTATTCTTGGGTGTTTATCAATTTAACGAATCCATCCTATCTATTATCAATAAAGCTATTACCAATAGAACTGCCATCAACGACAGCGATTATTATGTGCTTTTCGATTTACGATTACCACGTATTATTATGTCTATTTTGGTTGGTGCTGGTTTGGCTGTTGCAGGAACTTGTCTACAAGGTATTTTCAAAAATCCGTTGGCATCTCCAGATTTGATTGGGATTACATCAGGAAGTATTTTATTTGCTGCAATTACAATTGTTTTGGGAGGATATATCAAAGATTTTGTTCCAGAAATTATCCATTACTCATTGCTTAGTTTGATGGCATTTGTCGGCGCTATGTGTTCCACTGTTTTTGTGTATAAAATTTCTTCACATCATCAAAAAACAAATATCACCATTTTACTGTTAGCAGGAGTTGCCATTTCTGCCTTATGCGGATCTGCAACCGGATTGTTAACATATCTATCATCAGAAGAAGAATTACGCAATCTAACATTTTGGACATTAGGTAGCATTGCAAGTGCCAACTGGGACAAAATCTTAATTTTAACAATCGTAGTTAGTGTAAGTTTTTACTTTTTAATTGGAAAAGGAAAAATACTAAACGCGATGATGTTGGGCGAAAAAGATGCTGAACATTTGGGAATTAATGTCGAAAAAACGAAAAGACAAATCATTGTTTTCTCAGCTTTATTAGTCGGAACAATTGTTTCTTTTACAGGAACAATCGGATTTGTAGGATTAATCGTTCCGTATATTTTACGATTAGTCTTCAAATCAAATTATGTAATCATTCTTCCCTTATCTGCATTTTTAGGCGCGATATTAGTCATTGTTGCAGATACAATCAGTCGAACATTGGTTGCTCCATCTGAAATCCCAATCGGTATTTTAACTTCGTTAATGGGCGCACCAGTTTTTATTTCAATTTTAATGAATTATAAAAAATCATTGTAATGTTAGCGGTAGAAAATATTAATTATCAATACAAATCATTCAAGATTTTAGATACGATTTCGTTTGATGCAAAAGCAGGAAAAATGATTGCAATCGTTGGACCAAACGGTGCAGGAAAATCTTCTTTATTGAGCTATATCGCGAATGAAATTGAACCAAATGCTAACCTAATTCGACTAAAAGATATTGCCTTAAAAAACTGGAAAAAAGAAGATTTACCGCAACATAAAGCTAAATTTTCGCAACATCAACCAACAGATATTCCGCTTACAGTGAAGGAAGTTGTGCTGATGGGACGTTATCCATATTTCCAAAATTCACCTCAACAACAAGACATCGATTCGGTTGATTATTGGATGACCAAAACCGATATCAATCATTTAAAAGACAGGGATTACATTCATCTTTCTGGTGGCGAAAAACAGCGTGTACATTTGGCGCGCGTTTTTGTGCAATTAGAGAATGAAGTCAATCAAAAACTACTATTATTAGACGAACCTTTGAATAATTTGGACGTTTCTCATCAATTTAATTTGTTAGAAATTCTGAATGATTTTAAACAAAAAGGAAACTTAGTAATTTTGGTAATGCACGACCTTAATTTGGCTTCTCAGTTTGCTGATGAAGTGATCTTAATGAACAAAGGAAAAATTGTTTATCAAGATAGTCCAGAAAAGGTTTTCCGACCAGAAATCATTTCCAAAATTTATAGATTTCCTTGTACCATTTGTAAAAATCCAATCGACCAAAAACCACTTATTTTATTCGGTAAAAAAACAATTACAATGAACACACTTACAGATTTAAAACAACAATGGGAAGATTTGAAAGCAAATCAACCTAAAATTAGAATACGTAACGCAGCGAAAGAACTTGGCGTTAGCGAAATGGAACTTTTAGCAACGCAATTAGGCGATAATGTTACAAAATTAAAGCCTGAATTTGTTGCGATTTTACAAGAAATAGAGTCACTTGGAAAAGTGATGGCTTTGACGCGCAACAACGAATGTGTGCACGAACGCAAAGGTATTTATCTGAACCCTGATTTTTCTTCGCCTCACGCACAACTTTTTGTTGGGGAAGATATTGATATGCGAATTTTCTTGAATCATTGGAAAACAGCTTTTGCAGTTGTAGAAAAATCTGAACATGGAGAACGCAAAAGTTTACAATTTTTCGGGAAAGATGGCGAAGCTATTCACAAAATATATTTGGTTCCGCAAAGCAATGTAGAAGCCTTTGATGCATTGGTTGAGAAATACAAAGACGAAGATCAAGAAACTATTCCTGCAACAGAAATCATCGAAAATAATGTTACAGAAAAACCTGATAACGAGATTGATGTTGAAGGTTTTCAACAAGCTTGGGTTGAGTTGAAAGACACGCACAATTTCTTTACAATGTTACGCAAATTCGGAGTTACACGTACGCAAGCATTGCGTTTGGCTCCGACAGATTATCATGCAAAACAAATTTCGAATGAAGCAATTGTTCAGTTCTTAGAAAAATCTGCCGAAACGCAAACGCCAATCATGGTTTTCACAGGAAACAAAGGAAATATTCAGATTCATACTGGTGAAATTAAACGTACGATGTGGCATGAAAACTGGTTCAATATATTGGATCCAGATTTTAATATGCACTTGGATATGTCAAAAATTGCTTCAACTTGGATTGTTAGAAAACCAACTGAAGACGGTATTGTAACAGCGATTGAGGTTTTTAATGATAAAGGAGAAATCATTGTGCAATTCTTTGGAAAAAGAAAACCAGGTATCCCTGAATTGGAGCAATGGCGCGAGATTGTCGCTGAATTGAATTAAGAAGAATCTTACCAAATTTTATATTTCACACTAAATTTTACCCGATTAATAGAAAATGTTAATCGGGTTTTTATTGTACTATAATTTAGTCTTTCATCAAGAGTTTTATATATTTGATTATGCTAACGACAAAAGAAAAAATAAAATTCATTTTCAAACCTTATATATTAAGTATGTTGATTTTTTCAGTAGGATTTACACTATTTTTTACTCTTCTGAAAACCATCTTTCTTGATCATATTGATGTATTTATTGTAGATTTTATTGTTCCTGTTATATTTGGACTCATATATGTTTTTATCTATTTATTCAAGTTTCCTTTTCAAAATTTAGTGTTTGATAATAAATTAAATTTTACACGTTTAGTTTTATTCTGTACAATAACACCTTTATTTTTACTTCAACTTACCATCTCAAAATACTTACTGAATGAAAAGTTGATAGAACCATTAATGCTATTTATTTTTTCAGAAATATTTACTCTTTTTGTTTTTTTGATTAGCCTAAAATTCGCGAAAGTAAAATCTAATAACCAACTTTACAATTCTTTCTAACTTATCAATTTTTAAAGCATTATAAAATCACATAATAAAAAAAGGTCGTCTTTTCAGACGACCTCACACAAAGAGACAAATAAAGTACTCAAAACTTTATTTCAAAACTATTTTTTTCGTTTCAACTTTATCGGCAGATTGTACTTTTACGATGTAAACTCCAGCCGAAAGTTTATTTAATTGTATTGTTTTATTTGTAAATGATGACGTTGGTTGATAGCTTTCTTGATGCACCAATTGTCCATTTATCGCATAAATTTGAATATTTAATGGAGACGATTTCGCTTCTTGAGAATTGTACACCAAACCAATTGTTTTAGGTTGAGAAGTGGTATAAATTTCAAACTTCGTTTTGGCTAATTCTGTTGTTCCTAAATTAGTTGTTACATTTTCGTAATCGAATGTTATTTTTCCTGTAGAAGTTCCTTCAAAAGTTTTGAAAACTAATTTATAAATCTGATTCGTAGATGTATTTTTGATAAAATGATTCGTTGGATTCACTACATAAGACCAACCCGATAAGGTTTTCCAATTATATCCAACTGCATTAATATCTGCTACATAAGCTGTATCATCAGTAGGATTTCCAGATTCTGTTTTCGCTACTTTGATCAAATCACTTTGCAAAACTCCCGTTACCGTATACATCACAATATCACCATCATTCGTCGTAAGTGGTGTAACATATTTTGTAAATTTCAAATCCCATTTACTTTGGTCTGGCTCTGGTGTAACCGCTTTATCAGTCAATAAACTATAATAATTGAACAAATTAGTTGAATTGGTTTTATGTGGAAGATTTACTTTTGTATCAGCAGACCAAGTTCCATTTGTCAATTTAGAATACGTAAAATTATATTCGCCTAAAGGAGCTGCAAAATTATCTATTTTCAATTTTACATATTCTCCTGTTGCATATTTCAAGACAAAAATGATTGAACCATTTACGTAATGATTTGCAATACTATAATTACCCCAACCATATGTCGCAGAACCATTATTGAAAGCGCCTTTTTGCCAATCAGTATCCGAATTATACAAAGCAGTCCAAGTAGATAAATTTGCTACATCAATTGCATTCCATTTCGACAAATCATTTGATGCTTCGTACACCTGAATTCCTGCACCATCATTCACTCGAATTCCTGTTGACATATTCGATTTTCGATAAAATGAAATATCCCAATCGCTTCTATTTACAGAATTCGTCGATTGATCTGCCAATCCATAATAAACATCATTTGCATAAGCTGCACCCATTGTGACTTCACCTTTTATGGTTTGTGCATTTATTGCAACAGATGTTAGAATGATTGTTGCTAAAAGTGTAAATTTGTTTTTCATGATATAATAATTTTTTAATTGTTATTCAGAATTAGAACAGTCAATCCGAGAGATTACACTCTGACCCGTATGACTCGGATTGACGCATTCTAACCACTAATAATGAGTATGTTTATGATAAATTTATTTGATAAGTTTATATTCAAATTTTGGATAACCTCTCACGCCAGAAGCATTCAGAAAAGCTAACATTTTAATTTTGTAATAATTATTTTCTGCATCTTTGATGATATAAAATCGATCCGAAAATAATTTTTGAGGAGCAGTAACTTGTCGCCAAGAATCACCAATTGCACGCTGATCGTCTAAAAATTTTGTTTCATCAATCATCGTTTCATTAAATTTTTCGTAGGTAATTTCATTGGTTACATCCACACGATAGGCTTTTGCGCCTGCTTTCAGATTATTGACTACGTAATCCGAATATCCATAAGAACCATTTCCTGTAATAAGATTAGTGAAAACTGTAAAATTCAAATCCCATTCTAATTTTGGAGGTTCAACATCTACAATATCATTCGTCGTAAAACTGAAGTGAACAAAATTATGCGTCGACGTTTTTGCTATAACTTTTTCTTTGTAAGTCGTATCATCTAAATCGGCATATTGCATCACATATTGCTCATCTTTTTTGATGAATTTCACTTTTTTCCAACCGCGTGAATTTCCAGCAACAGCCGCAGAACCAACCGCAGGCGTTGATGTTCCGACTTCGTAACCCAAATTCAGTAAATAAACTGGGTTATCTGATTCTTTAATTTCCGCAATCGCTGTTTTCAAAATATCTCCAGCAGGATCGTCAACATATTCTTTGTTCGAATCTGTAAATGTTCCTACCGCAACTTCGTTGATTAATTTCCCAACCGATGCTTTTGTTACTTTTGACAAATCGGTTTCGTCCAACGCTTTTACCGCCATATAAATAGAAGTATTTAGCGTCACTCGGAAATTTGTTCCATTGTAAAAACCTAAATCCCAAGAATCCCTTTTTACCTTAGTTTGCGTTCCTTTACTTAAGTCTACATAAACCTGATATTGCTGATTTGGTCCGCCAATTTCCACATCCATTGTTCCGCCAATCGAATTTTCGAAAGAGATTTTTGTTGACGAATATCCTTGAATAATCGCTAATGGATAATCAATTTTTGTAATTTCAAACTGAATTGTTTTATCAGAACGATCAAATGGATAAATCAAATTCTTGAACGTAAAACTTGTTGACGTTTCACCTTTTTTGATTGGAATAATAATTTCTTGATTTGTAACTGCAACAGAAGTTGAATAATCGACATTATAAGTTGCTTTATCTTCGGTTACTTTGATATGAAGTTGTCCATCTTGTTCCGCAACTTTAGAATAAATTAAATTTATTGTTTTCTCATTATCAATCTTACTAAAATCGATACTTGCATCCTTAAAAGCAACAACAAAATCTTGTCCAATTGGATTGTTTTCATCATTACACGACCACAAAAAAGAAAGACTGAACAATAAGGTATATATAAATATTTTTTTCATGATTTTTTTGATTAATTAATTCCTAAATTGAACGTAAGTTTAGCAAAATACGAACGTCCATATCCATACAAAATACTCGTAGAACCTTGGCTGTGCGCGCCATCATTTCCAGATGAACTGTTCAAATATTTCACATCAAACAGATTTCTCGCACCAATTGTCAAATCAAGTTTTTTGTTCCAAAAACTTTGTTTAATCGACGCATCCATCCAGTTAAAAGCTTCTTGTTTGCCTTTTACCAAAATTTGTTCACTTGTATTTGACGGATTATTTTTCAAAACAAATTGCTCTTGAGCTCCATTGTATTTATAGAAAAGTGAGAAAATTGTATTGGTTTTTGGTAATGTATACGAAACATTTGCATTGATTTGCGTTGAATAGAAATACTTATTTTTAACTGAATTTACAGCTACTGCTTCATCGATATCCTGCTTGATTCCTGTCAACGTAAAACCAATTCCACCCATAAATTGATGAACTTTAAATTGATTCAAATACGTAAAACCTTGCACATCATAATTATCAATATTACGATATTGATATTTCAGTGGAGACTCTTCAACAACAATCAAATCAATCTTATCTTTCAGATTAATTTTCCACAACGAAACTTTTTGTTCCAACGAATTATTTTCGCCGATATTCCAATTCTTTTTTAAGTGAACAAAAGCAGAAACTCCTTTTTCTGGATTCAGATTTTCGTTTCCTTGCACATTATGATTGACGTCTACGAAATACGAATACATTTCCTCATAATTTGGCAAACGTGGCGAAGTACCAACAATCGCGCGCAATTCCCACTGTTTTCCAAATAGATATTTCGCACTCAAACTCATCACATATTGCGTATCAAATTGCTCCGAAAACATCACGCGAGCGCCTGGACGAAACGAAAGTTTATCATTTAGATTAATTTCAGAAGAAGCAAAAAAATCATACGTTCCTAATTTTCGTTCTATCGGTTTTTGGAAAAATTCTCCTGCCGAAGTTGAAGCAAAACCTTTGGTTTGATCGATTTCATAACCAAATTGAAAATCGAAATAATCATTTTTATTGATAAAATTGCTGAACATTCCTTTCGAATAATACACTTTTCGACTTTCATATTCGAACTTGTTTACATCATGTTCAACACCTTCAAGAATTTCATAATTATACGATTTCAACTTTCTTTTTTGTTCTTGATACGAAAACGAAACATCATAGTTAATCACTTTTCTAAATCGCCCAGAAGCATTTAAGTGATTGTAAATACGATCTGTCGTATACGTTCTATCTTTTCCAAAATAATCAACCGTCGCAGTTGGCGCATTCGTTGAAGCAATTGGATTGGGATCGTAATACTTGGTTTCTTCGTTGAAATATTCGAATTTATAAAACAAACGATAATTGTCTTTTTTATATTGAACAAATGCTTTTGCTGCATTTTGCTCTTTTGGCAACCATTCGTATCCTCTCAATCCATCATTATTAGGATAATTCTTTCCTTTTTTATCATCAAAAAATCCTTGAAAATCATTACGTGAAAAACTTAAATTAGCGTAGATTTTGTCTGAAAATTTATGCCCGATTTTCAAGGATTGTATATGTCTTCCCTTATTTTTCCAATTGTATTCGTCGCCAATGGTTTCCTCTTGCAAAGTCGCAGAAATATCAAATTTATTCTTCCCTCCTTTTTTAGTAATAATATTGATTACTCCCGCTATAGAATTAGCTCCGTATTCAACTCCCATCGCACCTTCTACGATTTCTATTTGCTGAATATCATCTAAATTAATTTGCGTTAAATCGGTATTATTTCCTAAACCTTCGTCGTTAACTAATGGAATATTATCTACCAAAATTTTGAAATATTGCGCATCCAAACCAAACATTTGCACCGTCGATTTTCCTGTAGAAGAACTCGGAATAATATTCATATTCAATGTTTGATTTAAAACATCTGCCAATGTATTTCCTGCTTGTCGCTCGATCATTTCTTGCGAAATCACTTTTACTTCGTAAATAGATTTCCTGACCGATTGTGCATTATATTGCCCAGAAATAACGGTTTGTTCCAAATTAATCGTCGAATCTTTTGGAAACGAATTAATTTCTTGAGCCTGTAGAGTTAGTGTTGTAAGTAAGCTTAGTAGAAAAAAGCGCCTCTTCATTTGTCCTTAATTTTATTATTTAGAATTAGTCTAATAATTAATAAGACAAATGTAAACGAATTTTTTAATTTATTTTTATTTATTCTAAATTAATTTATTGAACAATGATAAAAATCGAGTTTCATCTTCTAATTCTGATAAAAGAATGAGATGTTAAAACATTATCAATCAACTTAATTTGTTGAAAATTAAATTAAGGAAACTAAAAATTGAAGGAAATTAAAACGAATTATTTTCGTTTAGGTTTTGTTTTTGTAACAGCAAAATAAGACGCTGTAAAAGCAGACAAACTTTTGTAACCGACTTGATAAGCTATTTCGCTCAATGTAAAATTATTGGTATCTATTAATTCAATACTTTTTAGAATTCGGACAAGTTGCATATATTTTTGAAGTGTAATTCCCGTTTCTTGTTTGAAAATTCGTTGCAAATTTCGAGCAGACATATTCGCTTTATCTGTCAATTCATTCAAATTAAAATTTGTCGAATAATGAAAATGAATGTACTCACTCACAGGAATTAAACGTTTATCAACAAGAACTGGCAACTCCAAATTATGGTTTTCATCACAAAAATGAGGCAAACTATACAACATCGAATTTAAGAAAATCTTTTGCTCCTTATCTTCTACCAAAAATTTATTCCATTTTGAAGCATATAGCATCATTTCCTTTAGAATTGGCGGTGCAACAAAAACATGAATATCGTTGTAAAAATCCTCCTTAAAAGTTTCTTTAAACAAAATCAACATTGGATTGACGGTTTTCGCCTCAGAAGTTGTACGATGTAGCTTATTTGCAGGAATCCAAATAACATGATTTTGAGGGACTAAATAAATCTTTTGTTCGATATGAAAATATTGGTAACCTTCTTCAACATAATTCAATTGGAAATAATCATGCGAATGAACCTCATCCGCATTTTTGCGATTCTTCTCGTACCAAACATAAGTATTGGTCGTCATATGATCCGAATATTCTCCAATAATTTGTTTCATAAATGAATTAATTTTTCCTTTTGTACATTTAGCTAATTATAGCAATAAAACCGTCAGTTCGAGTGAAATTCTGGAAGAATTTTATATCGAGAATAAGGTTTTAGAAGATAAAAATTCATCTTAATTCTCGATATAATTTTTATTCATTTCATTTCTAAAAATCACTCGAACTGACGAATTTTAATTCAATATGTACAAGATGTTAATTTTATTTGTCGTTTTAAATATAATATATGGCAAAATTAATAAAAACGACATGATTAATTTTGTAACTGAATTAGAAATATCAAGTCAATGGAAAAAAATAAAAATATTTGGATTGGAATTGCAGTTGTCATTTTAGTTTCAACTAACCTAAGAGCGCCAATTACTGCTGTAAGTCCAATTTTAGATGAAATGAAATCTGTCTTAAAAATAGACAATTTTCAGGCAAGTTTATTAACTTCTATTCCACTTTTCGTATTTGCATTTTGTTCAATTTTAGTGAGTAAAGCCACTGCAAAAATTAATATTCGACATGGATTAATTTATTCCTTAATCATTCTAACTATCGGGATTTACGTCCGTATTTACGGCAATATTTCGATGTTATATATCGGTTCGTTACTAATTGGATTGGGAATTTGTATTGGAAATGTTTTGACACCAGCGTATATAAAAAATACGTTTCCAACAAAAATTGGAATTATGACAGGTATTTTTTCGGTTTCGATGAGTTTAATCGCCGCATTAGCTTCTGGATTGAGTATTGCAATTGGAAACTGGACAAATTTAGGTTGGAAAGGTTCTCTTGGAGTTTGGATTATAGCGGCTATAGCTGCACTTATAATTGTCTGTATTGATTCTTTAAAAAATAAAACAGCAACTCAACAAAAAACTGTTCAATCAGAAGATGTAAAATTCAATATTTTCAAATCGAAACAAGCATGGAACATTAGTATTTTTATGGGATTACAATCGTTGATTTATTATTGTTTGGTTGCATTATTACCTACTTTACTCATCGATTTTGGAATGACAAAAACCAATGCAGGCTGGGTATTTTCGGTTTTACAACTTGCCATGCTACCCGCCATGTTAGTTAGTCCAATTTTAGCTTCGCGCATGAAAAATCCAAAAATTATGATTTACATAACTTCTGCTTTATATTTTATTGGAATCATAACATTGTTAATTTTCAAAGCAAAATTCAGTTATTTGAGTGCGATTTTAATTGGAATTGCAGGAGGGTTTGCCTTTAGTCTTTCTATTTTATTCTTCTCATTGAAAACAAAAACAATGGTTGGAACCATCAAAATTTCGGGAATGGCACAATCTGTTGGTTATTTGATTGCGGCATTTGGACCTCCTATTTTCGGAAAATTATATGATATCGAGTCTACTTGGAGCTATTCATTATACTTTTTAATGTTCTGCATGATTATTCTAACATTTTTTGGAATAAAAGCGTCGCAACCCAAATTTGTGGAGGAAGATTAATTCGTAATTAAATAAAAAAGAACTGTTTTATTATTTTAATAAATTACTATCATTTATTGATATCAATAGTGTATATTAGTATGCAATTAAAACTCTTATTCTACATTACCTTAATCAAAACTTGTTAATTAGAATAATGAAACCTAAATCGAGTCTTTTTATTGCGCTTATTTTAGCAGCTCAGTTTTTATTTGCCAATACAAATAATAGCACAACCCAAAAGATAGACAGCTTACTACAACTTGCCAATCAACATGTTGTAGTAGACTACAATAAAATGCTTATTGAATCAAATAAAGCAATAATTTTAGCAGAAAAACAAAACAACATTCCTAAAAAAATCGAAGGATACAATTTAATTTCTAAAGCATTACTTGCTCTTAACCAATTAGACAAAGCATCATATTATATAGATAAAGCCTTAAAGGAGGATTATGTAAAAAATAATAATAAACAAAAAGCTCTTTTTCTATCTACGCAAGCTACATATTATAGTAGACTAGGGCTACCTAAATTTTATTTACAAAAAAATATTGAAGCTTTAGATTTAATTAAATTTAAAAATGATATCGAGTCAAAGCTTATTAAAGCCAATATTTATATCAAATTTGCAGATTATTATTTTGAGAAACATGATATAAAATCTACACATTTTTATGCAGATAAATCAATTGAAATGATTGAGTCTATTTCTATTAAAGATTACAATAATGCCAAAAATATTTTTAGAATAAAACCTTACGTATATTTTTATAAAGGTTGGTTTTATATTAACAATAATCAGCCTGAAAAAGCAAAAAAATTTATTGATAAAAGTTATAAACTTGCGATTGAGCAAAACTATAAATACCTTGGAATTTTTTATGAATTAAATGGCGATTATTATTTTCAAATAAAAAATTATGAAAAAGCAATAGAATCTTATTTAAAATCAATTGAAAACAATAAATATTTTAATCAAAGTTATTCATATGTAGATTCTAAAATTGCGAAAAGTTATCATATGATTGGTGATTATGAGCAAGAACGTTTACACCTTATTAACGAATCAACTGGTCATAAAGACGAACTAGCCAAAGCTAGAAACTCGTTAGAAAATGAACTTTCTCGTGCGCAAGAAAATGAAACAATTCTAAAGAAAAAAACTCAAAAAGAATATATTTTAATTACCGCAATCATTTCTCTTCTATTTTTAATAGGATTCTTAATTGTTTACAAAATTTTAAAAATACGTAAACGTCGAATAATCGATGAAAAAGAGCTTCAATTAAAAGAAAAAGAAGATATTTTAAGTAAAAACGAACAAGAAATAACAAATTTACATCAAAAAGTAAATGAAAGTTTTGGTGAATTAATGGAAATGGCAAAAAGTAATTCTCCGCATTTTTGGTGTAGATTTCAAGAAGTACATCCTCATTTCACTTCTAAAATGTTAGAAATTAATCCGAATCTAAAAAATAGTGAATTAACTTTTGCTGCCTACATTTATCTTGGTTTTACAACAAAAGAAATTGCTAATTATACACATAAAGCCTTAAAAACAATAGAAAATAATCGATATAACATTCGAAAAAGATTAGCGCTAACACCAGACAAAGATCTTATGGTATGGCTTAAAACTAATATTGATAATTAAGGTTTGTATTCTAGTTATATAAATAAAAAAGAACCTCAAATCTGAAAATAATTCTATTAATTGAGGTTCTAGAATAATTACTAAAACTAAAACATTCTTTAAATAATTTGACTAACAATGTTTTATTATAAATATTACAGTCTTTAGATTCTTCTAACTCTTATCAATCAGATAATATATAAGAGTTTGAATTAATAGTTTAATTAAAATTACTTCCAGTAATTCCAAACAACTCCATCAAAAATCGCCAAGGAAATAGCGGAATTATTAATATTATTTTAAAGAAAAATCCCAATCTTGGCTGGAGCGGGAGTGTAAATTCTTCATATCAACGAAATTCATACAATGGTTTCAGAACAGGCGGAACGCTTAATTATCAATCGAATAAAATAAGTAGTTCATTAAAAATAAATCAAGGTGATATTAATTACAAGCTACGTAATAGCCAAAATTTTATTGGGAAAGAAACCGCAATTTATACAAACGAAGAAAGGCATGATAACCCGAAGATTTTTAGCGTTAATTATAACTTAGATGTCAAAATCAATAAAAACCAAAATACAGGATTTATTTACAGTTATAGTAAGTTGAATTATGATATGGATACAAAAGGAATCAGCCGATACCAAACACATTCGGTTATTGATTCTACTTTGTATACCAATCAAAAACAACATTGGACAACACCTACACATACCTTGAATGCTTATTATGATATAAAATTAGATAGCATTGGAAAAAAGCTAAATTTCACGGCGAATTTTCTAAATAATTCACCCAAAAAATTCAACGATTTTAATACGCAAAATGAATTGAATAACAACGAAACTTTAATTCAGAACAATAGTAAAATGAAATATTCGATCTTTTCGATGCAAGCTGATTTTACTTTGCCTTACAAATGGTCGAACATAGAAACTGGAGCAAAATATACATTATTGGATAACAAATCTGATGTGGAATATTATGAATTTGATGGAGCAGATTTTATTTTGAATCCTACTAATAGTAATGTTTTTCAGTACAAAGAAAATAATTATGCAGCTTATGTGAGTTTCCAAAAAGATTTCAATCAAAAATGGTCAGCAAAAGCAGGTTTGCGATACGAATATACTTCGCTAGAAGGTTTTACACCAAATGACGAAAACAGCAGACTGAAAAAGGACTATGGAAAATTATTTCCTACAGCTTATATCAGTTACAAACCAACTACTAATCATTCGTTCAGTATCAATTATTCCAAAAGAATAAATCGTCCCGATTTTCAATCTTTAAATCCATTCCGTTGGTACACGAATCCGTATATGTATTACACAGGAAATCCTAAATTACAACCATCTTTTAATGATAATATCGAACTAAATTATTCGTACAAAGGAAAATTGACTTTTGGACTTTATAATCAATATAGCCAAAATAATTTGTCTAATATTGCACGATTTTCGGATGGAATTTACAGCAATGTAGTAGAAAATAGTTACGATCAAAACAGAACGGGATTCAATATTGGATATTACAACACCTTTTTCAAAATTTGGGAAACTTCAGTTAATGCGAATGCATCTTATACAACCACAAAACCGACTGTTTCTGAACTGGAAAAGTTAAAAGTTTATTCGATGTCGTATTCTTTTTATAATACCATCACATTGAATAAAGACAAAACATGGTTTTTGATGCTAAACTTCTGGCATACGCTTCCATTCACTTATGCGAACATAAAATTGCAAGATCAATTAGAGTTTTCGCCAGGCATTAAAGCTTCGTTTTTCGATAAAAAATTACAAGCAAATTTTGTAATAAATGATGTATTCAAAACGATAAAAAACAAAGGATATTCGTATAACGGCGATTATCGTTCGGAGTTTAATCAATACAATGATTACAGAGGTTTCAAACTTAGTTTAACATACAATTTTGGAAATAATAAAGTGAAAGAAAACAACAAAAAAGTGAATTTCGAGGAACAAAATAGAGCAAATTAAACTTAATTCAACTCTCAAAAACATCAACTTAATTGTTAAGGTTTAAATTTCGATACTATTTTTCAAAAAATATAAAAATAGTTATGGTGCATTCCGATGAATATGAGATATTTGTTTGATTTAACACATCAATATAAATTAACGAGAACTAAATTTAATGAAGAAAGCATTAGAAAATTATTCAATTCAATTTATCAAAGAAATTATTCCTGTAACCGTAGGTATTTTGATTGCACTGTTTATTGACAATTGGAACACGAATAGAAAAGACCAAGTGTATATTAATCAAGTATTTTCAACGATAAAAAGTGAATTGAATGAAACAACGGAAGAAATAAAATACAATATTCCTTTGCAAAATTCTTATGTCGATTCGCTCGAATACTATGCTGATAACAAAAGTGTTAACATTTTGGATATCACAATGAAATGTAAAGGCGTGTTTATTCCTCAAATTAAAACAAGCGCTTGGAAATCAGTTTCAACTTCCAAAATTGACTTGATAAATTATGATAAAATCACTTCTTTATCTAATATTGAAGAACAAAAAGATATATTGAAGAACAAAACAGAATTTTTCATGAATTTCTTATACTCCAACTTTTATGAAACCGAAAAGAACAAAAAAGAAACCATCAAAATTCTAATATTAGACATTATTCAAACCGAAAAAACAATTCAACGACAAATTGATTTTTATAATAAGAAGTAAGGTGAAAGCTGAATAGTAAACTATGTTTTTATTTAAAATCCTTTTTGGGTAATGGAATTTGAAGTCCCGCTTTCACCGTATGCATGTTGACAAATGTCTTAAAACGTCGAATATTAGAATTACTTAAAAACAATTTTCTTATTAATGATTCATACTCTTGCATGCTCTTAACAACCATAATTAGTATAAAGTCTACTTCTCCTGTCACATAGTAACACTGTTGTACTTGTGGAACCTGACTAAAAGTGTTTTTTATTTCATCAATAAATTCAATTTTATCTGTATCCAAATCCACTTCTACAAATAATAAAATTTGAGAAGCAACTTCTTCAGGGTTAATGACAGAAATATCTGCACGAATTACTTTTTCCTCACGCATTTTTTTGATTCGGCGTTGAACTGCCGCTGCAGATAATCCAATTTTATCACCAATATCACGTTGCGAAGTCATGTTATCTTTTTGTAAAATATCAAGAATTTCTATATCAAATCGGTCTAAATCCATCATAAACAAAGCTTAAATGAAACAAAGTTGCAAAATACATTATAAAATTAAAGATTTTCACCATAGTATTTCAATTATTTTTGCAAAACAAAATAATATATCAAACATTCTATTCATGAAAAATGCGACGTTAAAAGGATTTTTATTTGCAATTATTGCAGCTTCATTATGGGGAATTTCAGGAACATTTGGGCAATTTTTGTTTCAACAACGTGGCATCAATGTAGAATGGATGATTACAGTAAGAATGCTTGTTTCGGGTTTCATTTTGTTGTTATATGCTGCAAGCCAGAAAGAAGCTAAAATCGTTGATGTTTGGCATAATAAAAAGGATGCTTTTCGATTGATACTTTTCTCGATAACAGGGATGCTTATGGTGCAATACACCTACTTTGCAGCCATCAAACACTCTAATGCCGCTACAGCAACAGTATTACAATATGCAGGTCCAGTTCTTATCGCTATTTATTTAGCATTTAAAAATAAAAAAACTCCTCGTTTTATTGATTGTATTGCCATTTCTTTTGCTATTATTGGTACTTTCTTGTTGGTTACTCATGGTAAATTGGATAGCTTAAATATCTCTACAACCGCATTATTTTTTGGTTTAGGATCTGCTGTAGCTTTAGCAATTTATACGTTACAACCTATTCCATTATTGCAAAAATACAATTCGGCAACAATTATCGGTTGGGGAATGTTAATCGGTGGATTAGCCTTTTCGTTTGTTAAAGCTCCTTGGTCAATAGATGGTATTTGGGATCAGAAAACATATTTATATACTTTATTCATCATTCTTTTTGGAACATTAATTCCCTTCTATTTATACCTAACCGCAGTACAAATTATTGGTGGTCAAAAAAGTAGTTTACTTGCTTCTGCTGAACCTCTTTCTGCAACAATTATTGCAATACTTTGGCTTAATGTTTCTTTTGGTATCCTTGATTGGATTGGCAGTTTATTGATTGTTTCGACAATTTTTTTATTGAGTTATGAGAAGAAAAAAGTTAATTAAGTATAATAAATTATTTTAATAAAATGATGAATCACTTTTTTTAAACACGTCAATTTACTTTATTAAAACAACTTATATTTTAATTATGTATTCATTCTAAATCGTGGGATTTTTAATTGTCATTTAAACGTAAAAAAATTAATGAGTGACAGAAATCTCATCTTAAAAAGATACTATGAAATAAAAAAAGGAACTCAAATTTGAGTTCCTTTACTATTTTGATTAAGAATATTTCTTATCCTAAAACTTTTGCAACTGTAGCTCCGATATCAGCAGGAGATGCAACAACGTGGATTCCACATTCTTCCATAATTGCCATTTTAGCTTGTGCTGTATCATCAGCTCCACCTACGATAGCTCCAGCGTGTCCCATTGTACGACCTTTTGGTGCAGTTTGTCCTGCGATAAATCCTACAACTGGTTTAGTTCCATTTGCTTTAATCCAACGAGCAGCCTCAGCTTCTAATTGTCCACCGATTTCACCAATCATTACGATACACTCAGTTTCTGGGTCATTCATAAATAATTCAACAGCTTCTTTTGTTGTAGTACCAATAATTGGATCTCCACCAATTCCGATTGCTGTAGAAATTCCGTAACCAGCTTTTACAACTTGATCAGCAGCTTCGTAAGTTAAAGTTCCTGATTTAGAAACGATACCAACTTTACCTTTTTTGAAAATGAAACCTGGCATAATACCTACTTTAGCTTCCTCAGAAGTAATAACACCAGGACAGTTAGGTCCGATTAATGTTACATCTCTTTGGTCAACATAAGCTTGTACTTTTACCATATCTTCTACTGGAATACCTTCTGTAATACAGATAATTACTTTGATACCTGCTTCTGCAGCTTCCATTACAGCGTCAGCAGCGAATGCTGGTGGAACGAAAATAATAGAAACGTCTGCTCCTGCTTGATCAACAGCATCTTTTACTGTGTTAAAAATTGGTAACCCTAAGTGAGTTTGTCCTCCTTTTCCTGGAGTTACACCACCTACTACTTGTGTTCCATATTCAATCATTTGCTCAGCATGAAAAGTTCCTTCTTTCCCTGTGAAACCTTGAACGATTATTTTTGAATCTTTGTTTACTAATACAGACATTGTGATTTTTAATTTACACAAATATAAAAGGAGTTTTGCATTTTAAAAAATATTCAATGTAAAAAATACACTAAGTCTTTATTGGAACAGGACAAAAAAGTATAAGATATTTATCATAAAAAAAGCCGACCAAACGGTCGGCTGCAAATATATTCTATAAATAATTTTATTTTCTCTTGTAATCGCGAACCATTATCTCTGTGACAGCCATTTTTTTATACAAGCCACGAGCCTCTTCTGCCGGATAACCAAAATATGTTTTTCCTCCTTCCAAAGATTTACTAACCCCTGCTTGTGCTAATAACACCGCTTTTGTACCGATTGTTACACCACTTGTAATCCCAACTTGTCCCCAAATAGAAACTTCGTCTTCTACATTTACACAACCAGCAATTCCGACTTGCGAAGCAATCAAACATTTTTTACCAATAATTGTATCATGACCAATCTGAATTAAGTTATCCATAATTGTTCCTTCTCCAATAATTGTAGACGCAGAAACTCCTCTATCTATCGTACAATTCGCACCAATTTCTACATTATTTTCGATGATAACATTTCCGACAGATTTTAAACGATCAAAACCTGTTTCGCGGTTTTTGTAGTAAAATGCATCAGCTCCTAAAACTGTTCCTGAACGAATAATTACATTATCTCCGATAATTGCATAATCATTGATTGATACATTAGAATGAATCACACAATTTTTTCCAATTTTAACATGATTTCCAATAAATGCCCCTGGCTGAATAATTGTTCCTTCACCTATTTCTGCAGAATCAGAAATTTGTTTTGTAGCAGCTTCAAACGCCATAAAATGTTGTCCAATTTTTACAAAATCACGAAAAGGATCATCAGAAATCAACAAAGCTTTTCCTTCTGGACAATCAACTTCTTTGTTAATCAAAACAATTGTTGCATTCGATTGTAGCGCTTTATCATAATATTTTGGATGATCAACAAAAACAATATCTCCCGCTTCTACACGGTGAATTTCATTGATTCCTTCGACTGGAAAATTTTCGTCTCCAATAAATTTCGCATCGATAATTGATGCTATATCTTTTAATTGATGTGTTTGTGGAAATTTCATCTTTCTCTCCTTTTAAAAAGTATACAAATATAAAAATAAAAAAGCTGTCAAAAAATGACAGCTTTAATGATTTATGAATTGAATTTCATTATTTTTTCTTGAAAACCATTGTTTTAACATCATTTGCAAACAAAACTAATTTTCCGTCTACAATTTCGTATTTATTTACATTATTAAAACGCTCTCCAAAAGCATCAGAATCTACACCTTGACAAGCCATACGCGTTGTTGCGATGTTTTTTACTGTCAATGAATTGCCTACTGCTACATAAGCTCCTGTCAAATTATTACATCCATCATTACCAGAAACCTTGTTATTTTGGAATGTTAATGTAGGTTTTTGATTTGGGAAACGATCGTCTACTGATTTTGCACTTCTATCTTTACCAATAAATTCTTCTAATTCCCAAGAACCTGCTAAAGTACCAGGACGAACAAAAGTCATGATGACAATATCTCCTTGAATTAATAATAATTTATTATCTGAAATAGAGTATTTTAATTTTCCGTTTAATTTTGAACTGAAATTAGAATCTTCTACATTTTGACAAGCTTTCATCGTAGACATCATATTACCAAATGTAATTTCATTTCCAGAAATTGTAACTCCTCCATTCAAAGTGTTACAACCATCCGAAGCATTTAACATACTATTCGAAATAAAATTAAGGTAAGGAGTTCCCATTGGATAAGCTTCTGCAATAGAACCTGCCTTCATAAAATTGATTTGGCTCAACTCCCATTTTCCTAAAATAGAGTTGTTATTTGTGTTTTCAGTATTACCTATCACGTTATTAACAGTAGAACAAGATGTTAAAAATCCTGTTGCTAAAATTGCTGCAAAAGATATTTTTAAAATTGTTGATTTCATAAAATTTAATTTCAAGTTTCAGTCTAATATACGAATATCATACCAAAATCTCAAAAATGTTAAAATTCGTTTCTACAAAGGTTTTGAAAAGATGAAGCCAAGTAAAGAATTTGTTTTAATTTTGAGAAATAATTTGTTTACACAATTCTCAAAAAATAATTCAATTTGATTTCTCAAAGAACGATAGATATAATTTTCGAAACAGCTCGTGTAGAAGAAGTTGTTGGTGATTTTGTAACCTTAAAACGTGCAGGTTCTAGCTTAAAAGGACTCTCGCCTTTTGGGAACGAAAAAACGCCTTCTTTTGTTGTTTCACCTGCCAAACAAATCTGGAAAGATTTTTCTTCTGGAAGAGGTGGAAATGTTGTGACTTTTTTGATGGAAGTTGAACAATTTACTTATCCAGAAGCCTTGCGATGGTTGGCAAAACGTTATAACATCGAGATTGAAGAAGATGGTGATTACACTTTTGAGCAACAACAAGAGGAAAAAGATCGCGAAAGTTTATATATCTTGACTGATTTTGCGAAGAAATTCTTCACTAATCAATTGCATAATTCGGAAGAAGGGAATTTGATTGGATTAAGTTATTTCCGCGAACGTGGCTTTACCAAAGAAACCATCGATAAATTTGAACTTGGTTATTCGCCAAAACAATGGGATGCTTTTGCTGAATATGCCTTAAAAAATGGTTATTCTAAAGAATTGATTGAAGAAGCTGGTTTAGCAACTTTCAAAGAAGATAATAAGAAATATGACAAGTTTCGCGAGCGTGTAATGTTTCCTATTTATAGTTTTTCGGGACGTACGTTGGGTTTTGGTGGACGAATTTTGCGAAATGATGCCAAAGCAGCAAAATATTTAAACTCTCCCGAAAATAAAATTTACCATAAAAGTAAAACGCTTTACGGATTATTTCAGGCGAAACAACACATTACAAAAGCTGATCAATGTTTCTTGGTCGAAGGTTATACAGATGTTTTGTCTTTGCATCAAGCCGGAATTCAAAATGTAGTAGCGAGTTCTGGAACAGCACTTACAAATGAACAAATTCGTTTGATAAAACGTTTGACAGAGAATATCATTGTGATGTACGATGGTGATAATGCTGGTATCAAAGCGTCTTTCCGTGGAATTGATATGATTTTGGAACAAGAAATGAATGTCAAAATTCTTTTGTTACCAGAAGGCGAAGATCCAGATTCGTTTGCGAAAAAACATTCGACAACTGAAATCGAAGCGTATATAAAAGAAAACGCATCTGATTTTATTCGTTTCAAAGCAAATGTTTTGTTGGAAGATGCGAAGAATGATCCAATCAAAAAAGCTGAATTAATTAGAGAAATTGTAAAATCAATTTCGCTTATTCCGAATATTATCAAGCAAGAAGTTTACATTGCAGAAACTTCTAAAATAATGGAAATTCGAGAAGAAGTTTTGTTCAAAGAATTGGCTCAATTGCAAAATTCTGGCGATAAATCGACTTCTTCGTCTTCTCATATTACCGATAATGCGCGAACTAAAAAACCTGCTATTTCGGTTTTTCCGTCTACAAAAGAAGTCATCAATGTTCAGCAAACTGTAGAAAATGAAATCATTAAGTTGATTATGCAATTTGGTGATTTAGAAGTTGATTTGAAGAACGAGAACAACGAGCTATACAAAACAACAGTTAACCAAGAAATCATTTCTCAATTTGATGAAAACGAGTTAAGTTTGAGTAATCCACTTTATCAATCTATTTTAGAAGAAGTGAAAGTTGGTTTGGGAAATGATGAATTGCGAACAGGAACTTATTTTTCTCGATTAACCAATCCAGAAATTGTACAGCTTGCTTCGGAAATGATGTTAGAAAAACATAGTTTAAGCGAAAACTGGACAGTAAAGCAAGGCATCAACATTAAGAAAAAAGAAGAATTTGTGCACAAAGATTTATTTGATGTTTTACTTCGCTTCAAAATTATTTACATAGATAATGTGATTAAAGAATTGATGCATCAAACAAAAAATCCTGAATTATCAATCGAAGAAACAAGTCAAATTCTTCAACAAATTATGCATTTTACTGGATTAAAAAATATCTTAAATCAACATCTTAATCGCGTCATTTAATTTAACATTTACTTGTTAAAAGATTAATATATTGATTAATAAATGTTTACGTAATAATTGTAAATAATTCTTAAAAATTTTAATAAGTAACTATATTTTTAACTTATAGTTAACAATTCTTTCTAAAGCTACTAAACATAGACATTTAGGTATCTTTTCTTTTCTAAAAAACATTAGAAAAAACTATGCATGTACAAACAAAATCTATTATGCTTATTTTAGATAAAGATTCAGAAAGAACTAAAGAATGACAAAGAATATTTTAACATTATTAGTAATGCTGATGATTATCCCAATGGCTCAAGCTAAAGGAAAATCAAACTTTTCAATAGAAAATCCGTTACCAGTTGCTATAACTAAAAATTTGAAACTTAATTTAATCAATAAATTTTCAGATTTTAATAAAACAGATAATACTGCGATTTCGGAAATTGTTGAAAAAGCTGGAAAAAAAGTAAGTGGAATTGTATCCTGGTATGCTGATAAATTTCACGGTAAAAAAACTTCTAGTGGCGAGTTATATAACAAAAACAATTTAACTGCAGCACACAAAACTTTACCATTCGGTACAAAAGTCAAAGTAACCAATACAACTAACGGAAAATCTGTTGTTGTAAAAATAAACGATAGAGGACCGCATACAAAATCTCGTTTATTGGATTTGAGTAAAGCAGCGTTTACTTCTATAGGTTCTACTAATGCGGGAACATTGAACGTAGAAATGGAAGTTGTAGAGTAAAACAATTTTTAGATATTAAAAAGAAAAGGATTGAACAATGTTCAATCCTTTTTTATTTTAGTCATCATAATGTTTATGATGTCCTTTCTTTTTATAATAATTTCCATTATTTTTCTTTTGTTGACCTGGTGCATATCGTTTTGCAGATTTATCACCATGTACTTTTTTGTGTTGACCTGGTGGTAAGCTACGATGGTCGTCATATCTCACTTCGTATTTCGGATATTTCTTATACTTCTTTTTGTGTTTATGCTGATGCTCTAACCCATATATAGTTGTAGAACCATCACACGATACCAAAAATAAAGCAGCGAAAGCAAAAACGGCAATCAAGTTGATTTTTTTTAATACTGTTAGTTTCATAATCATATTCATTATATTCATTTTGAGATAAGACAATAACCTTACCAAAAAAGACTTTACAATATTTTAATGAATATACTGATTGGAATAGTATTTGAGAATCAATAATTAAACTATTAAAATTATGAAAGAAAAAATCCAATACCGCTACAAAACAACGAACGAAGCTTTAGACGAACTAAAAGAAAATGGTTTTACTATTGACTATAATATCGAAAAAGATCAATTAAAACAAGCTCCTGAAATCTTTGATATCGTATGCATTTATCGTTACGAAGGAATGTCTGATCCTGATGATGAGTCTTCGGTTTATGGTATAATTAATAATCAAAACGGAGACAAAGGTGTTTACGTGGTTGGAAATCTATCAACAGATGACGATGTCGATCATTTCTTGGTTGATTTGGAAATAAAACGTAGAACAATTCAAGAATAAAATAACAATTATTAATCAAATAAAAAAAGCTCGATGCAAATGCATCGAGCTTTTAGGTTTTATAACATCTTTCTAATTAGAAAGGATATTCATAAATTTTTGATTCGTGGAAGTAAGGATGACCTTTTGCTTCTAAGTTTAATTTAGAAACTGCATTCATAACTACGAATGTAAATAATCCTCCGATTCCAACTAATGCTCCAATTTCCATTAAACCAAAGTTGTGGAATGGTCCAACAGCTGCTGGCATAATTTGGTTGTAGAAATCCCAGTAGTGTCCGAAGATGATAACGAATCCCATCGCGAAAACGATTTGGTAACGACGTTTCATGCTTGATGAAATTAAAATCAAGAATGGAGCTACTAAGTTAATGATCAACATCCAGAAATATAATGGGTATTGCGCCATACGTTGTTGGAAGTATTGAGCTTCCTCAGGAATGTTTGCGTACCATTGTAACATGAATTGACAGAACCATAGGTAAGACCATAATAATGAGAAACCGAACATGTATTTTGTTAAATCATGTAAGTGGTTATCATTAAATAATGGTAAAGCGTTCTTTCTTTTTAAGTAGATAGAAATAATTGCCATAATAGAAACCGCAGAAACTAAGTATGAAACCATTCCGTACCACATAAATAATGAAGAGAACCAGTGTGGATCTAAAGACATCACGAAATCCCAAGCAAATGCTGCAGAACAAATTGCGAAAATCACTAAGTAAATTACTGATTTTTTGTACAATTGAGCGTACACTTTTAAGTCTCCGTTTGTCTCATCTAATTTACGTGTTGCGTTTTTAATTACTGGTAACATTAAAGATAATACTACTAAGTAAATAACACAACGTACTAACCAGAAGTTAGGGCTTAACCAAAGTTGAGCTTTGTTCGCCATGAAGATATCATACTTCTCGCTATCAGGATTTATTAAATCAGCATCCATCCAGTGGAATAAGTGATTCATGTGAAAATAAGATCCTAAAACGATGATAGCTACAAGTACAGAACCTACTGGTAAAAATGATGCGATAGCCTCCATAACACGAGATACTACCATAGACCAACCAGCGTTAGCTACGAATTGAATACATAAGAAAAACAACGCAGACGCCGCAATACCAAACGATAAATAAGCTGGTACATAGAAAGCTGCCCAAGGTCTGTTTTTCAATAAATTTGTCAAATGCTCCATGTGTCCAGCATGATCTGTATTCATAGATGCATAAGAATCTGAAATGTAGTCACCAAAAAATTGAGTTGGGTGAGCTTCAATCAAACCGTTAATATATTCAGTTGAATTAGCAACATCTTGTTGATGTAAGAAAAATCCTATCCCGTAAAGTACAACACCTATAACAGCTAAGATAAGTGATGCATTTTTTAATTTTGGGGAAAATGTATATTGCATAATAATTAACTTATTTTATTATTTATTAGTTGCTGTTTCAGTTTCTGTTGCAGGTTTTGCTTCAGCAGTTGCTTCTCCGGCTGGAGCAGCGGCAGCTGTAGTAGCACCTTTCAAACTCATTACATATTCAGCAACTCTCCAACGGTCTGCAGGAGTCAATTGAGATGCGTAAGAACCCATCGCATTTTTTCCGTACATAATTACATGATAAACAGAACCTACTGTAACATCTCTTTCGCTATAATTAGGAACACCTGAATAAGCTTTAGATTTTACGATTGATCCTTGTCCATCACCAGCGTCACCGTGACAAACTGCACAGTTTTGTCCAAACAATAACTTACCTCTTTCTAAATCTGCAGCTTTGTTAGCCGCATTCAAAGGAGAAACAGTTACTGCTTTTGCTTGTGCATAACCAGCGTTATTGTTTTTGTAAGTCCATGGTAAAATATCACCATCTGTTCTTGCAACAGCACCTTCTACAGATTCTAATGCAGACATATTGTGATTTTTACTTAATACAGGAACTTCAGAATTTTCTTCGTCATGAGGGTAACCAAAAGTTGCCTTTTCGTAAGGATCATATGCCGTAGGATAATACATATCTGGCATATATACGATACTTGCGTGACGTTTTTTATCAGAACAAGAAGTGATAATAATACTTCCTAATCCTATAAGTAATGCTATCTTTTTCATTATGCTTCTTGTACTAAATTGTTAACACTTGGTTCTACGACTACATCACCTTTTACAGTTACTTCTTCAGCACCAGTCTCTACAAATACATTTTTGATTTTCTCAACATCAGCAGTTCTGATTTCGATTAAGAATTTATCATCTGTTGTACGTGGATCTGGATTTTTAGCTTTAGCTCCTGGATACATTTTATTACGCACTAAGTATGTTAATGACATAAAGTGCGCTGCACAGAATACTGTCAACTCGAACATAATAGGAACGAAAGCTGGCATATTCTCACCCCAAGAAAAAGATGGTTTCCCTCCAATATCTTGAGCCCAGTCATGGTTCATAATAAACCATGTCATCAAAGATGCTAACGTTGTACCAAATGCACCGTAGAAGAAAGCAAGGTCAGAAATACGAGTTTTCTTTAATCCTAAGGCTTTATCTAAACCGTGTACAGGGAAAGGTGTATATACTTCATCTATCGTAATACCTTGTTTACGAATAGATTTTACTGCTTTTAATAAATCATCATCGTCTCCGTAAAGACCATAAACGATTTTAGTGTTCGTGATGCTCATCTTCAGTATGATGTTTTTTATAGCTTTCGCCTGATGATTTCAAAATAGTTTTTAATTCAGATTGTGAAATAACTGGGAATGTACGTGCGTACAATAAGTATAACACAGAAAAGAATCCCATAGTACCTAAGAAGATACCTACGTCTACCCATGAAGGCATAAACATTGTCCAGCTTGATGGTAAATAGTCACGAGATAAGTTGATAACGATAATATCAAAACGCTCGAACCACATACCGATGTTAACTACGATAGAGATAACGAATGTCCAGAAGAAGTTTCTTCTAATTGGACGAATCCATAATAATCCTGGTACTAAAACGTTACAGATAATTAACGCCCAGAATGCCCACCAATAAGGTCCTGTTGCTGCTCCTGGAGAGAAGTATGTAAAGTCTTCGTAACGAGATCCTGAATACCAAGCGATCCATAACTCTGTTAAGTATGCTACTGCAACCATACCACCTGTTACAACGATTACAATGTTCATGTACTCGATGTGTTTACGTGTGATATAATCTTCGTAGTGTAAAACTTTACGCATTACACTTAATAATGTTTGTACCATCGCGAAACCAGAGAAAATAGCTCCGGCAACGAAATATGGAGGATATACTGTTGAGTGCCATCCTTTGATTACCGACGTTGCGAAGTCAAAAGATACAATCGTGTGTACCGAGAATACTAATGGTGTACATAAACCAGCTAATACCAAAGATAACTCTTCGAAACGTTGCCAATGTTTTGCTCCACCTCCCCATCCGAATGATAAGATTCCGTAGATTTTCTTAGCGAATGGTTTTGTTGCACGGTCACGTACCATAGCGAAGTCAGGAATTAATCCCATCAACCAGAAAACTGTTGATACAGAGAAATACGTAGAAATCGCGAATACGTCCCATAATAATGGTGAGTTAAAGTTAGGCCATAAAGATCCAAATTGGTTAGGAATTGGGAATACCCAGTACATTAACCATGGACGACCCATGTGAATTACAGGGAATAACGCTGCCTGTACAACGGCGAAGATTGTCATGGCTTCCGCAGAACGGTTAACCGACATTCTCCATTTTTGACGGAATAATAATAAAACGGCTGAGATTAACGTACCAGCGTGACCGATACCTACCCACCATACGAAGTTGGTGATATCCCATCCCCAGTTAATCGTTCTATTCAATCCCCATACACCAATACCAGTTCCTACTGTATAAGCAATTGCTCCAACACCAAAGATGAATGCAACCATTGCTATACTGAAACATGTCCACCACAACTTACTTGCTGGCGTCTCAATTGGACGAGCAATGTCTACTGTGATATCGTGGTAGGTTTTATGTCCTAAAATAAGGGGTTCTCTTACCTGTGATTCGTAATGTGACATATTTGTTTACCTTATTAATTCTTTACTAATTTAATTAAGCTTGTTCTTTTCTGTTTCTAACTTTTACTTGATAGATAACGTTTGGTTTTGTACCAATTTCTTCTAATAAAACATAAGAACGTTTATCTTTCGATGCAGCTCTTACTTCAGATTTATCATCATTGATATCACCAAATTTCATCGCACCTGTTCCACAAGCAGCAGCACAAGCAGCAGCAGCCATAAACTCTTCGTCTTTAACTACTCTGTTCTCTTTCTTAGCTTTTAAGATTGCAGCTTGAGTTTGTTGGATACAGAATGAACATTTCTCAATTACTCCTCGTGTACGTACAACAACGTCTGGGTTAAGTACCATACGACCTAAATCATTGTTCATGTGGAAGTCGTATTTGTCATTGTTCGCCCAGTTAAACCAGTTGAAACGACGTACTTTGTAAGGACAGTTATTTGCACAGTAACGAGTACCAACACAACGGTTATAAGCCATCATGTTTTGACCTTGACGACCATGAGATGTTGCACCTACTGGACACACAGTCTCACAAGGAGCGTGGTTACAGTGTTGACACATTAATGGTTGGAAAATCACATCTGGATTTTCAGCCTCTGGCTTAATTAAACGTGTATATTGTTGTGGTTCGTTATCTGGATCAGATTCTAACGCAACTTTTTGAGTTAATTTTCCGTCTTTATCTTGGTAAGTAACATCAGAGTAGTAACGGTCAATTCTTAACCAATACATATCTCTCGACATACGCATTTGCTCTTTACCAACAGTTGGTACGTTGTTTTCTGCTTGACAAGCAATCACACACGCTCCACATCCTGTACAAGAGTTCATATCAATTGTTAAATTGAAGTGAGGTCCTGTAGAACGATCAAAACTAGCCCATAAGTCAACTTCACCTACTGGAGAATCTCCTCTCCATGTTGGCATCTTCGCAACTGGATTCCATTCTTGACGATCTGTGTTGATGAAATCTGCTAAAGAAACTTCTCTTGCAATTTCGTAACGTCCCATCAATGTTGGTTGTTGTTGCATGTTAGCAAATTCGTGTTTATCTGAACGAGAAGATTTTTCAATCTTAACATTAGATGCACCTACGTTACCAGTATATAATGCGAAAGCATTAACCCCTACATTGTTTGCAACTTTACCAGCTTTTGTACGACCATAACCGAAAGCTAAACCTACAGTTCCGATTGCTTGACCTGGTTGGATGAATACTGGAACGTTTTCTAAAACTACTCCATTAACAGTTAAGTTTACATACTCACCGTCAAATTGCATTCTTCCGTTTGTAACGTTGTAGTTATCTTGAATTTTGATTCCTAATTTTTCCGCATCATTTGGATTAACTGTTAAATAGTTATCCCAAGAGTTACGTGTAATTGGATCTGGTAATTCTTGTAACCAAGGATTGTTTGCTTGTGTACCATCTCCTAAACCAGCTTTAGAATAGAATTGAATTTCCCATTCTGTTGCTTTAGCTCCAGCTAATTTTGTAGCAGCCGCTGCAGCAACACCAGTGTTAGCAGTAAATGCAGATGTTTCAGTCGTTTCATTATAACCATTGTATAATGCTTTGTTGAAATCTACACCTAATTTTGGTAAAATAGCTGATTCCCAGTTTTGTTTTACATATAAGTAATATGGAGAAACTTTTTGTCTTGTTGCAGAAACCGCCATCACCATAATTGGATCATTTGGATCTTCTACTTCTGTTACTTTAGTTACTCCTGTCATCCATGCGATTAATGAATCTTGGAATTGACGAGAATCAAATACACGTGGAATTGTTGGTTGTTGTAATGAATATACACCTGTTAATGGGTTGAAATCATTCCAAGACTCTAAACCGTGAGTAACTGGAGCAATAACGTCCATTACTGATGCAGTTTCGTCTAATTTTTCAACTAAACCAACTTTAAGTCCAATGTTTTTGAAAGCTGCTTCAATTTCTTTTGCATTTTTAGCATTGTAAATTGGATTTGTTTGGAAGTTTAATAAAACCCCAACTTGTCCAGCTTTAGCTTCTGCAACAAATTGATTAAATACAGCATCGTTAGACTCTTTTAATAAAACAGCTTTATCAGAAACTGCAGCTGATCCTAACAATTGATTAATTGCGTATGCAATTGCGTATGCTTCTTTCGAACCATCTGCCATAACAACCGCTTTAGAACCTTTTGCTGTTAATTCAGCAGCAATAGCTAATGCTTCTTTAGAAGAAGCTGAACCACCTGCTAATTTATTATAAACTTCAGCCAATACTTTTTCAGTATCAGTTGGTTTTAATGGATAACGTGTATCAGCATTTGCACCTGTTAAAGATAAAACAGATTCTACTTGGATGTGACGCATCATGTTTGCTCCTGGTTTACGAGCAACACCATAATCACCTTCCATTCCACCACCATTGTAATCACCTAAGAAATCTGCGTTGAAAGAAACAACTAATTCAGCATTCTTAAGATCGTAGAATGGCAATTCTCTTTTTCCGTAAACTTCTTGCGCTGCATCTAATGCATTCGTAGAAGAAATTGCATCATAAACAACGTGTTGAGTTGTTGGATATTTTGTTGCAAACTCAGCAATCAACTTTTTAGTTGTTGGTGAAGGTAAAGAAGAAGTTAAAATAACTACTTTTTTCCCTCCTACTGATGCTAATGCTTTTGTTACACGTGCATCAAGCTCTTTCCAAGATGTTGCTTTGAAGTTTTCACCTGCGTTTGTTAAAGGTGATTTTATTTTATCAGAATCGTATAATGATAATACAGATGCCTGAACACGTGCATTTGTAGAACCATAATATTTTGCGCCTTTGTTTGCATCAATTCTAATTGGACGACCTTCTCTTGTACGTACTAATACGTTCGCGTAATCGTATCCATCAAAAATTGTAGATGCATAATAAGTAGGTACACCAGGCATAATGTTTTCTGGTTTCACTACATAAGGAACAGATTTTACGATTGGAGCTTCACAGGCTGCTAAAGTAACAGCAGCTGTACTGAACCCTAAAATCTTCAAAAAGTCACGTCGTGAAGTTTGACTATTCTCCATGGCGTTATCATTCCCTAAGAAATTATCTACAGGAATTTCTTCTGCAAATTCGTTGGTAGTTAACTTTTCATTTAATGTATTGTCAGTTAACTCCTCAAAACTTTTCCAGTAATTTTTCTTCGAAGCCATTTATACTCCTCTCTTTTTTATATTAATAATGACATTTACCACACTCTAAACCTCCGATAGCATCAACTGTAATCTTAGTTGCGTCACCGTACTGTTTTTTCAGTTTTTCGTGTAGTTCTGCGTAATATTCTTTGTTATACTCGTTGTCCATATCTACCTCAGTAGTTCTGTGACACTCGATACACCATCCCATTGTGAAATCATTCGCCATTTTTACTTCGTTCATTTCATCAACACGTCCGTGACATGCGAAACAAACTTGGTCTCCTGATCCAATGTTCAATTCTTTAGCATTTGGAATAGTTCCATCTTTAATTGCTTTCTTAATCGCTTTCTCTCCAGCTACAACGTGTTGTGCGTGGCTAAAGAATACGAAATCTGGCATATTGTGGATACGTACCCATTCGATTGGTTTTTGCGGACCATCGTATTTGTTCGTTTCTGGATTCCATCCAATAGCTTTATACATTTTTTGGATTTCTCCTGTATAGAAGTTCTTAACTGCTTCCTCATCAGCGAATTTACCAGAAGTGATTAATTCTTCTTCGAAGTAATCTCCTTTGTATTCTTTGATTGTTTTGTGACAGTTCATACATACGTTTGGTGAAGGAATTCCAGACACTTTACCGTATTTAGCAGAACTGTGACAGTACTGACAGTCGATACCTTGTACACCTGCGTGAACTTTGTGAGAGAAATAAATTGGTTGTTCTGGCTCGTAACCTTTATCAACACCAATTCCCATTAATCCCCAATACACGTTGTACAATGCAAAGAATGCTAATACTGCGATTAACACACCACCAACTTTTTGGTATTTTTGGAAGAAGTTTGCGAAAGAAAAAGCAGCTTTTTCTTCTTTAGAATCTAAATCATCAGTTGCAGTTGCTTTAACTAATGCATTAACGCGAACCAAAATCCACAATAATAATGCTGCTAATACAACAAATCCAACTGCGATAACTCCTGTTCCAGCACCACCTCCGTTTCCGGCAGCAGCAGCTTTAGCAGCAGCAGCTTCTTTCTTTTTTGCAGCTTTTGCATCATCAAAAGCCTTTTTACCACCATCAGGATCGGCAGTATACGCTAGAATATTATCAATATCACCATCAGATAAGTTAGGAAAAGCTAACATTTCAGTGTTATTGTACTCAGCGAAAATTTTGTTTGCATACGCATCTCCAGACGCACGTAAAGCTTTGTTGTCCTTAATCCAAGAGTGTAACCACTCTTTTCCAAGTCCAGCTTCTTCTTGTACGCGTTTCTCAACATTACGTAATTCCGGCCCAATTAATTTACCATCAATCTGGTGACATGCAGTACAGTTGGCTTCGAATAATTCGTAACCTTTACCTGCATCTTGGGCATTTGCTAAGGAGAACGTCGATAGTATTATCGCGCAGCTCCATAAACGTATTCTTTTTAGAAATCTTGCCTTCATTTACTTAAATAATCTCAGTTCGTTGTTTCTTTTAACTCGTTTTTATTTGAACACTTAACTAACAGCAAAAATAGCTTCAATACTTAATAAAATCATAAAGTTTACATACTGAACTTTGTCATTGAGCTTAATTTAAAACGTTTCTAAATTAATTGTTAAAAAATATTGCTGTATAAATATTATCTATTTGATTTGATAGAAAAGATTTAGAACAAGAAAAATTGCTATTTAACATAATTTAAAAAATAATCATTATTGTTTTTATTATAATCTGCCAATCGATTTTACGAAACAACAATCAAATATTTGATTGTTAAAAAAAATTGGAACAATATTCGTTGTAAGAAAATAAAAGTCTATAAAATTTAATAACTTAATTGTAAAAAGTATATTTGCACAAATTAATTTCATCTTATGAAAAAATTTATCTTTTTATTCCTTATTACTTTTTCTTCTTGTGTTTTTGCTCAAGATAAAATTGATACTATTCAAATCATCAATAATGGTACATTGAATATGGAAATTGATAGTAGAATAAATAATGTATTAAAAGCAAAAGAAGATGCTGTTTGTAGTTATACCACTACTGTAAAGAAACCGACAGAGAAAAAACCAGTTATACAATCTAATGATCCTTGCGCAGGTACACCACAGGTTAATGGTTTCAAAATTCAGATTTATTATTCGAAAGATAGAAAAGATGCAGAGAAGGTAAGAAATGAATTTGCACGTTCTTATCCTGACTTATCATCGCAAACAGCTTATTTCTCACCAGACTATCGCGTTTTAGTTGGAGATTATTTTACAAGAGCATCTGCTTCGAGAGATATTCGTCGTTTGAAATCAAAATATAATAGTGCATTTTCTATTCCGTTCAAGGTTTTATGTAGAAAAGCGAAGTAATATTTTATAAAAAGGAAAATGTATCCTTATCACAACAAAATAAAACAGCGAATAAAGAATGGTGAATTAGTTTCGTTTGAGTTTGTAGAAAAATATAAAAATATTTCTCCATGTTTAGTTTTATATTTCAAAACAGAACCTTTTACACGACCTATTCGCGAGCATCGTTTTTCTGAATATAGACTATTACTAAAAATAGAAAACGATTAACTTTCTTTTGGAAGTTGAATTTATTCGAAAAAATAAAAAAAGCGTTATCAATTTTCTTGGTAACGCTTTTTTATATTTTAATGGTAATATTTAGTAGTTGATTCATGCTTTTGTTTTTAGTTGTTCAGAATTCTACCTCTGCCCTCAATTTCTAATTGGATAAGTATCGATGCTAAATTTGTTTGTACAAATCCCAAATTGCCTGCAACTAAAACTCCTTTTTCTCCTGTCGATATTTTTTCGATTCCGTAAACACTTGATTCATCTTCAGGGTTCGAATTTCCTTCGTAACGATAGATATAAATAATTCTAAAATCGTGCGGATGATCAATCAAATCACTTTCTAATAAATTAAAATCTTCTTGATATCCTTTTTCCGCAAGTTCACGTAGCGCAACACTTGACGTTTCATAATTAAATTGCCTTCTTTCAAACATAAAATTTATTTTATTTGGTTAATAATTATAAATCTAATTAATTAATAGACAGAAAGTTGTTAAACATTCGTTAAGTATTTGAGCGCATAAAAAAATTAACATACTTAATGATTTATTGTATTCAAAATAAGTTCTTATTTTTGACAAAAAGATACAATGATTTTAGAAAAATTAAACCAAAACGAAGCTAATTTTGCGGATGTTATCGCGCATATTGAAGAAAATTATACTTATACTGCTTCTGCTTTTGTAAATGGAAATCAGGAAAATGCTGTAGATCAAAATCAAGGAAGTGCTAAAGTTTTTGCGTTCGCAAAATTGAATAATTTTTCTGAAGATGATACATTAAAATTATTTGCCGAACATTATCAAGCGGTTTTAGATACGCCAGAAGGAACAGACCACAACAACATTCGTCAATTTATGAAGAACGGTTGGAATGGTGTCAAATTTGAAAACGAAGTGTTGAGAAAGAAATAATCTCGAAAAGAATGTAAATCGTCAGCAAAAAGTGGACATCTAAGACCTAAAATTTAAGATAGTGTTTTTAAAAGCATTAATTTTAATTATGGCAAATTCAAAAAAGAAAACTCCTGAAAAATTTGTAAAAGATATTCGTCAAAACACAAGACGAATATTTACAGCGGAACAAAAGATTTTAATTGTGATGGAAGCCTTACGTGCTGAGATTTCAGTAGCTGAACTTTGTCGCAAATATGCTATTTCACAATCTCAATTTTATAAGTGGAACAAAGAGTTTTTAGAAGCTGGTAAAAAGCGATTATCTGGTGATATTACACGTGAAGCAACAAGTGATGAAGTTTCTGATCTCCGCAAAGAAAATTTACAATTAAAAGAGATTGTAGCCGATTTAGTTGTGCGTTATGATATCGTAAAAAAAACCTTGGATTCGTTGGATTAATCAATAAATTTAAGAAATATATGCGATTATCAGCAAGTGAAAAATATGAAATAATTCAGACTGTAACTCGTTCAGAAATTGGAGTTAAACGTACTTTAGAGGAATTTGGAATAGCACGAAGTACATTTTACAAATGGTATTCAAATTATCTAGAAAATGGATTTGAGGGTTTAGAATCTAAACGTTATTCAATGCATCGAAAATGGAATAGTATTCCTGAATCTCAGAAAGATTTAATTGTAGAATTAGCTTTGGATTATCCTGAATTATCTGCTAGAGAACTGGCTTTTAAAATGACCGATGAATTAGGGATTTATATATCGGAATCGAGTGTTTATCGGATATTGAAGCAACGAGATTTAATTCCAGCGCCCAATCACATTCTGATTTCAGCAGCGAATGAATTTAAAGATAAAACGAATTTTGTTCATCAAATGTGGCAAACAGATTTTACTTATTTTAAAATTATTGGATGGGGATGGTATTATTTGAGCACGATTTTAGACGATTACAGCCGATATATTATTCATTGGGAATTATGCAGTTCAATGAAAGCTGAAGATGTGAAAAGAACTGTAAAAACAGCTATTGAAAAAGCGAAATTAAAAACGAAACAGAAACCAAAATTATTATCTGATAATGGACCTTGTTATGTATCAAGTGAGTTAAAAGATTACTTGAAAAATACTCAAAAAATGAAACATGTTAGAGGAAAGCCTCTGCATCCTCAAACGCAAGGGAAAATCGAAAGGTACCACAGAACGATGAAAAATGTAGTAAAACTGGATCATTATTACCATCCTGATGAGCTGATTGAAGCCTTAAATAAGTTTGTAGAAAACTATAACAATTGCAGGTATCATGAGGCTTTGAACAACCTTACACCTTCAGATGTATATTTTGGTAGAGCAGATAAAATTTTAGAACAAAGAGCAATTATTAAACGGCAAACGATTGCCAAAAGAAGGCAATTGTATTTTCAAGAAAAAATAATAAATTTATAAACCAAACCCTCTCTTAATTTTTAGAAAGAGGTGTCCCATTTATTTTGACAACGTACATTGCTCATGATATCTTGTGTCTTCCAACAATAATTGTGGGAAAATTAGATTCAGATATTTATAAATATCATACTATTTTTAATCAGATAAAGCAAGAATTTTGTTCTGCTAGATTTCTTTTTTACGATTCTGTAGTTAATCAATCCCCCCATTTTAGTGATAGAGAAACGGTTATTATAGATTTACTTGATTATTCATTACACTCTTATAATGTAGAGAAAACAAAATTAGCATTTAGGACATTATATTCTATTTTAGATAAAATAGCATATTTAATTAATGTATATTTAAAATTAGGATATAATTCTCATGAAGTTACTTACAGAAAAATATGGTATTCAAAAAAAGGAAAACTTAATCCTTTAATAGAACAAAGCCAAAATTGGGCATTAAGAGGACTGTTTTGGCTTTATAAAGATTTTTTTGAAAAAGAAGAATTACATTCATATTTAGAACCAGAAGCTAAAGAGCTTTCAACTATTAGAAATTTCATTGAACATAAATCATTTAAAATTATAGAATTTGGAAGATCAGGAATATCAGAGGATGGTTTTACATATATTATAGAGAGAGAGTATTTTATTGAAAAAACTTTAAAGTTAATGAAAACTATAAGAGCTGGAATTATTTATACATCTCTATTTATAAATATTGAAGAAACTATAAAAGATTATGACTCAGATAAACTAGGAAAGATAAAGTTGTCAATTTTAGATGATAATTTAAAAATTTAGTAGATATAATATAGATAATGTTATTAGATTATAACTAATACCATTATCTATTACTTTATATGTTTTATATAGAATCTTTTATAATCGATAGTCTTCTAAATCAAATTCTCAAAAGCTTCATCAATTTCATAATCTTTAAAATCTTCTAAGTAAGATTCAGTAGTTTTAATAGATTGATGACCAAGAGCCTGTTTAATTTTAGAAACTTGAACACCATTTCTTAAAGATAATGTAGCAAAAGTATGGCGAGCAGTATAGAAATTTATTTTTGTGTCAATTTTTAGTTCTTTAAATATTAGCTTTAATTGTTTGTTGTAATAGCTTCTAACACTATGTTTTCGATTAAATAACTCTTCTTCATTATAATCAAGAATATCTTTTTTTAGTATTGGAAAAATGTAATCGGTAGTAAAAGGACGATATTCTTTGTAGAATTTCAATATTTCGTTTGTAATATCGTTTTCTGGAATTTTTACACGAATGTTGATCCCTGTTTTATTTCTTTTGTAAGAAAATTTACTATATTCTATTTCACCCCATCTTAATTCTGCTAAATCAGTAAAATTCATCCCTCTTGTATAAAAACTAAATAAATATAAATATCGTGCATTAATTGCTGAAGGAATCTTTTTAATATCAAAATCTATTAAATTTTGTAATTGCTCTTTGGTTAGTGCTTTTTTTATTTTTTGAGATTTAAGAGTAGATATTTTGTAATCTTTAAAAGGATATAATTCCTGTTTTGCAATTTTTGATTTTATTGCAATATTGAAAGTTGCACGTATATTTCTCATGTATACTCCAATACCACCATCTTTACATCCAGTTTTTCTTAAAAATGTTTCATAATTTAATAAGAAGTTATAATCAATATCATCAAATGAGTATTTATCAATGTTGCTTTTAAATTTTCTTAAAGAAATTAAAGTATCATTATGAGAATCACTATAACTTATTTGTTTTGATTCATATAATTGCTTTATTCTAAATTCTAAAAATTCAATAAAATTATTATTATCAATAGAATTTTGACGATATAAATTATCAAATTCTATTAATGTAAATGTATTTTTATACTCAAGGAGTTCGTTGAGAATTTTAGAAGCGTCATCCTCAAATCTACTTAATACTCTATTTGATTGATGATAATTTGAATTTTTAGAATTGAATCTACCTTTTGCTTCATTCCATTCTCTTAAATCACAAGAATAAGGGATTTTATAGAATTTAGATTTTCTATCAATCGTAATTCTTAAATAGATTGGAAATTTACCATCAGCTAGCGCATTTTTTTTGCAAACGATTTTAATACTTGATTTCATACATAAATTTTTATAGGTATAACATTCAGACAACATATTGTACTGTATTATCTATTTGAATGAAATCAAAAATAATTTTTAATATTTTTAAAATATTGACTTTCAGTAGTTATGAATATAAATGAAACAATTTGAAAGTTTCATTACGCCCACTCATAATCAGCAAGTCCTTGGTTCGAGCCCAAGTGGGACCACAAAAGCACCTTTTAAAAGGTGCTTTTTTTATTTAATTATATTGATTATTAGTTATTTATCGTTTTTGTTACACTTTGAAATCACCATCTTTTACCATTGTTTTGATATAATTTTGATATAAATAATTACTATAATAATCCTTATTATCAATGATATTTATATGATTCAATAAATTTATAAGCCATAATTATAAATTATTATTTTTTTTGGAAGATTATAACTTAAATCTTTGATTTTGCGTTATATATTTATAAACCAATTACTATTACCTAAATTATGAATCATAAAGATAATTATATAAAAATTAAAATAGAAGGCCTTTTTGACTTAGAAGAGTTAGAAAAAAAATATAGAATAAATGCAAATGATTTAAGAAATTTCCATAATCAACATTGCTCTTTTCAAGAATTTATTCCTACTACCCTTGTTAATTATATTCCTTATATTTATTTACCTATTCCTATTTATAACACTTGGAAAGAGAGACAATTGTCTGAAAAGGGTATAAAAGCTCCTTCTATTAATTATTCTAAAAAATATGGAGTCTTAATAAATTTTATACCGAAGAATCTAAGTATTCATTATGAATTGAGCATAAGTAAAAACAATTTATATACAGAGGTTATTAAAGATAAGTCATTTTTCAATAATGAAGAAGCTGATTTATTAGTAGAACAACTTATACAGCAAGCTAGTAATACATTGTATCCACTTAAATTGATTTTGAAAGACAATGGTGAAATTAATACTATTTTTAATGATGCTGACATTAAAACTCGTTGGGAACAAGATATAAAACCTTCTTTGGATACTTATTATAAAAGTGATATTTCAATTAATATTTTAAATAAAGTAGATTACATTTTTTTCGATATAAATAATAACATTAGTTTACTCAATAATAATCTTTTTTTTAACGTATTTTTTGCACCTATATACGAAGAATACAATGATTATAAAAAACACAAAACGTTAGATTTCCATATTCCAAGTATTAAAGAAAATATAGAGTTCAACTGTTTAATGTCCTTAGACAAAGAATATTCATTTCAAAACAAAATAATCTTAAATATAGAAGGGACGAATATTGATAAGAATGGAGAATTAAGTATTATATATAAACTAAATCGTGATTTTAATACTATTTATTCTATTGTTGGGGAAGTTTCAATTTATGATAAAGATCAAGATTTTAAAATTGCGTTTGAAATTTTTGAATTAGAATAAACTTTCATAAATTTGAATTAACCTACTCCTAAAATTATGAAACAAAAACATTTAGTCTGCCAAGGAGCAATCTGTAAATGCAATTTTGGAACTATACCTGACAAACTTAAGGTAAAGACACAAGGTCGACACTACATTAACGATAAAGAAGGTAAAGAAAAACTTACTGTTACTGATAAAGAAATCGGAAAACCTTTTGAAAAAAACTCGTTTGGAAATTGTGCAAAGTTAAATAACAACCCATGTCAAGTTACAGTAACAGCGTGGAGCGGATTCTACGAAAAAATAACGCTAGAAGATAACAACGGAAAAGTATTATTAGAAGATAGTAAAGCTACATGTCCTATAGGAAGTAAAGATTGTATTACTATAATTAATCATGGACAGACAGCGGAACTCTCTAAAAATAATATAAAAAATGCTCGCCCAGAAGTTGTAAATGAACTATTCCCATTCATAGATTTAGACGATAACAAAAAAGAGATTCTTTTCATTAAAAACACTAGCAATGGGTGACGAATTACACGTAAAAGTTTATGAAACATCGCCTCTTATAGGTGAATTTTATAATGACTTTGGTTCTTTAGTTCTAAAAGATGCTGGTGATTTTTATATTTATGTTGAAGAATATGTAAAAGAAATCAAAGAAATTGACAAAATATTCTCTGATCACATTAATAAATCAAAAGATGCATGGGAAAAAAGACAAAAACAAGGTTGGTCGCATGAAAAGCTTCTAGAAAATTGGAATGCTAATGAAAAATTACGCCATGATAATTATACAAAATCGTTAGAAGAGATAAGAAAAAAATATAACGATGTAAATTGGGCGTGGATTGTTGCTCGAAATAAAATTGAAGCAAAAGATCTAAATCATAATGATTCTTTTACGAAAGGCATTGAGCATGAAAAAATAAAACTAAATTTCCCGAAAGTATTAGAAGGAGGTGGGATGGCTTATTTAGAAGCTTACCATGAAAAAAAACTCCCTAAGGGTGTAAAACCATTTGGTTTATTTGTTCAGGCTTTAGGTACACCTAAAATACTAGATATTGAATGGACTGATTTTAATTACAATTCGCTTAAAGGGAAAACTGTAAAATTTGGTTCTGAAGTCTTGCTTCATATCTATACAGAATCTTTGTTTGGAGAAGAAATCGAAGTTTTATTATATGATCATGATTTAATAGATCCAAATGATAAATTAACAATTGGTACGAGTGATCGATTTACAAGAGAAGTAGATATTTTTGAAACGAAAAGTTTTGAAGCAAAAAAAGAAAATGTTTCTCATTCTATTAATAATGAAAAAGAGAATAATGCTTCATATATCCAAAAGACCGAGATTCAAGTGAAAATAGATCGGGTATGGGAAGCTTTAGCAGGGAAAAATCTAGAGATTTTTCCTTCTATAAGAATATTAAAATCGGAAAAAGTTTTTACAGAATATCCTAAAAATTATTTAAAGGTATCAAATGAAGGTGATGACTATGATACTCCTAAAGAAATAACAAATAATCCTGTTCTTGTCGGAAATATAGAAACAAATATAGCTCGTTTTCATCCCTGTACTTATACAGAAATATTGATAAATTACAAGGAAAAGGAAGCGAAAAAAAGTATTTATCTATTCAAAGAAGTTGCTGGTTTTAGAGGTTCTAATATTCTAAATTTTGGAATGATAGTAGGTAGCACTCCTAAGGATTTTACATTAAATGTAAATGATAATATTGTTACAGATGATTGTAGATATCACGGAAAAACAAACGATCATGCGAAAAATATTTTCAGTTACGATAAAACTAAAACTCCAACCAATGTTAGGATAATTGAAAATACTCCAAAAGAAATTAAAGCGGTAGCTAGTTTCAATTTCGGTGTATTAAATTTAGTCGATTATTTTTGGATAGGAAAGAATAACAAAAAAGTCGTCAATAACTTAGTTGTCCAAGCTTCTTCGTGTAGATATCAACATATTATACACGTGATGATTGTTCCTGATATTGAATGGAATATTAATTTCTTTTACAACACTCCAGATCCTGTTTGGTATGGTAACTCTTCTCCTACTTATGACATATATGGTACAGAAAAAACAGAAGTAAGGGATAATACAAAAATAGGAGATATTGTACGCCCTAAAGATAGAGTTGCTTTGGCAGAGCTAAAAAGAGAGGAGAATGATGCAAATAAAAATACAGCAGACGGGAAAAAGAAAATAGGAACTGCTGCTAACAGATATTTTGGAGATGTAAAATCTAATTTTGGATTGAGTGTTAAAGCAATCTATGATGGTGGTAAAAGTGACGAATTAAGCTGGAAATTCTCCGAAAAATATAGAAAAATATTATCTATTTTAAAAGATATATATGATTTAGCTGAGACTATCGCAGGAGCAAAGGATGCAAAAGAAGCCTCTGAAACTTTACCTCCTGTATTAGCAGGGAGAAGAAGTTTAATGAGTTTATCTCTTCTACCTCCCGCTCCCTCTGTAGGTGTAGGATGGAAATACATAAACAATAGCAATAATAATCTTTCGATAGAATTGGCAGGACGTGTTAAATGCGTCCCTCTAATTGGTGGAGACCTACGAATAGACCTTCTTGCTCTTGCAGACAAAATACCTGTTTATGGGAAATTAATAACAGCCTTAGATTTAACAACGTGGTTACTAGAGAAAATTTCTTTGAACACACTTTCTATTAATTACAGGATAGACCTTACATTTTACGCTAAATTAGATTTGGATGAAGCGGCAATTAAATATCAACAAGACTGTATAACAGAAGAATCTAATCTTGACCTCAATCTTAATGTATCGGGTACATTTGGAGGGAAATTAGAAATAAGTTTTGATACAAAAATCAAAATTGTAACAACAACCGAAATAATTTTTGAATCAGGTATAAAAGGAGATTGTTATTTTAAAATAACACCTAAAAAAGGAACAGAAAAAGACCCAAGCTTAGAATGGGAAACCAAATTCTCGGGATTAATTATTTCTGGATATTATAAATTTTCAGTTAAAAGAAAAGGCTCGGAAAATTCTCCCAATGAAAACTCTTTCGATCCTTTTTCATTAATACCAAGTTATACGGGTACACCTATTAGTATGAAATTTGGAGGTAATTAAAAAAAATATAATGAAAAAAATACTATTAATCATTATGCTAATTTTTAGTATAGCGAGTTGTCAAAACAAACAAGATAAACAAAATAAAATGAGTTCACTTAATCAATCTGAAAACAATTATATATATACTTTTAAAGTTTCTGTAGCAAATCCTTATGAAATTTATTTAAATGATGTTCCTTTCGATAAGAGTATTGAAAAAAGTAGTATAAATTTTGAATTACCTATAAATGATTTGATTTTAAAATCAGGAGAACAAAAAATAAAAATAGTTTTACATTCAGAAAACGATAAAAATATAGATAAAATAGGTCTTGAGCATTTTAAATTAGATGTAATGAGATATAAAAGTATTTCAGAAGTTGGTCAAAATGGATTTTTAGTAAAAGAAGTAAAATTTACTAATATTGTCAGTTCTCCAATAGTTGTTAAAGATGATTTAGTGAATATAGAAATACCATACGAAAATATTGGCTGGTCTTTGTCTTCAGATTTATCTAACGATAATAAAGAAGCTTTGAAAGAAGAAGTTTTGAAAAAATATAACGAACTCAAAGATGTTATAAATAAAGGAGATATAAACTCTTTTTTTTAAATGAATAAGATTAGAGATAATGAGGTGAATACTTCTTTTTATAATGACAAAACTTTAGCCAAAGAGGATAATGATTTCGTCAATGAACGAATCATGAAAAGTAAAGGCAATATGAAAAGTGTAGAAAATTATTCTATGAAGTTATATGGGAATGGTAAATTAGTTACACTTGAAAATCCTAAAGGGAAAAGTGCTTTATACGCTAATGATGGAAAAATGAATTATACATATTTTATTTTACTTCATCGTCCAAAAGATGGTGCACCTTTAGAAATTATTAGATAATGAGATTTTCTTTTAACTTTTATAGCTTATTTTTTCTGTTATTTTGTTTGACTAGCTGTGGACAAGATAATAAAAACTCTGATGCTGTAGAAAAACCAATCTATACTCTAAAAATTCAATCAGCAAATCCTTATGAGATTTATCTAAATGGAATGCCTGTTGAAAAATATTATTCTAATGAAAGTTCTAGTAGTGAAATTCCACTCAATGATTTCATTTTGGAAGGAGGAAATCAATTATTAGAAGTAGTTTTATTACCAAATAAAGATAAAACGGAAGTTGATAAATTAGGTATGGATAATTTTGAAGTTAAATTATATAAATATTCTGAAGGATTATCCAATATATCTAATGAAAATGGTCTATTATTAACAAGTATAGATTTTAAAAACGAACTAAAAGAATTACCCATAATAAAAAAAACTATTAATATAGATTTAGAGGTTTCTTACACTATAAATGGATGGAAAAATAGTGTTAATTTAAAAAATGAAAATCAAGAAACTCTTTTGAAAGAAGTTTTGGAAAAATACGAACAGGTAAGAGAATCAATTAATCAAGGTGACTTCGAAGGTTTTGAAAAACTTTATAGCAAAAAAAATATAGAAACTTATGAATCATATTATAATAATCAAGAAGTTATAAAAGAAGATAAAAATTGGATGAGAGAACGAATTGTAAAAAGTAAACATAATATGTTACCTATCACAGATTACAAACTTATTTATTATTCCAATGGAAAAGTAATAGCATTGGAAAATAAAAATAGAGAATCTCCTTTAATAGCTAATATTAATAATTTTGAGGAAGTATATAGTATTTTACTTCATCGTCCTAAAGCTGGTGCTCCTTTAGAAAAGCTGGTGCTCCTTTAGAAATTATTAGATAATGAGATTATAACACATCTTATGAAATAGAAAATTTCAAAAATGGAGGTTCTTTCGTGTTCTAGCATATCAATATGTTTAAGTTACGTAAAACTATTAATCAGTAATAATTGTTTATTTTTTCATTAAGATAAGTAGTTAATATAAAATAATTGTAACAGCATTATATTGTAATTGAATTTGTTGTAAAAAATATCAAAATTCTTTTATTTTTAACTTGTTTTTTATGTTTTAGATTTTATATATTTGCATTCACAATAAAGGGAATTATTCTTTTATTTTGGTCCTATAACTCAGCTGGTTAGAGTAGCTGACTCATAATCAGCAAGTCCTTGGTTCGAGCCCAAGTGGGACCACAAAAGCACCTTTTAAAAGGTGCTTTTTTTATTTAATTATGCTGATAATTAATGAATTATAAATTTTACTGCATTTTAAAATCTCTATTTTTTACCATTGTTTTGATATAATTTTGATATGATTTTTTGAGATTTATCAATTAAATAAGACTTCAGTTATAAACAATATTATTTTTTTAATTACTTAAAATCAATTTATTATAAAAAATATGGTATATTTAGTACAACTTACTAACCTACCACTATGTCAACTACTGAATTTTATATACATAAAATCCAAAAGAACGATACGTTATTATCTGTTGCAAAACGCCTACAGATTCATCCTGTTGATCTGAAATTCTTTCATAACGAGCGGTGTGAAATTTCTGAACGAATTGTTTTTGACCATTTAAGAGGAATAAACTTTCTTTTTGTTCCGATTTCTATTAATAGTAATTCATCAAGAAATAGAGAAAAAGCAAACGAGCGCCCAAATCAATTCTTCGGGCAGAGTTTTTATAAAAATGAATATCAAATTACCGAAATTATAAATGATAATCATCAAAAACAAAACCTTATTAGCTATAATATTACATTAAACTTTAAAGAAATTGAACATAAAAATATCGTTGAATTTAATCGAAAAGAGTTCCGACGAAATGGAGAGATTCCTGATGAAAAACTTTATCATTTAGCTCAAAAAACGCAACAATCTATTTTTCCTTTTCGATTCGTTATCAATGAAAAAGGAAAATTTATTTCTGTTTTTGAACCCGAAAAATTAATTAAAAACTTCCATAAAAACCGAAAAGAAATCGAAGCTGATTTTATTGGAGATTTAACAGAAAAATACCTCGATGCTTTTGAGTATAATCTTACGAATAAAGATTATTTATTGAATCAATTTACTTCTTCTTTACTTTTTCAAGTCTTATTTATGAATCGTGAAGTATTTCAAACGGAAAATAATTTTCTAAAGAAATTTTATCTCGTACCTAATTCTTTTGCTGTGAATTGTGAATGCAATGTTTCTTATTATCATTTTGAGAACGATGTATCGACGATTATCAATGCAAAAACAATAAACAATTATGATTTGGAAAATATTTTAAACGGAATTAAAAGTGATGAGGAAGATAAAACGAGTTCTTTTTACACTGAACTATTTTTTGAATATAAAACGGATAAGAAAGTCAAACAATTGTTAGAAGCTAATGCAGAAATACAACTTTATGATAACGAAAAACTGTACAGAATCTACAAACTAATCCTAAAATAAAAAACCAACCAAAACGATGAAAACTTATACTGTAAAACCAGGCGACACTTTTACTTCGATAGCCCAAGAAATTGGAGTGAAAGAAGGACATTTCTTATGAATTTATCATAATCTGAATTGTGATGAAAATGATGTGATGTATGGAAATCCGATTGTTGGAAAGACAATTGTATTTCCAGAATCTGAACTTATTATTTTTTCTGATGTCGAAGAATATAACGAGTTTTTAGAGAAAGAAGATGATGTAAGTTCTGAAAATGGAAAAGATATTGAGCAAGAAATTGAGTCTGAAAATCAGGAAGAGAGTGAAGAATCTCAGAAAGAAGAAAAATCTAGCTCAAAAAGCGAACATGATGGCAAACATTTTATTATTCAGAAAGGAATGTGTCAATGTAATCAAGGTTTTAAGTTTCCGAAGTTTAAAGTGACATCGCATCAAAAACATTATTGGAATGATGCAGATGGGCAAGTAGATTATTTAGCTGTCACAGAAGATGATTTAACTTTTGATCCTCCCGCAATGCCTTTCGGAAATTGTAAACTTCGTCCGACTTCGGGTGGTTATTTACCTTGTGTGTATTCGCCTGCGGGTAAATGGCAAAAAGCTTGTGATAAAATTAAAGTGATGGATAAAAGTTGTTTGACAGAAATTTCTGAATTAATGTGTGTAACTGGAGGAAAAATAACGATTCTGAAACACGGACAACAAAGTGAAGTTGGTAAAAAGAACATAGAGAATGCGAGTTCTTTTGAGCAACAAATCTATAATCCCGTGATTGATTTTGATGAGTTTAAAGATCAAATTGTTCAGCAAAATGTAGATTATTATTAACGGTTTTACTATGAAGATAATAGGAGAAAAAAAACCAATTGTAGGTGTTACAGAAATGTATTCAGTAATCGATTCTAATGGAGTTCTGTTTACGAGTAATATGAACAAAGTGACCTATGCATGGTATATTTTTAAGAAATACAAAAACGGTGCTTTTGTAAATGTTACAAAGAATAATATTCCAAAAACGGGACAGTCAGTACCTTATTCTTTTGGTTATAATGTAGAGTATCGTTTGGATATCTATAAACTAGAGAAAGAACTTTTAACACAAAAAGATAAAGCAAGTTTTGTTGCAAGTTATTTTGTTAATCCCACGAAGAAGTCAAGTAAAGCTGAGATAAAGAAAGTTGTTCTTTACAACAAAGGAGCTAAAAATGTAGATTTAGCTGGTATTGGTAATTCGTTAACTGTACGTGTAGAATGTATAAATATGGTAAACAAACAAGTGAAAGTACATGTTTGGAATGCTGAAGATAAAAGTGAACCTAATTTCATGAATTCTAAGTTAATTGATATTAATGATAAAGGAATTGGTTTAGCACAGTTTAATGTCATGCAATTATTATCGCCAACAGAGTCTATGAATTTGATGATAGGTAATATAAAAGCAATCGGATTTTTTGTAACGGCAACCTACGAACAACAATCAGTTACCAATAAAACGCCAGTTGTTGTGGTTTCTGAATTTCAATCTATGGCTGATATTTTTGAGAGTGCTAGATCTATGTCTTCTTATAACGATAATGATGCACCTGAAACTTCTAATGATGGTAAATGTCCGAATTGTGAGAAAGATATTACATGGAATGAAATAAAAGAAATATTTGGAGATAGTGATAAAGACTTTAGAATGAATTGTGTTAATTGGATTAATAAATACAAACTAAATTTTGGTATTAATACTTGTGCAAAAAAAGCACATTTTCTTTCTCAGATAGCTGCAGAAACCCATTTTAGAAAGGACGAAATGTGTGAAGGTAAAATCAAATATATACCAAAAAATATTAGAAGCGGAATTTTTGGAGAGCGAGGGAAAATATTAGACAAAAGAGGTCAAATTGAAGAATTTTGTGATGAAAGACCTGATCAAAAGAAACTTTTCAACTTTTTATATGCTGCAGAAAATGGATTTGGAAATGGAAATGGAAATGAAGCAAGTGGAGATGGATTTAATTTTCGTGGAAAAGGATTAATTCAATTAACAGGTAAAGGAAATTATAAATCAGCTATGGGACTTATTAAAGAATATGTACCTAGTAATATTTATCAAGACTTGATTTCTTCTGAAAGTAGAAAAAAACATTTTAATGAATTTAAGTTCAATGAAGGAAGAAAAGAGAAAACTTTAAAAAATGTTGATTTATTTGATTTCATTACCTATTATGATATGCCAATAGAACCAAAATATGCAGTATTAAGTGCATTAGCAGATTGGAAAGGAAAAGGATTAAGTGACTCTGTTCTAGTGGTGAATGATGTTTCAAAAGTTGAAAAGATTAGAAAAAAAATCAATTTAGCCGGATTAAATACTAATGTAGCTAAGGAATATTTCAAAAAAGGTGTTATAGCATTAAGTGTAGATGAATGTAAAACATTAATCAAAGAAAATACAGAAATAGGAGAAGTGAATATTTACAAAATAGAGATTGAAAAATTCCTGTATTCTAAAATAAAAGAAAATAATGAAAGTAAAAAATATCAGTATCAAATTTACGAAAATAATAAATTGATAAAAACTTATACTTTACAAAAAAATCAACATGGTCTAATACCTTTTCCTGAATCAGGACCCAATTGGGGCAGATTTGGTACTAGAGATAAAGGTGGGGACAATTGGATTAATGAAAAAGTGTGTGCTGCTTTATTAGGATTCTTTTATTCTTTACCTAAAAATGGATATTCAAAATCTTTGTATTTTAATGATATTTCTGCAGATGATGGTAGAAATATAGGACACTCTGGTCATAATCTGAATGGGAATGATGTAGATATTAGATATCCAGGAAGTACAAATGGTGGACGAACTTATTGGTATGATGCAATGAAAAACTATGTAAATGAGAATGCATTTATAGCTGATTTAGAAAATATAATTGCAGTAGGAGTGAAATGGAATTTTATTAAGAATTACGCATATAAAAAGGAAATTAAAAACACAACAGGGAAAGCATTAAGTGTACATCAAGACCATTTCCATTTAGGTTTAAGATAAAATAGAAAAAAATGAAAAAAATAATATTTATATTTTTAGTAAGCTCAATATTTATGAGTTGCAAAAAAAAAGAAATAATTAAAGCTGAAATTACAAAAAATGATACAATAGACATGTTTAATATAGAATTAATTAAAAAGCACCTAAAGCTTCAAGAAAAAATAGAACTTCCTGAAGATGATATGGACATATATCATGTGTATAAATTAACTGATATTGATTTAGACTTAGGTGGACAAGTAACACGAAAAGGGTTGATTAATAATGGTTATAAAATTCCATCACAAGATGAATTTCAAAAAAAAATTAATGCAATATTTCATATAAGTATTAATGAAAAAGACAATGAAAACACTATACCACATGATAATTTTATAACCTATTTAATACCTTCTACAACATCTGAAGATAAAACGCTACGACAGACTGAATATGATTATACTTATAATCATTTATTCTTCTTTTATAATTATGGTTTTATAACTGAGCTCCCTCTTTTAGGAGATATTATTAAAATTAATAATGATAATTCTTACCAGATAGATTTACCACATAATATAATTGCTCGAAATAAATATTTATTTAATGATAGTAAGGGAGACTTAGCTTGGTTGCTTTTCAATGATAAAGAATTTTTAAAAACTCTACTTGTTACGTTTAATTATGATAAGGAACCAAAAATAACAAAAATGGTTTTAGAAAATTATGATTACGATGATGTTAAATTATTTCATGATCTGATATTTGATAAAATTAAAAATAAGTATAGAATACGCGAAAACATTTTAAAAGACATAGAAGAAATTATTTATAATGGTAAAACAAATGAACTATTGTCTCCTGCGAAAGAAGGTAATGGCTATGATTCACTTTCAGAAATTATTGAAAAAATTTATAACAATCCAGATAGTTACATTGATAGTAATAAAATTATTGCTCTTTTAATGGAGAAATCATTAGATGTTGGAAATTTAGGAATTTCCCAAGAATTTTTACGAAACCATGATGAGTATAAAAGAGAATTAGAGAAAAACAACTATTATAATTACGAAAGATTAAAAATATTTTGTGAAAATTTAAGTGCTTTTTAATATGAGTCTTTCTTAATTAAGAAGAATAAATAAAAAGAGAAACTCAAATTAAGATAAATATCAATTGTATTAAGAAGGAACAAATGAATTCAGTGATGTAACAAATGGAGGAACTTCTGGTCTTGTAAATAGAAGAGAATCAGAAATTGAAATATTTAAAAATAATAATTATAAAAATCATAAATAAAATGAGAAGTGCATTTATATATATAAGTTATAGTTTCATTTTTTTCATGCAAAAAAGGTATAGTAAAAGGAAATGAAAATAAAGAAAATGATTCCATTATCAATTCAAATGGTTCAGCTAAACCAATAATAAATAAAGAAGGATATATTCAAAATTGAGAATTAGTTGATGTAACAAGGTTTTTTGATAATCCTATAATAGAAAAAGATGTGGATGATTTTAAGAAAAATATTATTTATTTTGATGAACAAGAGTTTGTTATGAATAATATAAAAACTAGATATTCATTCAATAAACTAAATGTAGTAAAAATTCTTGGTAAAGGAAGTTTCAAAATTTATATAAAAGATAGATTCAAATTAGAACTCCCTAATGATGTATTTTACATAAATATAGGTTATGAAGGAGCAACAGAATAACCTTTTAAGATTTTTTCTTAGATGGTAGTAGCGGAATAGTAATTAATGATTATATGTTTCTATTATCTCATGATGATTATCTACTGACATACAAAGCCAAAGATTTAGAAAATTTAGAAAAAATATATTCTAAATTACCATTAGTGCCTTGATGTAAATTCTCAAAACATCAAAATAGATGAATCAAATGAAAGTAACATTGTTGATTCACTTAAATTATCATTATCTAGTGATTATTATTTAGTAATTAATGAATATCAAAAAGATAGTCAAAGAATTAATTTTTTTGAATCAGTAATTAATGAATTACAACAAAAAAAAATGTATGTACAAATTCTTTATGATAAAAAAAATATTATCATAAATCTTGAAATTGGTGAAAATGCAAATTTATACGAAGATTATTATTTATCTAAAAAGTACCTATTATAATTGAAAAAATAATACATATTACAATAGAGAAGGTAAATTCTATAAGAAAAACTGAATATAAAAAAGGTTGCTTATTACAATTATAAAAAGTCCAATAAACATATTGTCTATCGGACTTTTTAGTGGAAGTTAGTTAGGGGAGTGTATTTGAATTGTTTTAATGTCCGTGATCTCCGGAATTACTTAATTTAGCATTAACGAAAAAGGCTCCTTTTACAACAATCTGTGTAGTTGGATCAATTTCATTTACGGTTGTAATAGCTGTGTAACCCATATCTGAAGAACCTTTTACAACTTCGATTTTTTCAAAGTTCATCAATTTTTCATTTTTATGTTCTTTGTTCTTTTCGTTCGGATCTTTACTTTCTTCGTCTGTATGCTCTTCTACTTTTTTGTTTGTTTTGACAAAGATGTAAAATTTACCATCCGCTTCTACAATTGCTTCATTGGGAACAGCAGGTGTAGAGGAATTACTTAAGCTTACGGCTCCTGTAATATTCATTCCATTTATCAATCCAGATTTATTTCCTCGTACTTTGCTATGTACTGCAATGGTTTTACTTTCATTTTCGAAAGAAGAACCAATACTGTACACGACTGCTTCGTAACTGTTTCCTGGATTGTTTGTTAATTCAAATTGAATGACTTGACCAACTTTCATCTTAGGTAAATCTTTCTCGAAAACTTGCAAATCTAAGTGAATAGAACTATTATCAATGATTTCAGCGACGGGAGATGAGACATCTACATAACTTCCTATTTGCGCAATAATTTTACTTACTGTTCCACTAATTGGTGCTGTAATTACCATTCCATTTCTCAAATTTGCATTGGTTACTTTAGAAGGATTAATTCCCATCATTTGAAGTTGACGAGATAAAGATGCTTTTTGAGAACGTAATGTTTTCAATTCGGCAGAAGAGTTCTGAAGATTCTTTTTTGCACCAGCATCGTTATCAAACAATTCTTTTTGTCGTCTAAATTCTTGCTCTGCATAGGTAATTCGACTCAAAACAGTTAAGTATTGCTCTTGTGTAATAATAAATTCTGGGTTTGAAATTGTCGCAATTACTTGTCCTTTTTTGACATACGAACCTTCCTGAATTGGCAATGTTTGTATTACTCCACCAAACATAGATGCAACACTTGCCATATTGCTATTCGGAACATTCAAAAGTCCATTTGCTTTAATCATAGCCGTTAGCTCCTTTACTTCAATAGTTCCCAGTTTTACACCAACAGCCTTCATTTGTTCTTCTGTTAGCGTAGCAACTGTTTGTGGCGCTTCTTCGTGCTCAGCTTTTTTTTCCTCGATTGGTTGTTCCGTTTTTGTTTCTTTGGTACAACTACTTAGAAATAATATGGCTAACACGCTATAGATAATGATCTTTATTTTTTTCATTTTATTGATTGATGATAGAATTAATATTGACAACAGTTTGATTGACTTGTTGTATCGATTCAAGATATTTTAATTGAATATCCGTTGCGGTTTGTAAGGCAAAAAGATATTCGACATACGAAATTTCACCAGTTTTATAACCCAATTGAGCTGCTTTTACAATTTTTTCTGCATTTGGAATGGCTTGGTTTACATAATACTCATATTGTTCCCAATCTTGTTGATATTGATTAATTGAATTATCAAGTTGAATCGTTAACTGTTGTTTTTGAAAATTGGCTGTTTCTTGAATGGCTTGTTTATCATATTCCAAAGCTTTGATTTTTGCCTTTGTAGCACCAAACGTTAATGGAATTGCAACACCAAGGTTTACAGAAGTAAAACGATCAAGGCCATTGTAATACCTTTGTACTCCATTTTTTTCGTGCATTCCAATCATCGATAAACTGTTTACACCAAGTGAAAATTCTGGTAAACCTTCGGCTTTTACGACTTCTTTGTTTCGTTCTGTAATTTCCATCTGTTGGTAAAAAGCTTTGAGAGTAGGATTATTATCAATTGTAGAACCGTCTAAAATTCCACTCAATTTTAATGGAATATAATTTGTCTCTTTGGTAATTGTAAAATTCTCTTCGGTATTCAATAATACGTTTAGATTTTTGTACGCATTTGCTAAATACACTTTGTTTTGTTTCAGCAACAAATTGATTTCTCCTTGTTGTGTTTCTGCTGTATTAATTTCGATTTTCTTAATATCACCTGCATTAAATCGAACCGAAGCAATTCGAATAAATTCTAAATAAAGTTTATTTAATTGTTCGAGTTGATCATGGTTATATTCTAAATATTCGATCTGATAGAAATAGGTTCTCACTTGTTTCAACAATTCGTTTGTTGTCACTTCCTTTTGTATCTTCTTGTTATTCACTTCTGATTCTAACACTGCCTTTCGGTGTTTAAAAATCGTTGGAAATGGAATACTTTGAGAAATAGATAAACCATAATCAAATTTTGGACTCGCATATTGCCCAAGTTGTGCTTCCACATTTAATTTTGGTAATTCATTTGCGGTTCCTTTTAAAGCTTCACTTGATGAAATACTTCGTTCATTTGCTTTGATTAATGGATTATTTTCAATTGCAATTTGTTGAGCTTCTTGAATATTAATTGAACGAGTTTGCGCTTGAATAGATTGTCCCATCAAAAACATTCCGATGACAAGGAATGGAAGTGAATTTTTTGAATTCAATTTTATTTTCGGAAGTTTTGAATTAAATATTAAATATAACATTGGTAATACAAATAAGGTTAAAAAAGTAGCTGTGATTAATCCTCCAATGACAACTGTTGCTAAAGGTTTTTGAACCTCGGCACCTGCGCCTGTGGAAATTGCCATCGGTAAAAATCCTAACGATGCAACTGTTGCTGTCATTAATACTGGTCGTAATCGGATATTGGTTCCTTCCATTATTCGTTTTAGAATATTTTTTTCTCCTTCTTTTTCTAATTGATTGAATGTTCCAATTAAAACAATCCCGTTTAAAACAGCTACTCCGAACAAAGCAATAAAACCAATTCCGGCACTAATACTAAATGGCATATCGCGAATAATTAATGCAAAAATACCTCCGATTGCACTCATTGGAATTGCTGTGAAAATTAATGCTGCTTGTTTGAATGAATGAAATGTGAAATACAATAACATAAAAATTAATAATAAGGAGATTGGTACAGCAATCATCAAACGTTGACTAGCTGCTTGCAGATTTTCGAACTGCCCTCCATAGGTGAAATAATAGCCAGAAGGTAATTTGATTTCATTGTCTAATTTTGTCTGAATATCTTTTACAACCGATTGTACATCGCGATCTTTTACGTTGAAACCAATTACAATTCTTCGTTTTCCTTCTTCGCGACTAATTTGTGAAGCGCCTAATTTATAACTCACATTTGCCACCTGAGAGATCGGAATTTGATTACCAGAACTTGTAGGAATCATTAAATTGTTAATGTCATCAATGCTTTTTCGATGCGCACTATCCAATCGAACAACCAAATCAAAGCGTCGTTCATTCTCGAAAACTTGTCCAGCTGTTTTTCCAGCAAATGCTGTACTCAACATATCATTTACATCTTGAATGTTTAATCCATAATTTGCCATTCGAATTCGGTCATATTCAACATTAATCTGAGGCAAACCACTTACGCGTTCTACTTGTGGTGCTGTAACACCTTCAACAGATTGAATTGCTTTTGAGGTTTTATCTGCATAATAAGAGAGCGAATCTAAATTTTCGCCAAAAATTTTGACAGCTACATCTTGTCGAACTCCTGTCATCAATTCATTAAAACGCATTTGAATTGGTTGATTTTTTTCAAAGAAAACACCAGGAATAACCTCTAGTTTTTCCATCATTTCATCACCTAATTCTTCATAAGAAATGTTACGTTTCCATTCGTCCTTTGGTTTTAGAACCACAATCATATCTGTTGCTTCAGGAGGCATAGGATCTGTAGGAACCTCAGCGGAACCTGTTTTACCAACGACCATTTTTACTTCATCAAATTCTTTTAAAATTCGAGAAGCTTGCATGGATGTTTCTAAACTTTGGGTTAAGGAACTTCCTTGTGGTAAAATACAGTGAAAAGCAAAATCACCTTCTTGTAATTGTGGAATAAATTCGCCACCCATATTTCTGAATTGAATAATTGATACTGCAAAAATTGCAACAGTAATACCAACTAACCAATATTTGATTCGGATTGCTTTTTCTAATAATGGTTCATAAACTTTATGGATTTTCACCATCATTTTATCTGAAAAAGAAGCTTTGAGAGTAGGCTTTTTTGATAAAAATAAAGCACTCATCATTGGGATGTACGTTAACGAAAGAATCAATGCGCCTAGAATTGCAAAGCCAACTGTTTTAGCCATTGGTGTAAACATTTTTCCTTCTACACCAACCAAAGTAAGAATAGGAATGTAGACAATAAGTATGATGATTTCCCCGAATGCGGCTGAATTTCTAATTTTTGAAGCTGAAAGAAAAACCTCTTCATCCATTTCTTTTTGGGTTAATCGATGCGTTGATTTTCTAAGTCCAAGATGATGTAAAGTCGCTTCTACAATAATAACGGCTCCATCGACTATCAATCCAAAATCAATAGCTCCTAAACTCATTAAATTCGCACTCACACCAAAAACATTCATCATTCCTAATGCAAATAATAAGGATAGAGGAATGGCAGATGCAACGATTAAACCAGCTCTTAGATTACCAAGAAAAATAACCAATACAAAAATGACAATTAATGCACCTTCGATCAGATTTTTTTCTACTGTTTTAATTGCACGATTTACTAAATTCGTTCGATCAAGGAAAGGCTCGATGACGATATCATCTGGTAACGATTTTTGAATTGTTGGTATTTTTTCTTTAATTAGATTAACTACTTCATTAGAATTCGCACCTTTTAACATCATCACAACACCACCAACAGCATCTACTTCACCATTGTAAGTCATTGCTCCGTATCGTATGGCATGTCCTAGTCTTACATCAGCTACATCTTTTATAAAAATAGGAACAGTTCCCGTCGCATTTTTTATAGGAATTAATTTTACATCATCTAAAGAAGTTACCATTCCAATTCCTCGAATAAAGTAAGCATTTGGCTTCTTATCGATGTAAGCTCCTCCAGTATTTTGATTATTTTTTTCTAAGGCATCAAAAATATCCGATACACTAATTCCCATTGCGCGCAATCTATTCGGATCTAAAGCAACTTCGTATTCCTTCAATTCTCCACCAAAACTATTGATCTCAGCAACACCAGGCGTTCCGTTTAATTGTCTACGAACAATCCAATCTTGCATTTCGCGCAGTTGTTTTGAATTGTATTTTTTCTCACTTCCTTTTTTAGGATGTAAAATATATTGATAGACTTCTCCAAGACCAGTACTCACAGGTGATAATTCGGGAATACCAACACCTTGCGGAATGTCTTCTTGTGCTTCTTTTAATTTTTCGTTGACTAATTGACGCGCAAAATAAATATCTACATCTTCTTTAAACACTACCGTAATCACAGATAAACCAAAACGAGAAATACTTCTTGTTTCTTCGATATCAGGAATATTCGCAATACTTTGCTCAATTGGAAAAGTGACCAATTGTTCTACTTCTTGACCAGCTAGAGTAGGGCTGACCGTAATAATTTGGACTTGATTGTTGGTAATATCGGGTACCGCATCTATTGGCAATTTTGTTGCGCTCCATACGCCCCAGATAATCCACAATACAGTCATAATTCCAATAACAATTTTGTTTTGGATACTAAATTTTATGATTTTATCTAACACAGATAATTTGATTAATTGTATTAACATTACCCACTTATTATCAAAATAAATGAGCACAGAAAAGTGTTGACTTCAATTTTATATCAATTGAAATCAATGTGTAGACGAAAAAAGAAATCGTCTCGTTAAGCAATATTTATTTTAGGAGGTTGCCAGATATCGGCATACAATTGGTTTTGAATTGTATTCTTTTTGAATTGTATTTTCTTGGAAGTATTTGGTTCAAAAACTTTAGGAGTTTTTAGTAATCGTGTAAATTTCATTGATGAAATTGTAATTTGACAACAATTACAAACGCACAAAGGACTACATTGATCTTTATGATCTGAATTATCTTTCTCACTATGCACCATAGAAACTTGCGTTCTATTAGTATTTGTGTCTTGACATGGCACAAATGATAGAACATTAACATATAATGCAATTATGAGAATTATAAATTTCATTGTTACAAATGTATAAACATTTTTTTGACTATAATAATTTTACGATGTTAAGATATATTGAAGTTAAGATTGAAAATTTCTATGCATTGATATTATGTGAAATGTAGTTTTATCTTGATACAGATATAAACTTAAAAGCTAGAGGATTCTCGAAATCTCTTTACTCATTAAAAATAAACGAATCAATTTTTATAATATAATTAATAACTATTTAATTTACATTCTATATAAAATAAATTGATTGATTGATAAAACAATTTGATTTTTAATTGATAAGACAAATTGCTATATTTATGATATTTACAAAACAAAAGTATTAAACATAAAAAAAAAAGTATTCATGGAGAATCAAGGAGGTGATATTTCAAAATGCCCTTTTCACAATGGTACAATGTCAAAACCAGTTGCAGGAGAAGGAACACAAAATCAACATTGGTGGCCAAATCAATTAAAAGTTGATATTTTACGCCAACATTCAAATAAATCGAACCCAATGGGGGAAGATTTTAATTACGCCGAAGAATTTAAAAAATTAGATTTAGAAGCGGTTAAAGCTGATTTAAAAGCTTTGATGACTGATTCTCAAGATTGGTGGCCAGCAGATTTTGGGCATTATGGCCCATTTTTCATTCGTATGGCATGGCATAGTGCAGGTACATACCGTGTGCAAGATGGTCGTGGTGGAGCAGGTGAAGGACAACAACGTTTTGCGCCGCTTAACTCATGGCCAGACAACGTTTCGTTGGACAAAGCGCGTCGTTTAATTTGGCCTATCAAACAAAAATATGGTAATAAAATTTCATGGGCAGATTTAATTATCTTAACAGGAAATGTAGCCTTAGAGTCGATGGGATTCAAAACGTTAGGTTTTGCTGGTGGTCGTGCTGATGTTTGGGAACCAAATATGGATGTATATTGGGGTTCTGAAAAAATTTGGTTAGAAGAGAGTGGTGGTCCAAATAGCCGTTATTCTGGTGATCGTGATTTAGAGAATCCGTTGGCTGCGGTACAAATGGGATTGATTTATGTGAATCCAGAAGGTCCAGATGGTAATCCAGATCCTTTGGCTTCGGCACGCGATATTCGTGATACGTTTGCGCGTATGGCAATGAATGATGAAGAAACATTGGCGTTGATTGCTGGTGGTCACACTTTCGGAAAAACGCATGGTGCGGCTTCGGCTGATCATGTTGGCCCAGATCCTGAAGCTTCTGATTTGGAAATGCAAGGTTTGGGTTGGAAAAACTCGTACGGAACAGGAAATGCAGGTGACACAATTACATCAGGTATTGAAGTAACTTGGACAAGTAAACCAACAGAATGGTCAAATTTATTTTTAAGTTATTTATTTGGTTTCGAATGGGAATTAACAAAATCTCCTGCAGGTGCTCATCAATGGGTAGCAAAAGATGTAGGCGAAATTATTCCACATGCACATGATTCTTCAAAAAAAATAAGACCAACGATGTTGACTTCTGATATTGCGTTACGTACAGATCCAGCATATGAAAAAATTGGACGTCGTTTCTTAGAACATCCACAAGAATTTGAAGATGCTTTCCGTAAAGCATGGTTCAAGTTGACACACCGTGACATGGGACCACTTTCTCGTTATTTGGGTGCAGATGTGCCGAAAGAAGTCTTTACTTGGCAAGATCCAATTCCAGCTGTTAAGCATGAATTAATTGATGAGGCTGATATCACTGATTTGAAAGCAAAAATTTTAGCTTCAGGATTATCTGTTTCAGAATTGGTTTCTACAGCTTGGGCTTCGGCTTCAACTTTCCGTGGATCGGATAAACGTGGAGGAGCGAATGGTGCGCGTATTCGTTTGGAACCAATGAAAAATTGGGAAGGGAATAATCCAATTCAATTGAATAAAGTCTTAACAGCTTTAGAAAATATTCAACAAGAATTTAATTCAGCTAATTATTCAAAACAAGTTTCGATTGCCGATTTAATTGTCTTAGGAGGAAATGCAGCGATTGAAAAAGCAGCAAAAGATGCTGGAAAAACAATTACAGTTCCGTTTGCAGCAGGTCGTGGAGATGCAACGCAAGAGGAAACAGAAGTTGAATCTGTAGCGTACTTAGAAACAATTGCAGATGGGGTTAAAAACTACCGCAAAAACACAAGAAGATCTGTTTCGACAGAAGAATTGGTGATTGATAAAGCACAATTGTTAACCTTGACTGCACCAGAATTAACAGTTTTAGTTGGTGGAATGCGTGCGATGAATGCGAATTATGATGGTTCGAAACATGGTATTTTCACTGATCGTCCAGGTCAATTGACAAATGATTTCTTTGTGAATTTATTGGATATGGGTACTGTTTGGAAAGCGACAGATGAAACGAAAGAAATCTACATGGGATCTGATCGTAAAACTGGAGCACCAAAATGGACAGGAACTCGTGCGGATTTAGTATTTGGTTCAAATTCTGAATTACGTGCCGTAGCAGAAGTTTATGCTCAAGCCGATGCGCAAGATAAATTTGTACATGATTTTGTTGCCGCTTGGAACAAAGTGATGAATGCAGATCGTTTTGATTTGAAATAAATATATCATTAAATAAAAAAAACGGATTCTAATTTAGAATCCGTTTTTTTTATTTTTGCTTTACGCTTTACGCTTTACGCTTTACGCTTTACGCTTTACGCTTTACGCTTTACGCTTTACGCTTTACGCTTTACGCTTTACGCTTTACGCTTTACGCTTTACGCTTTACGCTTTACGCTTTACGCTTTTACGCTTTACTTAGAATGGATATCCAATCGCGATGTTCAAGATCAAGTTGTCTTTTCGCCATGCTTTGTCTCCAAAATCTATTTTATCAAATGTCCAACGGTCATTCTTTTCGTAATAAGGTACACGAAGTGGAGTTGCTAAATCTAATCTTAAAATTAAGATATTAAAATCAAGACGTAATCCTAAACCAGCTCCAACAGCAATTTCGCTCATAAAATCTTTTGAGAATTTTGCGCCTGGACGTGTTTTATCTTCGTTGATTAACCAAATGTTTCCTGCATCAACAAATAACGCAAGGTTAAGAAAACTGAATAATTTTTGTCTAAATTCTGCATTTAGTTCCAATTTAATATCACCTGATTGATCAAAAAAGAAATTCGAATTTTGGTTACGAGGATCATAACTTCCTGGTCCTAATGTTCGCGCTCTAAATGCACGAATACTGTTACTTCCTCCTACAAAAAATAGTTTTGAATAAGGAACAAATTCAGAGTTTCCATACGGATAGGCTATTCCGCCAATAAATCGTGTGGCGATTGATGATTTTTCAGAAAATTTGTGATAAAAACGGAAATCGTGCTCCATTTTTGCATATTGACTAAAAGGAATTTTGAAAATTTCTTTTTCCTTGTCTTTTTTCGCATTCGCACCTGTTATTAATCCTGTTAAATTTCCAGCCAAATCAACTAAACCTCGGTAATAGAATGTGCTTTTTCGAGGTAACATTGTTGTGGTATACGTATACGAATATTGTGGACCAAAAATTAATTGTTTGTCGACAACGCGTTTCAAACTTGGGTTGATGATATTTCCAATTGAATCGTAGATTTTGCTGTTGTATTCATCTGTCACTTTTTCTGGAAAGACTAAAGTCGCACTAAAAATCTTTAAATTATATTCTTTTTGCGCATTCTCTTTCCAAACGTAACCAAAAGAAGTATTGAAATTATGAAGTGTATATAATCTCGATCTGTTTTGATATTCGTAACCAATCTCAATATTGGTTCTCGGTACAAACGCACTTGACGAATGAAATTTGAAAGGCGCGACAATTCTTGGAATCGAAAGTTGCGTATTAAAACCAGCTCTAAAAATATTATTCGCATCTTTTTGTCCGCCCAATTGCATGTCAAATGCTCCATATAAAGCCATTTTAAGCTGTTCTGCCCCTTTGAAAATATTGCGATGTGTCCAATTGAGATTTAACTCACCACCACCATAATTCGCCGAGTTTGTTCGTCCTAAAACTTCTAATCTCAACGACTGAAATTCGCGTGGTGTTAAGGTATAATACACATCAAATTTATGGTTAACCGAATCAGAAATCACGAAATCATTTTTCACAAATTTGAAAACACCCAAATTAATTAATCGATTCAGGGTTAAATTATGATCTGCTCGGTTGTAAATCTCTCCCGTTTTAAAATATAACACACGGTCAAAAACTTTTGGTTTGAAACTATTTTTTAGATCAACCATGTAAAAACCATTTTGCTCGTATTTTGCTAAGGAATCGTTGTTCATCGGCATTTTATAGATGCCTTTTCGTGCGTCTCGAATGTTATAATCTGGGAAAACAATAACCTTGTCAATGCTATATTGTTTTTTGGCTTGCTCTGGTGTCTTATCTTTTAACTTGACAAATAGTTCGACATCTTGCTTATTCGTAACTGTACTATCCGCTTGCACAATGATGTTATCAGGATGAAAATAATAATAACCATTTTCTTTCAGACGCGCATCTATTCGTTCTCGTTCTGCCTTGATCACATCCAAATCGAAAGGTTGCTTATCTTTCAGTAACGTATTTGCTTGCGTTTTTTTAATTTCTTTGTTGATCGCTAAAGTGGTATCTTTTGGGAAATTAACTTGGTTGATGTAATAACGTTTGCGCGGTTGTAAGACATAATGCACTTCCGCTTTTTTGTTTGTACTTATTGTATCACCCTGTGCTTTGGCATTGAAATAACCTTTGTTTTCAGAATAATTAACTAAAATATCTTTATTGAATTCGATGTCGACATCACCCAATAAAACAGGTTTTTCACCCACTTTATATTTCAACCAATATTTCAATCCTTTTTGCTTTTTAGGTTCGCTCGTGATGTTGTAAATGTACAAACGAGGACGAAGTCCAAAAAAACTTGAATTAGGTTTGGGGATGATATTTTTTTCGAGATTATCTTTTAATTCTGCTTTGTCAGTTTTGCTTAACGAATCGCCTTTTATCGTTAATTTAGAACCTGTGTAAAGCATCTCACCTTCTTTCAAAAAACGTGTATTGCTACAAGAAGAAATACCTAGAGCAGAAAATGAATATGCAATAATTTTAATATACGTTAAGGTTGATTTTTTCATGGTTTCACTTCTTGATTTTGTGTTTTTCTATTTGCTCTGTTCGCTCTATTTTTTCTTCTTTTCTCGAAAATTTCTTTGAATTTATCGTAATCTAATGTGATGATAAATCCAACGCCTGTCTCTACAATTTGTCCTTGTAATGCGACTTGGTATTCATCTTTTCGATAAGCTCTCAACATGTATCGACCATCACGCGATAAACTATAATCGATCGTAATATCACCTGCAATATTGGTCATGTTTTCATTTTCTCGTGCATCACCATCTAAACCAAAATTACTTCCAACCGAAACTTTCATTCGGTCGTTTAACAAACGTTTGCTCACGGCAACATTCAGGTCTGTTCGTGTATTTTTAGATCCCGAAGAATAATCGTCTTCTGTATCTAATCCCAAATCGATATCAATTCCTTGGATTAAATCATCCGCCAAATTATTCAACTGTTGTGACAAAATATTACTTACACTTTGTAGCGCCATTGTTTCTGCAGAAACACTTGTTTTACTTTCGAATGGATTTTCGCCAATAAAACGATTCAGCAACAATAAGGCAAACACTTGCTTGTTCATTTCGGCTTCATCATTTTTCAACTGATCCAATTTCGATTGTGTATTTTCGATCACCGCAGTTGCAATGGAAGGATTGTCTTTATCCATTGAAATATTGAATTTAATATCAGGTTTTAATAATTCACCTTTCAAAATTAACTCGGTATTGAACGGAATTCGTTGTTTATACATATTCATTTCAGAAGAAGAATAGCCCGAAATTTGTTGTTCGATCAAATCAATAGGAGCGGCTTTTGTTTTGTAAATCGCCGTAATGTCTAAATTGGCTGTAGTTGGCTCACCAGTCCATGTAATGCTACTTCCTTTCTGAATATCAAAACGACGTTTTAACAAGCTCACCGAAAGTTCGTACGCACCTTTTTCTACTTGATAAACGCCAACCAACGTCATTTTTCCTGAAGGATCCATTCCGCCTGTTAATTCGGCTTCACCTTGTATTTCTACAAAATCTCCGTTTGCTTTGTCGATGATAATTGATGTCTTGGCTTCTTTGCTAATTTCAATATTGACACTTACATCTAAACCTTTTATTTTAGATTCGGCTTTTAATTCGTCTGTTTTAATCGTTTCTTGAAGCGCCACTTGATCTTGATCAATGAATTCGACAATTCCTTCGCGCTCTTGTAAAGAAGGCGATGATTGTGGCAAAACAAATGTGAAATTCGTGTCATCAGTTACTGTTAAACTTCCGTTTACTTTTGGTAAATCTAAATCTCCTTTTATCGTCAAGTTTGCATTAACCGCTAACTTTCCGTACATGATGGCGTCGTTCGATTTTTCAGAATTTACAACATTGAAATCTCGTGCATTTGCTGTTAAATTGAAGGCAAAATCACGATATGTTTCGGTTAAAATTTCTCCTCTTATTGTTAAAGAATTTTCTTCGTTGTCATTGATTTTGAATTTATTGAACTCAATTCCTTTGTTCGTGAAATCAATTGCATCATCAATTTTTCTGAAATTACTTCCTGTTTCAGCAATCGTTAAACCAACTTGATTAAATTTGACTTGACCTAAAATGCTCGGTTTATCTATTGTTCCAGCGATTTTTAGATTTCCAGAAATATAACCTTCTGTGTCTTTGATTTGATTCATTGTAAATCCTTGCACCGATTTCATTTCTAATCGATTGATATCTAAAGCTAAATCAAACGCACTTTCTTTGGTATTATAATCTCCAAAAATCTTCATGTTGTTGCTGTTTCCATCTAAGGTAATATCAGCGTTAATCATGGTTGGAGAAGTATTTTTTACTTTTGCGATAATATTTCCAATAGGATTTCCGAAAGCTTTTAAATCTGAAACGGTCAAATCAGCATTGAAGGTCATTTCTTTGTTTAAATCTCTAATTTGAGCTGTTCCATTGATTGTTCCTTCGGCAGGTAAATCATCTTTTTTAATGATTTCTGCAATGGTTTCAATTTTGAAATCTTTGATGGTAATATTCAGCGGACTTGTTCCTTTTTCTGATTCAGATTGCAATAAAATTTGACTTCCATTGTTCATCAAACTGAAATTATGCGCGATAATTCCATCTTTTCTCAACTGAATTAAATTTCCTTCCCCAACTTGCCATTGATCGTAATTTAAAACCAATCCATTCGGATTTAAACTAATTTCCGTTATGTCGTTTAGTGTTTTTAGATTTCCAGCCACCAAAAATTGCGTCGCATCTTTCGCATCCTTTGTCGAAACATTATAATTGATGACATTATTTGTAATATCACCATTCAAATCAATTTTTTGCAATTGAAAACTTTCGCTTTTTAATGCATCCACATTCAACGAATACAACAAGGCTTCATTTTGGTTGGATAGTTTTAAAACTCCGTTGTTAATTGTATTCGTTCCGTACGTTAAATTCGGAATTTTTCCATCCACATTGATTTGTTTTGAATCGGCATCATAAGTTGCGTCAAATGTTATGGTTTCGAAATTTTTCAAATCGGGAACAAATCTTCGAATCAACTCATCATCTTTAATTTTTGCATTCAAAGTAAAGAATTGATGAGGTTCTATTTTTTCGTCTTTATTCGGTTTCTGAAATTCATAATATTGGTTAATCGTTGAAGTTAATGAACCAAAAATTTGCGTCAATTTAAATTTTCCTTTCATATCCAAATCAGCCAATTGTGAAGTCAAATTAATTTGATTCGAATCAGCAGTTGAAGTCGCAATCAAGCTCACTTCTTGCATTGGAAAAATATCTTTTGTATTGGATAATGCAAAGTTTTTTAGATATAAAGAACCATTTAAATAATCTGGATTTAAATCAGCAAAATTGGCATCAATTTCTCCTGCAACAATCATTGGTTCGCTGTAAAGACCAAGTTTTTGAACATCTAATTTCACAATATTTCCGTTCAATTTTACATCAGATAAATCTTTTTTGTACACGCCAGAAGCTGTCAAATTAAGATTAGCGTTTGGATCTTTTGAGAAAACATGCGCATCAAACGCTCCATGATTCACTTTTGCATCGAGTGCAATATTTTGATAAGTATATTTATTGTAATAAGCTGATGAAACGGTTCCCGAAAGTTTTGTAACCATTTTTTCAGGATTGAAACTTGTTCCAATAGCGTTAATTTTTCCAGTTATTTTACCTAAATCCTTGTTGCTAATAAGTGTTCCAACATCCAAATTTTGTAGATCTGCTTTGACATTATATTTCTCAGCATCCTTTTTTTGCATGTCCACAATCGCATCAATTTTCGCATTTCCTAACGTAGAATTTATTGCCAATTGCGTATTGATGATTTCGGTTGTTCCTTTCGCTTTTCCTTTGACAGAAAGCTTTGAAGGAATTCTAATGTTATTTGGAATAGTATTTTTCGGAACTAAATTATAAATCGTTTTTGATGATGTCGAAAAGTTTTTGATGTTTAAATCATAAAATAAATTCTTCGGATTCATCGCATTTTTCACTCTTCCAGAAGCCGAAAGTTGCAAATCATCTAAACCAGAAACTTGTAAATTATTAATCAATAAATCGTTTACTTTTCCTTTTACATTGGTGTTAACACTTAGAATGGCGTTTGGATATTTATCGAAAGGCATTGTATTTCTAAGCGTTGGTGCAAGATTTAGAATATCTGCAAAACCAATTTTTGAGTTTTTGATATTCGCATTGACTAGAACATTTTCTGGATGAGAAGTTAACTCATTAATTGTATTGTAGTGCAAAATAACTTCGTCACGAAGAATAGTTCTTGGTGTTTGTAAATAAAGGTTTTTCAGATACGCTTGTGTATCTGCGTACAAGAAATTTGTTGTCAATTTCTGAATATTCAATCCTCTTGATTCCTTTATTTCAGCATTTTTTACTTGTCCAGCAAATGTGTTATTTTTCATTTCGAAATCGCGCAAATCAAGATTTAATTTAGAAAAATCCAAATGATTAAAATCCATTCCTTGAGCCGTTCGACGTTCTGCAGTATTGTTGTATTTTACTTTTACATTTTCTAATTTCGTTTCGTTCAAAACCAAATTCATTGGGGTTGAAGAAGTAGATGAAGTGGAAGTAGAATTGTTCGAAGAAAGGAATAAATTCGCTTCGATATCAGCGTCTTTCAACAAAATATTTTCGATGTCGAAAATTGAATTTTCAAGATCAAGTTTATTGATTTTCGTTTCGAATTCGTTTAAGTTAATTTTGGCAAAAGTCTTAGAGTTTTCATCACCATAATTGACTTTTATATCATTCAAATTAATTTTGTTTAATGCAATTTGAAGAGGGTTTTGCTTAGATTTTGGATCAATTTTATCAACATTATTTTCTTTGATTTTATTAACCATTTTTTGATCAAAATCAACCAACAAACCATTCACTAAAATATCATCAACCGCATAAGAATTTTGTTGTAAATCAAGTTTTTTAACACGCGTTTTGAAATCTTTGAATTTGACTTTAGCAAACATTCCAGAAATATCATCACCATAATCTACTTCAAAATTGGTTAAATTAATTCCGTTCAATTCAATTTTCATTGGCTTTTGATCATTCAAAGAATCTACTTTTTCTTCTACTTTTTTCGCAACTTCTTTTACAATATCTTGTTTCAATTTTAGTTTTAAACCATCCAAATTGAAATCGCCAATTCCATACGAATTTTGCTCTAAATCGAATTTTTTGACACGCGTATCAAATGAATTTAGATAAACTTTGATGTTATTTGCCGCTTGCTGATCATTGAAGGAAACATTAATATCATTCAGTTTTATTTTATCTAACGAAATGATAAATGGCTTTGAAGGACTTTCGTCTTTTTCGTCTGTTGCAAAAGCATTGATAATATAATTGAAATTGAATTTTCCATCTGGTTTACGAATAACATTCGCGTGAACACCATTTAAATCAATAGATTTTATATCGGCTTTACTTTTGGTCAATTGCCAAATATCTAAACCAACGTCAAATTTTTTGACCGATAAAAGTGTGTCGACATCTTGTCCTTGTAAAAAAAGATTTTCCATGACCAAACTGTTTGGAAAATCGATATAAATACGATCTAATTGAACTTTTGTATGTATTTTATTTTCGAGGTAATTAACTAATTTATTTTTTACAAAATTTTGTACAGCAGGAAACTGTAAACTAAAAATTGCAATGGTCAGCAATAAAATTATTGATAAAAGCGTAAGAGAGAAATATTTGAGTATTTTTTTTGTATTGAATTCCAATTGGTTAGATTTTATTCGTTTTAGTTGGATTCAAGATACAAATTTCCTACAAGGATAATACCAGAAATGTACTTTTTCATACATCGTTTTACCATTTTTGGAAACAATCACAACTCCATTAAAAGGAAATGAATGTTTTGAACGGATAATTTTTTCGAAGTCATGTTTTAATTTCGCGTTTTTTTGCGCAAAAATTGGTTGACAAATAAGGCAAATTAATCCTAAAGTCAAGATTTTTAGAAGAGTTTTCATTTTTGTGTTTTGGCTAATGTAAAAGTAAAATATTATCTGTTTTGAAATTGATAATATTTTAAAATTCTCTTAAAACTTTTTAATTTTCATTGGTAAAACCAATATTCTTTTATTAAATTTGAGTCAAACAATTGAAGCTATGAGAAGAATTTTTTTTGAAAAAGATAGCCACAAAGACTACTTATTTGTTATAATTGATCACGAAAGAGAATTGGATCAAATTTATAAAGTGGATAATTTTACTGACGAAACTGGACGCGAATATGTGTACACCTTGATTGGAGAACGCAAAAAACTGAATGCAGATTTGTTAAAGCCGCATGTTGTTGCGCTAGAGAATGGAAGTTATACAAATTACAATGGAGAGGGAATTGTAACAGATTGTCACGCTTGTTTAGAAAGTATTGTGGATAATAGAGGATTGAATCGAGAACAGGAAATATTTGTTTATGTTCGAAATAAATAGAAATTAGAAAAGGCTTTGAAATTTTACTCAAAGCCTTTTTTTATGAGATTTCAACTTGATTGAAAATTAATTTTTGAACAACTTCATCCAAATGTTCTTTGTGTTTTGCTACATAATCATTGGCAACATCCAATAACGTTTTAATATTACTGTTGGAAACATTTCCTAAATCCAATGCAGATTCTGGAATTTCAGGATTAAATCGATAATAATTTTGTTGGTATTTTGGCTTCAATAAAGCGAACATACTTCTCATTTCCTGATCGACCATATCAACGCCAGTTGAAATAAAAATGTCTACCAAAGGATCTACCCATTTAGATTTTGAAATTCCTGTTAAATGTTCGTGTTTATAAGATTTTGCACGCGAACCATTTCCGAGAGAAATGATAATAAATTCTTGTAAAGGTGCTGTTCCATTATACTTTAATTCATCTTTGAAGTATTTATTGAAATTTATTTTTTGCGTTTCGATAAAACCAACAAAAGTCGGATTGTTTGCAAAAACACCACCATCAATACAGCTAAATTCTTGATCAGCGAATGATTTTATTTTCGCAGGTTCAAAATAAGTTGGCGCAGCTGATGAAGCACGACAAATATCTTTTACATAAAAATTTCGGAAAGGAGAAATTCCATCAATTGAATTGAAAATTTTTGGTTTTTGATGCTCAGTATCATAAGAAACTATTGCGCAAGGACGAATCATATCTTTTAACTCTGCCTCTCCAAAAACGATTTTTAATTGCTCTTCCAATACAAGCGTTGGTAAATTATCTTTCAGCACACTCAACGGATTATTGAGAATTGTCCAGAATGTTTTTGAGAAAATATTTTTCCCTTCGCCTAAATAAATATTCAAAGCATCTGTAATCGAGTGTTTTGCTCTTTTTGGATTTTCGGTAGAAGGAGATAATAACAAAGAAGCGATTAAAGCACCAGTACTTGTACCTGCAATAAAATCGACATAATCGCCTATTTTAGCATTTTCGTCATGAATTTCCTTTAATTTATCTTCGATGTATTTTAAAATGACACACGATATAATTCCTCTAATTCCTCCGCCATCCAAAGAAAGTAAGATAATTTTTTTCTCTTTAAATTCCATTTTTGATGTTCTATTGTTTAAAGTTAAACTTTTCCTTTCAAATATTCTTTATTTTTACACTTGATAATTTGTTTCAAAATGACCAAAAAACTTTTCCCAACATACGATATCTGTAACCTGAATACCGAAAAAAATAGTAATGAGTTGTTTTCCATCGATCGTTTTAGAGGTTATGTTGATAGTAATCCACATTTGCAGGAAGTTCACAGTCATAATTATTACCATTTGGTCTATTTTACAGAAGGTAGCGGCGAACATTTGATCGATTTTGAGAAGTTTGAGGCTAAATCTGGGACAATGTATTTTATGAAACCTGGACAAGTACACCAATGGTATTTTAAGGAAAAATATGATGGGTTTGTCGTGAATTTTTCTGATAATTTTTTTGATTGGATTGGAATTAATTCTTCTATTTTACAAAAATTTAGATTTTTACAATCTATTTTGGTGAAAGATCATGTGGTTGAAATTTCGCCAGATGTACAAGAAAAAATTTCAAGTTATTTTGAGGAAATGATAAATGAAAATCAAGAAAATAATCAATTCTCGAATTTAAAAATTGGTTTTCATTTGATGAATTTATTTATTGATATTGAACGAAGTTTGGAAGCTGTAAAAATTAAAACAAGTGATTATCAATCAGTGTTGCTGAATAATTTTCAGTCGCTTATCGATCAAAATTTCAAGACCAAAAAATTACCGAAAGAATATGCCGAATTGTTGTACATTACACCCAATCATTTGAACGCGTTGTGCAAAGATATTTTGGGAACATCGGCAGGTGAATTAATAAGAAGTCGCATTGTTTTAGAAGCAAAACGGTTACTTGTTAATAAAGAGATTTCTGTTACAGAAATTGCGTATTTACTCAATTTTCAGGATGCTTCTTATTTTGTGAAATTCTTCAAAAAATACACTGAGTTTACGCCAGAACAATTCAGAAAACAATATTATTCGTAATTATTTACTGCATTTTATAACATGATTAAACAGTGTTTTGAATGAAATATTTTATTTTTCTCCTTCTCTCTCCAAAAAATTCTAAATTTCTTCAAAAAATATTTTTTACAAGAAGTTAAATGTTAATGATTTGGCGTGTTTTAATTAAATACATTCAAAATATTATCAGAATAAATATTCATTTTAAAAATATTTTGCAGAATTAATACGCTACTATGTTATGCATATGTCGTAAAACTACTACATATTCGATTGTAAACGTTTAAAAATGGTTAATTAAAAAATCTGTTTCTAATTTAGTCATAGATGAAAATTAAAATAAATCAATCTTAAAATTTACAACTATGGCTAACAATTCAAGAGGAGTCTTAAAATTCAACGGTGGTGAGGATCAAAAAATCATCAAATTAGATTATCAAGTATCAAGAACTACTGATGTTTCGGGACGTGTAGCTTCTGATCCATCTAATGCTTTAATCAAAGTAACAGTAGAAGCAACTGAAAGTTCTACGATTTTGGAGAGTTTATTAAACGGAAAATATAAACCAACTGTTGGTGATATTACGTTCAATAAAGCGCACGAAGAAGGTGTTTTAATCAACTTGAAGTGGGAAAACGGTTACGTTATTCAACACGAATTAAATTTTGACGCGTTAAACGACAACAATATGTTAATTTCATTTGTCGTGAGTGCAGAGAAAATTGATTACGGAACAGCTTCTTACGACGGTGTTTGGCCTTCTGCTCGATAATTTATTTCAATCGAAAATCGCATAAGTTTACTAACCAACTAACTTATGAAATCTTGAAAACTCTTGGTGCGATGCGAAGGCTGCATCAGGAGTTTTTTGTTTGTAAATGAAAAAAGAGTATATTTAAAGTATTAAAAATCAAAACCTCTCACCTATGCAACTACCTTTCAAACCCTACAATGGTGCTAAGGCTATTGACGATAGCCAAGTCGCTGGAATTAATCGTTTAGCCAAATTATTAATCGTAATTGATGGTAAAATTGTTCCGCATTACAAGCATTTTTCTTTAAAACAACATAGCCAAACTCATCATCAATTCGAGTTAGTTTTGGATCATGATACCTTTGGTAATTATGAAAATCATAAACTCGAAACTTCAAATAAATTTTTAGGAAACCGCCTGACAGTCGTTATTCGTTACAAAGATATTGAGGATAGTCCTGAAAGAACTTTTGTCGGAGTCATTACAAAAGTAGGGTATTTACAAGAACATTCTAGCCTTGGAAATATCGTTTTATCGGGGTTTAGTCCAACTATTTTGTTGGATGGCGCACCGCATACACAGAGTTTTGGAGGTGATAGATCGGTTAACATGAGTATTATTGCCAATAAACTAATTAAAGAAGGACTTGGAGATTCTAAATTTGATATTCGGGTTGACGCAAAAGATGCTTCCGATATAGTTTACAGCACGCAATACAATGAAACGCATTACAATTATTTGGCTCGAATGGCTTCTGCTTATGGAGAACAATTTTTTTATGATGGTGAAGTCTTGCATTTTGGACAATTGCCGCCACAAAATAAACCGCTCAATTTGGTTTATGGTCGAAATGTAAATGATATTAGTATTGAGCTGAATGCGGTTCATACTAAACCTCAATTTTATGGCTATAATAGCAGTGATAACGCAAAATTAACTTCTGGTCAAACACCGCTTAAACACAGAAGCGATTTGGCTCAAACAGCTTATAAAAACAACGAGAATATTTTCAAAACTAAAGCTTTACAAGTCGCGCCTATCAAAGCAAATACGGATAAAGATGTAGTAAATGCGCAAGAAAGTGAGGCTGGACAAAAAGGTGTTGAAGTCTTTACAGTAAGCGGTTCTACATCGATTCCATTTTTGTATCCTGGTTGTGTAGCTGATTTAGAAATGCGCAAACAAGACAGCAACAAAACATCGTATTTTACTCGAATTATGATTACGGATGTGGAGCATGATATTGATACTTTAGGACATTATACGGAACGATTTAAAGCAATTGCTTCGGATACTGGATTTTTACCAAAACCTGAATTTACAATCCCAATTGCTCAACCTCAAATTGCAACTGTAATCTCAAATGCTGATCCAAAAGGACAAGGACGAGTGACCATTAAATTTGATTGGCAATTACATGATACAACAAATTTTATCCGCATGATGTCGCCTGATGCTGGAGGTACAGATCAAGTGACACAAAACCGTGGGTATGTTGCCATACCAGAAGTTGGCGATCAAGTAATGGTTGGCTTTGTACACAATCATCCTGACAGACCTTTTGTCATGGGCGGTATGTTTCATGGAAAAGTTGGATTGGGTGGTGGTGCGAATAATAGTGTGAAATCTATACAGACAAGAAGTGGACATCGTATTGTTTTTACAGAAGACGAAAGCATCATCATCACTGACAAATCAGGTAATGAAATTCATCTCGATACTATTGGTAGTAATATCAATATTACCGCTCCTGAAACGATTAATATAAAATGTAAGAATTTTAATATCGATGTTCAAGAGAATATGAATACAAGTGTTGGGATTAACCAAATGAATTCTATAGGCATGAATTTTACAAATAGTGTAGGTGTAAATTATATAGCAACTGCTGGAGGAATGATGACTAATAATGCAATTTTAGATTATAGTTTGATGGCTGCTAATATTATGGAAATTGCCAATGGTAATAAAACGTCTAAATCAAAAGAAGTTTTAGACCAATCAAGTGATAAAAAGATTATTTCTGAAAATAAAAATGAAATACATAGTCAGGGTTCATTTGATAATAATGGAGGTGAAGGAACAAAAATGCATTAATTATGGCAGGAGGAAAAATTACACGAATTGTTAAAGGAACTAACTCTATAGAATGCGAAAAATGGGAAGTTTATACAAATGATTTTTCTGCATATGCTAATAACGGAAGTTACTTTACAGCAGATGGAGGTACTAATTTTGGAACTCCAAAAGATCCACCACCGCCAAATAAATATTTTGTAAAAGGTTGGTGGACAGATAAAGAGGATAAACCTATTAAAGAAGCTAAAATACTAAATGTAGTTCGTTTTCATGTACAAACACAAAATATAGAAAAACCTGAAGGAAAAAATATTATGATAGCCTTGTATGAACATGATTATTCTATTCCTATTCCTTTGACTTTTGGATTAGCTAATTATTCTACAGACGATCATATCCGAATAATGCGAGGAAACAATGAAATAACAACTATGCAGTTGGATAAAGAAGGAAAAGGATATATAGAAATTTCTTTAGATTGGGGTTTGAATAATTTGTTTAACGAAGAAACATTGTATTTTAATGAAGAAGGGGGTGATTTGGAATTATATTTTAAATGTGGTTACGATGACCAAGAGAATGTTCATTTACCTAATAGTTTTGGAGATTATCTGAAGGTAAAACGTTCTGAACAAAATTTGTTTATAAAACCATTTTCAGTGGAAAATCAATACAATTTTCCAGAAATATTTAATCATTTAGGCGAGTTTATACTTTTTGCAATTGATAAAGATGATATATCATTTAAAAAGTTTGCAGCTGTTAAAATAAAAACAACCACATTTTTTAATTCAATAGAAGGAGTTAATTTATTTAAGAAACAAGTATTTACAGAAGGAATAGACTTTAGTACAAGAGCACATAATTTTAAAAATTTCACAGTCAATGAAGTAGAACATTTTTATAAAACAACAAAGCCAATCAAAATGGTTTACATAGAAGAAACTTTAAAGACAATAAAACTTGATCAATCTTATAAAGGCATAATTTCATATAATTCTATCAATAAAGTTTTGAAATACGGAAGAAATGCTAATTTAGTTTATGGCTCTTATCAATTGCTTACAGAAATGAAAGAAATGATACCTGTAATCAGTGAAAATGGAGAGTTCAATAAACCAAGCCTTTCTTCTTTTGTAGGCATGATTCCTATTTCTGCTCCTTTGGCATTTGGTTTTGCTGTACTAGAATGGATATCGATGGATATTGTAAAAGAGTTCGACGATATGTACGAAGAACTGAAAATAATAAAACTAGAAAATGCCAAAAGAAGTGGACTAACACAAGTAAGGAATTTGTTGCATTTTGGTAGAGAAACAGATTATAAAGATTATGAGTTTATAAAAGATGTTCCGCAGATAACTATTGATAAATTGTTGAAAGGAGAAATAAAGAATATTATTGATTTAGAAAAAATTAGAATAAATGATGACTATGCCATTTATGAAAAAAAAATTCAAGGTCAAGAAATTAACGAAACAAAGTATTCTCTAATCATAAGAAAACAAAGAGATGAATTAATTAATGATGATATTTTTATAATAGAAAGTATTATAATACAACCTGAAAAATGAAACAAATAGCATTACTCCTGATTTTAATTCTTTTTAGTTGTAAAGGGCAAAGTGTAGATACATTAGAAGAAGTAAAAAATTCAGAATTAATAAAGATAGAAGTAATAGGATTAAAACCTAAAACAGATAGTCTGTTTACATCCTTTACTATACCTAAAACATATTTATTAAAAAGTAGTAAAAAAATAAAATTTATTGATATTAATTATTATAATCATCCTCATAATAATAATCAAACAGGTTATATAATTTATGATAAAATTATTAATCCAGAGGACAGTATTAATATTAATCTTTTTTATTATAAATTAATATCTATTGAAGATTTTAAAAAAATAACGAATCAAACTGATTTTAAAAATAACGAAATTTATAAAGTAATTGATAATAACGAAATTTATAACATTTTGGAAGGATATAAAAAAGACGATATTAGATGTACGTTGTCAAAATAAATGGGACACCTCTTTCTAAAAATTAAGAGAGGGTTTGGTTTATAAATTTATTATTTTTTCTTGAAAATACAATTGCCTTCTTTTGGCAATCGTTTGCCGTTTAATAATTGCTCTTTGTTCTAAAATTTTATCTGCTCTACCAAAATATACATCTGAAGGTGTAAGGTTGTTCAAAGCCTCATGATACCTGCAATTGTTATAGTTTTCTACAAACTTATTTAAGGCTTCAATCAGCTCATCAGGATGGTAATAATGATCCAGTTTTACTACATTTTTCATCGTTCTGTGGTACCTTTCGATTTTCCCTTGCGTTTGAGGATGCAGAGGCTTTCCTCTAACATGTTTCATTTTTTGAGTATTTTTCAAGTAATCTTTTAACTCACTTGATACATAACAAGGTCCATTATCAGATAATAATTTTGGTTTCTGTTTCGTTTTTAATTTCGCTTTTTCAATAGCTGTTTTTACAGTTCTTTTCACATCTTCAGCTTTCATTGAACTGCATAATTCCCAATGAATAATATATCGGCTGTAATCGTCTAAAATCGTGCTCAAATAATACCATCCCCATCCAATAATTTTAAAATAAGTAAAATCTGTTTGCCACATTTGATGAACAAAATTCGTTTTATCTTTAAATTCATTCGCTGCTGAAATCAGAATGTGATTGGGCGCTGGAATTAAATCTCGTTGCTTCAATATCCGATAAACACTCGATTCCGATATATAAATCCCTAATTCATCGGTCATTTTAAAAGCCAGTTCTCTAGCAGATAATTCAGGATAATCCAAAGCTAATTCTACAATTAAATCTTTCTGAGATTCAGGAATACTATTCCATTTTCGATGCATTGAATAACGTTTAGATTCTAAACCCTCAAATCCATTTTCTAGATAATTTGAATACCATTTGTAAAATGTACTTCGTGCTATTCCAAATTCCTCTAAAGTACGTTTAACTCCAATTTCTGAACGAGTTACAGTCTGAATTATTTCATATTTTTCACTTGCTGATAATCGCATATATTTCTTAAATTTATTGATTAATCCAACGAATCCAAGGTTTTTTTTACGATATCATAACGCACAACTAAATCGGCTACAATCTCTTTTAATTGTAAATTTTCTTTGCGGAGATCAGAAACTTCATCACTTGTTGCTTCACGTGTAATATCACCAGATAATCGCTTTTTACCAGCTTCTAAAAACTCTTTGTTCCACTTATAAAATTGAGATTGTGAAATAGCATATTTGCGACAAAGTTCAGCTACTGAAATCTCAGCACGTAAGGCTTCCATCACAATTAAAATCTTTTGTTCCGCTGTAAATATTCGTCTTGTGTTTTGACGAATATCTTTTACAAATTTTTCAGGAGTTTTCTTTTTTGAATTTGCCATAATTAAAATTAATGCTTTTAAAAACACTATCTTAAATTTTAGGTCTTAGATGTCCACTTTTTGCTGACGATTTACACATGAGCAACTATGTTATTCTGAAAAATATCATTTAAAGGATTTAAAAATAATTTATTTTCTAAACTCCATTTACGATATTCCTTTTCTTCTAAACTATCCCCTATAGAAACATCTTCAAAATCATTTTTATTATTTAAAAATGTAATATCCACTTTACTCTCTATTACTGATAATATACGTAAAAAATCAGTTTTAGCCTCAGGATAAATACCGTCTAACTTAATTGCTTTTTTCAAAAAATTGTTAGATTCTTTTAAAAAAAATGCTCTATGGTGATCATCATAAAGAACTTGAGCATAATGGAATAAACCAAATCCTAAATTTCCTATTGCCATTGGAAAATTATCTTTAAGATTTATAGCTAAACACCAGCATTCTACCGCTTCTGAAAATCTACCTAAATGTGATAAATTATTTCCGAGATTAGTTAAAATTTCACATTTTCTATTTATATTATTTGAATAATTTGAATAATATAAAGCTTTTCTACAGTTCAAAATTTCCTGAACTAATTCTTCACTTTCAAAATCCCAATATAAAGAGGTATTTAATTCCTGAAACATCATTTTTTTATAAGACCAAGCATTTGACAAGTTATAATAAAATGTCATTTTATCTTCATCTGAGTATTTATTTAAATCAACTAAAGAAGATATTTCAATACCTTTATTTAAGGCATCTATTAAATTTAATTCTCTTGAAAACTCATAAATACTCCCTAAAATTAAATTTATTTCATTAGGTTTTTCATTATTAATTTCAGTTATGCCTAAAAAAACATTTAACTTATTTAGCATCTGATTTTCTCTTAACATAGAATAAAATATTTAAGCTACTTATTTTTCATTATTATGAACTATGAATCATAAATAAAATTATATTTTTATGATAAATTTTATTTGGCTATTAATTTCTCCTATTCCAATCCATACTTTTGAATTAAATTGTGATTTTTTATATTTTATATAATTTTCTAAAACTTCTAACAAATTGTCTTCACATGAATCAATCATATAAGTAAATCCAAAACCACCTTCATTTTGAGTATAAATTGAACAATCATGTAATTTTTTATCTATTTTAAATTGATCTATTGTTTTTTTATATTTCTGGGTTAAATCAAAAATTGATTTAGGATTAAAACTTAATAAATATAATGAAGTCTCTATGGAATAATTAAGATTAGACATATCTATTTTGGTAATTAATTCTTTAAAAATCTTATTCTTAAAATAAGAAGGTTTATTTATATTTAAAATTCCCTTTTGAATTTGAAAATAATAATCATTTATAAAATCTGTTTCTGGTGAAAATTGAAAATAACTAAAATCTTTATTTTCCAATAAATTTAGTATATTACCTCCTAGACCTTTCAAGAAATAACCTATTAAATCTAATTCTTCAAAAATATAAGTATTAGAATATTTTAAATAAGAATTTCTAAAATCTAAGTATTTAAAAAACAATGAAGGAGTTTCAAACAAATCATTTATAATAACTAAATCATACAAACTTATTACCCATGGAAAATTTGATTTTTCAAAAAAATCTTCATTATCATTATTTTTAATAATAGGAACGATATTCCCAAATTGCTCCAATGTTAATGAAACCAAATAAACCTCTTTATAATCAGAAATTTTTAAATTTAATTTTTGATTTAGCTTATTACTAAATTCTACTTCTTTTTTTTCTTTCAAATAACTTAAGGCACGTAACGCTTGATTATGTGAACTTATTAAGATATCTTCTAATTGATCTTTTACCTTCAGATAATGACCTGATTTTGCTTTAGAAGATAATTTATTCGCCTTAGCTTCAATTATAAATAAATATTCATTAAATATTATTATACCATCAGTCTCCATTCTGCTTTCAGTTGAACCATAAAACATATTCGAATACTGTTTAGCTCCAGGTAGAATATTTTGAAAATACTTTTCAGAAGTTATTTGCAAAAAATTATGTTTTTGCTTTGTGAATTTTCCAAATAACTTACTATTCTTTTTAAAAAAATTTTCAAATAACTCACTAGCACACCATGTTAAAAGAGGAACTGAAGTTAATAAGTAAGAATCTTTATTTTTTATGAATGGCTTCTTTATTAGGATATTTTCAGAATTAAAAATATCTAAAGAATCAGGTAAAGAATTAAATCCTATAGAAAAAATATCAAATAAAGAAGTAACATTTCTTATATCTATATTTAAGAATTCTGACAACTCTTCCAATTTAAAAACCCAAGACTTTTCAACATTATATAAGAATTGTATTTTAAAAAAGTTTACAAAATATTCTCTAATTTCAGATTCATTTTTTTTGACCAAATCACTAAAATCTATATCATTATATATAATATTCTTTTTTTTAGATTTTCCTTTTTTTAATTTAATTGTTTCTCTTGTAAAGAAATTTGAGAGATTATTATATTGTTTTCTCTGTTTTTCAAGTCTTTTAGTTAAGAACTCTAATAAGCCATCACTAATTAATAATATATCTGATAAAGTAAATCCAAAAGACTGATAAATTTGATCATTAAAAGGTTTATATAATTCTTTTGAAAACTGTAAATGATGAATAGGATGACCAGGGTTTTTAACCGTTTTTGTTTCTAATTCTATTTTGGAACTAATTTCATTAAGTAAATCTCCTTTAATATACTTATCTGATAAATCTTTAGAAGTTCTTAGACTACAATAATTTAAAGTAGCCTCTTGAATTTCAAAATAATAGCTAAGTTTATCTTCGTCATTTACATTAGAATTATCAACAATTTCATTTTTTAAACATTGATTTGCTACAACTTCAGAAACAAAATAATTTCTTCCTTTTCTATAATCCTCATATTCATCTTTAGAATGTAGAGAATTGAAATAAGCCAAGAATGATAATAATTCTAAAGAGTTAATCTTTCTAGATATACCTTCTATTACTTTAAAATTCTCATTTATTTTTTCTTGATAATTAACATTCAATTCCATCTTTAAATTATATAAACTTAATATTCAACCACAAGTTAACAACTAATTATAATAGTTAGACATTAAATTTATATTTTTAGCTATTAATAAAAATGAGAACTCATAAAGTATACATACCTAATTAAATTAAAAAAATGATTTTATCAGCTTTCTATATCCCAAAAGGATCTATTGAACATTTATTCGGAAAAGATCATCAAGGATTTATTATAAATCTTGGAGGTAAAAATTTTTACACGGCAGAATTTAATTCTGATGTTTTATATTTAGAACTAAAACAAAAGAATCAAGAATTTATTTCTGATTTTTTTGCTCCAGAAATTTCTAATATTAGTGCTATTGTAGGTAAAAATGGCATTGGAAAAACTACATTATTAAGAGTTATAAATGAATGCATAGACAAAAAGAGTATTAAGTGTTTATATATATTTGAACATAACGAACAAATATATATTTTAAATGAAATTGAAAATCAATCATATTTACCTATATACTTTAAACCTATTGAAATAGCTAAAAAAAGTTATTCTACTATATTTTATAGTTCTGAAACAGATCTTGATTTAAGAAGTGCAATGCAATTCGTTTATGACATTGAAGGAAATTATACATTAGAAGATTTGAGTTTAAAACAAACAACAAATAATCTTAAATTTCTAACAAATCCTATTTCTCATAAGATCAAAAAAATTTATGATGACTTCCCTTCTTATGATGAATTGCATATTAGTATAACAAATCATAAAAAAGATTATTTTAAATATGTTTATGCAAACGCTAATTTAGGAAACCAAAATAGAGTTGATGTTTTAAAAACCTATATAAACGGAGATTTACAAAGAATAAAAGATAATACATTAACTGATTCAATAAATAATATTTTAATCAATTATTTACAAATAATAAATAGTAATGGATTAAATCATATGTTTGATGAATTATGGAATTTAGATGAATATAAAAAAAATACTACATCACAAACTATTCATCAAAAGCAAGATTTTATCAATAACTTTGAAATTACAATATTAAGTTATCTTATACTTAATACCACATTTCCTAGAACACCATTTCAAGGCTATTATAATTTCAACTTGATCTTAGAAGCTAATTCTTTTGAAGAAAAGCTTAATTGTTTTCTAGAGTTATTTTTAACAAATAGTGATAATTTATTAACCACATCATTATTAGATTGCTTTGGTAAAATTGAGTTAAGTAATTATAGTGAAATATCTAAAAAAGTAACCTATTATAAAACCAATCAAGCTCATAAATTTACTAAAGAGCAATTTAAAGAAATAGATGCTGTAAATCTTGCAGAAATGTATTTAAATCAAATGAATGCGATTTACAATTATTATAACTATTTAAGAAATATAATAAATGATAATAGTTTAAAAATTGAAAAAGACAAATTAATATTTGATACTCAAATACATTCTATTGAAATACTTAATGTTTTTGTAAATAATTATAATAGCTTAATCGATTCAGTAAAGAACTTACCTTTAAAGATAAAATTTTTAGATTTTGAACCAAATAAAGTACTTTCAACAGGTGAAAAATCAATTTTAAAGTTTTATGCTAATATCCATAATTATATTCAATCAAATCTTAATAGAAGTGACTATAAAAAGGAACAATTTTATTTATTTCTCTTAGATGAACCCGAGCTAGGTTACCACCCTTTGTGGAAGAAAAAATTCATTAATGCTTTAAGTACAACTTTTCCTTTGTTATTAGATGAATTTAAAAATGTAGAGATTGAAAATAAATTAATTGAAGACTCTACAAATAATCATTATATACAAATAATATTTACAACACACGACCCTCTGACATTATCAGATATCCCTTCAAAAAACATTGTTTATTTAGATCAAAATAAAGATTCAACAACAAAAATTGATGATGGTTTAACAAATACAAAAAAAACTTTTGGTGCTAATATTCACGAGTTATTAGCAGATAGTTTCTTTATTTCAAACGGATTAATTGGTGAATTTGCAAAAGAAAAAATTGATAAAACACTTCATCTGTTAAATTTAAAAATAACTGAAAATGAAAAACATAAGGTAGAAGTAAAAATTGATGAGTTACAAAAAAAAGAGATAAAAAAAATGATTGATATAATCGATGAACCTATCATCAAATTTAAATTAATTGAAATGTTTAATCTTGCATTTCCTTCTTCAAATCATATTGATGAAGAAATTCAATTATTAGAAGAAAAGCTAAAAGAATTAAAATCTAGAAAAAATGATTAGTATAAGAGGATCTATACCTGATAAAATAATCAATGAAGCTTTTGAAACTCATACAAATTTCGTAATTAAAGAGGTTAATATAAGAATTGATTTTTATATAAATTTATTTGAAACTATAAAAAATATTAAGAAAAATACGAAAGTTACTATAATAGAAGAAAAAGTTAAAAAACATATACATCACACTCAATATGAATCATTTATCAAGATTATATATATTAAAGAAAAATCATTCACCAAAAAAAAATACAGTTGGTTAAAGAAAAGTAATCTTTTTAAAGATGAACTAAGAGATTGTAATAAGGTAATTCATCAACTAAAGTTATTAAAAAAATGCACAAAATATATTATATCATTAGATTTATCAAGCAATGAAAATAATCTTAAAATCTATTTAAAGTTCAGGAATAGAATAAATTTAATTAAATGTTTATTATCTAAAATTTTTGACTACGATAATTGGTTTAATATATTAGATTTAAATAAAGATTGGGGACCATATCAATTAACTACAAAATTAGATTTGAAAACTTGTTGTTATTGTAACAACAATTATACTTTTAGTATTACAGAAGGTCAAAAGAAAGTAATGCGACCAGATTTAGACCATTTTTTACCAAAAAGTGAGCATCCTCTTTTAGCTTTAAGTTTTTATAATTTGATACCCTCTTGCAAAATATGTAACCAAACTTTAAAGCATGACGTTAGTTTTAATTATGAGGACTATATTTCACCTTATGAAAATAATCCAAATCATAATTATTTACAATTTGATTATTATCCAAAAGATTATGAAGCTTCAATAGGTAATTCTGATAAACTATATATAATAACTAAAAATAACGGTTTAGTGTATGGTCAAGAAATCTTTAATAAGTTAAAAAATCATCAAAAAGTTTTTAAATATGATATTGTTTATAATTTACATACAGATATAGTAAGAGATATTATAAAAAAAAGAGTTATATCTAATGATAAGTACATTGAAACGTTGATTAAAACTTTTCCTACTGCAAATTTATCTATAGAACAAGCTTATCAAATTGCCTATGGTAATTACTATAATGAAAAAGACTTTATAAAAAGACCTTTATCTAAACTCACAAAAGACATTGCTATTTCTATAGGAATTATTAAGATTAAAAAGCCATAAATATTTATTAGAATCCATACACTATTAAAGTAACTTAAAACCATCTGTAAGAACAATGAATAACGAAATAAATAAACAAAAAATAAACGCTAGTGCACTTTATAAACTTATCACAAAAGAAATGGTTTATGAAGTTAAAGAGCAATTATTAGCAAGTAGAAATAAACTAAATGACTCTAATTATGTAGTCATAATTAATAATGAGCCTTATCCACCTAAAGATGTTATTAGATTTATAGCTAATCAAAATAATTATGACTTAGATGATAAAACTTTAAAAGGTGGCAAAGCAAATAAACCTTTTGAAGAACTTGGGTTTTTAGTTATTAATAAAAAAGATTATCCAGTTTTTGATGGAACTAGATTAGCTCCACAAATTAGAAAATATCAAGATACAATTAATAATACAGAATGGTTAAGTAAAAATGAAGGTTATAAATTTAACTTTATCAAATGGTTTGAAAAAAATGTAGATATTAATACACTAACTAACGAAGAAGTTATTTCTAAAATAAACGAGTCACAAGAATTATACTTTCAACCAAACTCTAAAGAGAAAGGAGTTAATTTTATAAAGTCTATCAAAAGATATAACGATGATTATGTTACAATTGAAGACTTAATCAAAATTAGAAAAATCATAAATAAGGAGATACCTGTAACTAAAGAAAACCTTACTTTATCCTTTAATTTATTACCAAAAACTAGTGTTTATTTAAATCTTTTTAAACCTGATGAATTCACCTTTTATGACTCCAAATCTTCTCCTTCTTATGAATTTTTAGCAGACTCTAAAAATTATCCTAAAATTGATTTTAAAGCATTTCAATTCAATCAGATTTACTATAAAAACATAAAAAAATATTTAAAAGAAAGTCATTTAAATACTGATGTGTTTAAATCTCTTTTAGAAGTGGATGAATTAAATGAATTACATTGGAATTTCATTACTCAAGACTTTCTTTTTTTCATTGCTAACAAAATTATGATGAAAGAAACTCTTCAAGATACTTATGATAAGTTTTTATACACTTTTGATTTCGAAAATGACAATTGGTATAACCAACTAAAAAAGTATTCTGAAATAGCTCAAATTTTAAAATCTAATAGCAAAGAGAATAAATACAAAAATTATGATGAATTAAATCAAGATTTTAAATCACTTTGTCAAGATGAAAATGAAGATTTTTTACAACGATATTTATTTGAGTCAGATAATGGATTTTCAAGAATTAGAAATCAATTGATTGAAAATACTAATAGAAAACTAATAAGGGATAAGATTAACTCTGAATATTCACTAATTAATGAAATATTAATAAGTTCAGATAAAAGAGAAACATATCAAAAAATACATCATTTAATAGATACAAATAAATGGACTGTAATCACTCGCTTTACTAGAGCATTATTTCCTTTTGATTTTACATCTATTGATTCATATAAGTTTTTTAATTTATTAGTCAAAAAACTTAATGATGAATTTGAGATTGAATTTGAAACTAAAAATCAAATTGATTTAAATGAACAAATCATCAATCTAATTGAGTTTGATGATATTTATAAAGCTCAAATATTCTTCTGGTTTTATACAACTCAAACTTATGATTTGGAGAATTTAGAAGAAAGTGATGTAAATGAAGAAATAAATGAATATGAATTAGCTAACAACTCTATGAAAAATATACACCCTTTAAATCAAATCCTATTTGGCGCTCCTGGTACAGGAAAAACACATGAAACTAAAAAACTTGCTGTAGAAGTCATTGAAAATAGAAAATTAGATTCCCTTTCAAGAGAAGAAATTACTGTATTATACGATAAATATTATGCGAATGGTCAAATAAACTTTACTACATTCCATCAAAGTATTAGTTATGAAGATTTCATAGAGGGGATTAAGCCTCAGGTTTTTACAGATGAAAATGAAAATAAAACCGTAGTATATGATGTAGAAGATGGTATTTTTAAGAAGATGTGTCAATTGTCTGCTACAACGAATAATAATGTTATTAAAAATCAAAATATCAACTTTAGCAAAATAAACTTTTATAAAATGAGCTTAGGAGGTATTAATAACCTTGATTTACATAATTGGTCTTTTGAAAATAATCTTTTATTACTAGGTTGGGGTGATGATAAAGATTTTACAGAATTAAGCAAAATAAAAGATTGGAAACTTTTTAGGGATAAATTTAAACAAGACTTTCCTGAGCTAGTTGAAGAAAGTAAATATGTAATACAAGCTGTATTTACTTTTCAAAAAATGAAAATTGGAGATATCGTTTTTGCATCTAAAGGAAATAAAATTATAGACGCTGTTGGAATAATTGAGAGCGAATACTTTTATGACAGTTCTAAAGAAATTGATAAATATCAATTTAGAGAAGTAAAATGGTTGGCAACAAATTTAGATATTCCTGCCGAAAAATTTTTAAAAGTTAAAATTACTCAAGCGTCTATGTATGAGTTTAACAAAAATGATATTAAAATTAATGAGCTAACTGAATATTTCAATACCAATGAAACTGTTAATAACAACCATGTAATAATTATAGATGAAATAAACAGAGGAAATGTTTCTGCTATTTTTGGGGAGTTAATTACATTGATAGAGGACACTAAAAGAAAAGGAACTACTATTGTAAATAACGAAGCTATTGAAGTTGAATTACCTTACTCTAAAGAAAAATTTTCAGTTCCTGATAACTTATTTATCATTGGAACTATGAATACTGCTGATAGAAGTGTTGAAGCTCTAGACACTGCATTAAGAAGACGTTTTTCATTCGTAGAAATGAAATCTAATCCTGATATCTTAGAAAGTTGTCATAAAAGTAAAGGTATTATTACGACAAATGAAGGAGTAACTATTTACTTAATTGATCTACTTAAAAAAATAAATGAAAGGATTGAAGTTCTTATTGATAAAGACCATCAAATTGGACATTCATTTTTTATCAATGTAAATAGCTTAGATGATTTAAGAGTAGTATTCAAAAATAAAATTAATCCTTTGTTAGAGGAATATTTCTATGGAAACTTTGCTAAAATTGGATTAGTATTGGGTGAAAAGTTCTTAGAAGAAATACATAGTAATAAAGATATTTTCGCAAAATTTGAATATGAAGAACGTTCATTTCTAACTGAAAAGAAAGTTTATCAATTAAAAGATCCTTTTAAACTAAATGCAGACGATTTTGGAAGTATCTAGTTCAAGAAAAAAAATTATCCAAGTATTTGAATTTCAAAAACTAAGACTTGATGAATCCAATGAATTCAATAGATCTCATTTTGATGCTATGGTTTTATTTAATGAAAAAAACCAAAATAAATATTTTACTGTTATTCATAAAGGAGTGCAATTCAATAATTATGTTGGAGTTATACAGATTGGAGGATTAACAATAGAAATATTGCCTAAAGCAGACAAGGAAAGTACTCCAGATAAAAAACTATGGCAAAGTGTATTACTTAATATGTTGAATACTTGTAAACATATAGAAGTAGATAGTGTTTCTGAAACTTCATTAAACAAAAAGTACAATTCTATTTTAGATATATATTATGAAATGTTTCTAAATGAAGTAGAATATTTGATAAAGATTGGGCTTATAAAAAAATATCGAAGAATTGAAAATAACGAAAATTCATTAAAAGGAAAACTTTTATTTTCAAAGAATATTCAACACAACTTAATTCATAAAGAAAAGTTTTATTGTGAAAATCAAGTTTATGATAAAGACCACTTAATTCACCAAATTATTTATAGAGGATTAATAATCTTAAAAAAATTAATTAGTGATTCTTTAGCAGACAAATTAAACCGAATAATAGGTGAATTTGAAGATATTAAAGTTATTAATATAAATGCAACACATTTTGAAAAGTTAATCTTAAATAGAAAAAATGATAGTTATAGAAAAGCTATTGATATAGCTAAAATGATTATACTTAATTATTCTCCAAATTTAAATGTTGGTAACGATAATATGATTGCACTTTTATTTGATATGAATAAACTTTGGGAAGAATACATATTTAGAGTACTTAGTAAGCATAAACCTATTGATTTCTCTATTTCTTATCAAAATTCTGACAAATTTTGGGAATCAAAATCAATAAGACCTGACATTGTTATATCAGATAGTAAAACTAATTACATCATTGATACAAAGTGGAAAATAATTGAAGCTAACAACCCATCGGATAATGATTTAAAACAAATGTTTGTATATAATCTTCATTGGAAATCGTCTAAAAGTATTCTGCTTTATCCAAAAGTACATCAAAAAGATAGTGAATTTGGTAATTATCATTATAAGCACATAGAAGACTCTTTAAATCAATGTAAAATTGGTTTTGTTAGTTTGATAGAAAATAATTTTATGAAAAAATCAGAAAAAATTGCTGAAGAAATTTTTAGAAAGATAATATAATCTGTACAAATATGTGGTGAATAATAACTTATTTACTTATCGTATAAAAAACATGAGCCGATTAGAATTACTAATCGGCTCATGAGTTATTTTCTATTTCCAAACAACGTCTAGATTTTCAAAAATTGCTTCAATTTGTTTTGCCATTACTTCTTTTGGATAAACGATTATTTTTAATTGTCGAATGATTGGAAAAGTTGTTTCGGTTGTTTTGAATGTGACAGTTGCTTTGGTTGGGATGTTAGGCTTGATATTTTCGGCTCGAATTCCGTTATTAAACGAAACAAAAATTTCATAAGTTTGAGCTTGATTCCCTTGTGGATCTATAAAATAAGCCTGCTCACATTGGAAAAAGCCTCGAGTTTCTGCTTCTATATTTTTATACATAAAAGTCACTATAACTGTCTTATCAGCTTTAGAACCAACAACACTTGTAATATCTAATTGCAAACCATCTACTTTCACTGATTTAATTGGTTTAAGTAAATTCAACGTTTCTTTGTAATAACGATTTTCCTCTGATAATTCTCCATTTTTAGCCTTTTGAAACTTAAGTTCGTTTTCTAAATCAGAACATTTTTGTTGAGCATAAGAGAAAGAATTTAAAATCGTATAGAATAAGATGAATGTGATAAGTTTTATTTTCATTTTGTTAAATTTTAATTAATAAAACATAATTCATTATAGTCTTTCAACTGATTTTCTATTGCTGAATCATACCATTCTTTCGTTGCAAAATGCTTTTTATGAGCTATTATCCCTCCTTTTATAGTTAAAATTCGAGCAAAAAATAAATTAACAAATAAGTTATTTTGATTTTTCTTAATTGCTTCAAGAATACCAATATGTATTTCTTCGATACTAGCATCATTTTCATTGAATAAAAAAGCATCTGCTGTGAAATTTCCAGTAGATATCATCATCAAATACAGTTTCTTTCTTTCTGTTTCATTCAAATTTGAAATATATGCTGAAATAGAACTCAAGATAAATGGTTTATAATCTTCTGTTCTATTCAAAATTCCTGATTTAAAAAAATCTGAAAACTCTTTTACTTCAATGTCATTTATTCGTTTAAATTTTGGCGGATTAATATCTCCAAAAAAGGAAATATTTAGAAATTGAGAAATAATTGTTTTTTTCTCTTGTAGTGTTAATTGATTCTCCATGTCTAGATTGTTTTTTAGAAAAAAGTAGCGTGGAACTAAATACATTTCGTGACAGAGGTACCGCGAAGAACCCAACAACCAGAAAGACTTAGCCCACGCCATATATAGACATGGGCGTAAGCCCATCGAAAATTTGGTTGTTTTGAAAATTCGCGGTTTTCTGTCACCAATTGACGATAGCTTACGCGTACGTAATTACTATTTTAATGATGTAAAAATAACTAAATTTTAATTAATAGGATTATTAATAATTTATCTTTTAAAACGAGTTCTTCTCTTTTGTTGATTTTCAATATCCTCATTATTAACACTATTTGGTTTAAGTATTTGAGATATAATAGTAACTACTTTCTCATTAGAAAACAAAGTGTCAATTGTGCTTTGAGGAATTTGATTCTTCTCCATAATTTTAGAAGTGATTTGTTGAACTTCTTTTACTAAAATACCATTTGAAGATCTGTCTTTATATGGATCCCTAAGTTTATTGAATCTTGTTTCATTAATCAATAATTGTAAAACTGAATTCAAATACTCGTTTTTCTCCTTTGCATGAAAATCTTTATCAGTTAAAATCTTAGCATTCTTAATTTTTAAGTTTGAATTTTCATTATTTATAAAAGAATAATTATCCTTTAATTTAATTACTTCTTCATTTTTCTTCTTCAAATTTTGATTTAATGAATTTAATTTTACGTTCAATGACTTGATAACTTTCTCATAATTTTCTAGAGTTTTTTCTTTATCGCTATGTTTAAATCCTAATATATCATTCTTCATTATTTTTAAATCATTTAAAGATTTACCTTGTAATTCTTTAGTAATTAAGTCAATTTTTTCTTGAAGTTGATTTAATTCTTCTTCTTTTTTTGAAATTTTAAACTCAAGTGCTTCTAATCTATTTTTACCACCAAAAGCCCCTCGTTCCATTCCTAAAACTTCAGCAGTAATATCTTGCATTTTTACATAATCAAGTGATTTATGTTTCAAAGTTTTTCCTGTTTCTATATCTTGCCAATCTGCTACTAGATGGGCATGATGGTTTGGTTTCCATTCTTTAGTATCTTTATCAAAATGTCCTTCATCTTTATGAATTGCAATTTGAAAAACTCTAATTTTTAATTCAATTTCTAATCGTTTTGCTAAATTCTGCAAATCTAACATTGTTGTTTTTTCTTTAATTACAACAACTGCTTCACGAATAGGCATAGCATTTTTTTGTAATTTCCTACCTGATTTTTCTTTACAGTATTGCTCGATTTTATTTCTACGAATAGCAATTTTTTCACCTAACCAATATTCATTATTTTTGGTTAGATCTTTTCGAATATAATCGTAAGATTTTTTACGGAAATTATGAACTTCCGAATCATCTTTGACACACTTGAAGTTGATTGAAGTTTTCATTTTTTAATTTATTAAATTATTCTTGTAATAGCCTCGCAGAGCGAAGTAGAAACTTTATGGAAGTGTTAACGACATAAAGTTGCGAATGAGCTCTTAACTTCTTGAGAAGGAGTTAAGCGTAACCGTCTAAATAATATCTTTTATAAAACTTAAATACATATCGTTATATGTATTCATTTAAACTAAATAGATTTTTTACTTAACTCTTCAATTATAAAATCTCCAAGATCAAGTTGTAAATTTCTTTGCTGAATTGTAGCATTTTCTTCCAATAAGTTTGAGATAGAAATAGAACAATTTAATTCATTTGAAAATTTCTCAGATTTAGTTTTCCAATAATCAAATGCCGAGCTTTTAGAATCAATTGGTGATAAATCGGGCATCAAAATAATTTCACGATTTTCTAAAGTTTTCAATTTATCTTTTGTCAAATTCATCAATCCTCCTGTTGCTAAAAACAAATACTCATTCTTAAAATATAACATACCTAACAGTGCAGTCTTTTCTGATTCAACGATTATAATTTTTGATTTTTTAAATTCAGGATGATTTAATAAATGCAAACCAAAAAGACATTGTTTAAGATTCGATTTATTAGGATTATACCATTGGAAAAAATTCTTACTTCGTTTACCTGTTTGAAAATTATATTTCATTTTCTTTATAGTTCGCAGATTAAATTCAAGATCCAATTGAGGAAAAATTGTCAAATAATCTCCATTCAATTTTTCAGTTTTCACTTTATACACATCCAAAACTTCTTCTACTTTACTTTCATCAAAATATGATTTCAAAAAAATAGAAAGTGGATTTTTGAAATTTGTAATTTCAAAAAACTGAAATACTTTTTTATCTAAATACTCAATTTTAGGTTCTACAAATTCATTATTCTTTTCATAATTCAAATTACTTCCTTGAGTTGGAGATTTAAAATATCCACACTTAATAATTCGATTACAGCGACCAAATTCATAAGATAAATACTCTGTAGTTTCAGAGTTTATAAATCTCGTGTATTCTTTCTCTTTACAATTTGGACAGACAAAACGAGATTTAGATCCTGAGTATTTTTCTAAGCTATATTTAAAATTTTCTTTCATAATTCCGAGTAAATCCGAATTTACTATCTAATTAAAATTATTTAAAACACACAATTACAATACCTTATAGTTGTATTTAAAATATTCGGATTCGGACTTGATTAATTTTACCTAAAAAAGGGAGGTGTCCGAATCCGAATGTTAACAACACACACGTAACTAACTTATTTATAAATGATTAATACATACATTTAAATAAGTCAATTCGGATTTACTCGGATTTTAGCATTAATTGTTGAGAATCTATTTCTAGAAGTTTTAATTTATTTCTCACAGTTTTTTCACTTATGCTTAAGATCTTTGCTATTGTTGTGTTAGCAATTCCTAATGTTTTGCATTTTTTAATGATATCAAGCTCTGATACCATTTTTTCATCAGATTTAATAAAATCAGTTCCAATATTATTTAAATGATTTGTTTCTGAATCAAATTTTATAAACTCAAAGACAGGAATTCCATTCTTATTTTGAAGTTCTAGGACTAATACGTTTTCACTATTAAAATGATTTTCATCCATCCTAGTTTTTAACAAACGTAAAATTACTTGTTTTGGATTTGATCTCGACCTTCTCATACCTATTACATAGTCTAGAAAATTACCTATATAGCTGCTCCCAAAAATATCATTTTGATCCATTTCCTGATTAAGATCAATCTCTTTTCTTGGATGTGCGATTATTAAAATAGAAATTGTTGTTTCTTCTCTAAGTTTTTTTAATCCTAACATAAATTCAAGCACCAAGTTTGGTTTATTTAGATCATAAATAATTGTCATGAGATTGTCTATTAATAAAAAATCTATATTGTATTCTAAAACTGACCTTTTAATACTTTGAATTAAATTTTTAAGAAAATCTTTTTCAAGAATGTTAATTGTAAGAGTTGCTCTATAAAAATTTTCACTAAATTGTTTATGATTTCCGTCTTTATCTGTGTATCTATTTTTAATTTGCCTATCATCCATCTCACAGTCGATATACAAACATGTTCTCTTATTAGTCCTTAAATTAGCTATTGAATTTCTTCCTAAAGCTATATCATCTAACATTTGAACACCTAAAGTCGTTTTACCTTGATTTGACTTTGCAAAATAAACCCCAATACCTTCTTCAATTAAACGGTCTATGATGTATTCTAAATCTGGTTGTTTTGCTCCATCCTGAATACATTGATTTAATGTCCTAATATTGAAGACTGATTTATTTATTGGAATAAGATTTTTTTCTATATCTAAATTCATATAACATTTATTTTTAATAGAAAAAAACATTAAATTTGTGCTTTAATCTATTGATTAATAATAATTTTAAATAATTGAGCAAGTAAGTGGGGATTTACTTGCTTTTTCTTTTTTTGTTATAGGATTGATATAACTTCTCTGCGTCATCTTCAGACTGAATAGAATGTTTATCTATCCATTCATGAATTTTTTCTTTAGAGAAGAAAAGAGCACCATTAGTCGGCTTACTAAATGGTATTAATTTACACGAAGTAAGTTTTGAAATTGTTGAATACGAAAATCCAAGATAATACTCCAATTCCTTAGAAGTTAGGATCGGTTTATCATTAATGTAGTTCTGTTTAATAAGAGTCTTCATCTCATGAAGCTCTTGTAGTAATTTAATTTCTGACATAATAAATTTGTTTGAATTATTATGCCGAAATTAGTATTTATGAAAGCGAATGAAAGTGATAAATTAACCCATATTATTAAACATTAATATCTAAAATCAAAAAAATAATTAACCTTACTCATCCATATCTAACTGAGAATAAGCAGAATTTATAGATTTTGTATTAATATTTTTAAATCTTTTAGATTTTGTTTCAATATAAAATAGCTTGGCTAATTCTGACTGATAAATTCCTGTTATTTGATTTAAGTCTTTCAATAATATTTTAATTGATATTCCTTTAAGTTCTGAATCTAACTTAATACGCTCATTAAGACTTAATGTTTTGCTTTTAAAAATTAAGTCAATAAAATAATCAAGTTCATAATCATATTTCTCAAAATAATGATTTGATTTTTCACTATAAAAAACTCTTAATTGATCGATTACTTTTTTGCTTTTAATTTTTTTAGGTTTATAAAAGATAGTATTTCTGTCAAATAATTTAAAAATAAATGTGTTATCAATATCATTAGTTTTACAAGGCTTAAAATCAATACTAACAGCAGTAGATAAATCACCAACTCCTTTTTCAAATTGAATATTTTTTATATTACGTTTTAAATTAATATATAAAAAAAAGATTTTATAATATATTGCTGGAACGACTAATACTAATGAAGATATTACTAAAATTAGTAACGGAGATAGATTTGTTTGTGTAAGGATTAAAGATGATATAATTAAAGGAAAATATATCAACATTAAGAATCGTTCAATATTATTCTTAGACAATATTCTTATTCTATATAAATCTTCTGCTACAATGAAATATTTATCAATTATTCCTAAGATCATTTTAGATTAGTTTTGAATTATTTCTATAAATATACTAAAAATGCAATCAAATGAAAATTATAACTATCTTTGAATCAGATTAATGTGTTGTACTAATGTTGTACTGATAAGTTAAAATGAAGTCAAAAAAAAGACGCTTACACAACTGTAAACGTCTGATTTTCAATAAAGTGGTCCCAGTTGGGCTCGAACCAACGACTTGCTGATTATGAGTCAGCTACTCTAACCAGCTGAGTTATAGGACCAGAGAATTAAGCAATAAAAAGGAAGCTATCACCTAATTCGTTTGCAATATTAAAGCTATTTTTTTGAACTTCAAAATTATTTTACATCTTCGCAAAGCTCTACCAATACGCCATTTGTTGTTTTAGGATGTAAAAAAACAATACGCTTATTATCTGCTCCTAATTTTGGCGTTTCGTTAATAAAAGTAAACCCTTGATTTTTAAGACGCTCTATTTCGACTTCGATATCATCTACGCCAAAAGCAATGTGGTGAATTCCTTCGCGATTTTTTTCTAAATATTTTTCAATAGCACTATCATTTTTTTCAGAACCGACCAATTCGATCTTCGATTCACCTACTTCAAAAAAAGAGGTTCTCACACCTTCCGACTCCACTGCTTCTTCTTTATAAGGCGCTTTTCCTAATAATTTTTCGAACAATTCATTCGATAATCCCAAATCTTTTACGGCAATCCCTAAATGTTCTATTTTCATGTGTGTTGTTTTGCGTAAAGATAAACTTTTCTAAAATTTTTTATTTAAAATTTAAAGAGTTTGTTGTAATATTGAACTATGAGTTTTTATGAAGATGGGAGTCAATATCTCCGCAAAGGTCAGTATAGAAAAGCGATTGATTATTTTACATTATCGATTAAGCGTCAAATAGAAGTGGCAAATTCATATTTCGGTCGTGGATTGAGCCAATATTACATGAAACAAAATACAGATGCAATCAAAGATTTTGATAAAGCAATTGAATTAGATGATAAAAATCCAAACTTCTATTTCTACAGAGGAATGGCAAATTTCAATCAATATAATCCAACAAAAGCAGCAGAAAATTTTGATAAAGTGATCGAGATTGATCCAGCTAGCTTTGTAGCTTATCACCAAAAAGGTTATGTGTTGATGAATTTGAACAAATACGATGAGGCTATCGAATGTTTCAATAAAGCTTTAGAAATTAATCCAGATTACGAATCATGTTACCACAACCGTGCATTTTGTTACGATCAATTGCAACAATTGGATAAAGCAATCGAAGATTATTCGAAAGTGATCGAAATGAAACCACATTTCTTATCGTATTACAACAGAGGAAATACTTATTTTGTGTTGAATGATTTAGAAAATGCATTAAACGATTTTAATCAATCAATCGAATTAAATCCAAATCATTTCTTGTCATATTACAACAAAGGCGCAATCTTAGAAAAATTTGAGAAACAAGCCGAAGCTGTAGAGGAATACAAAAAAGCATTGCAGTTGAATCCTGAATTTTATTTGGCTGCCGAAAGATTAACTCAATTAGAAAATCAACAATAAAACATAGAAATCGTTTCGAATTGGAACGATTTTTTTATGTCTTTTCATTTCTTATCGTAAATCAATGTTAGACCATGCGTTGTGTCGTTACTTTGCTTTAAAATTAATCTGATATGCAAGTACAAATCGCCGTTTATGGTAAAAACAAAGAAATTGTAGACACTTTGGAACGTGTCATCAACAAGAATGAAAACTGGAAGGCATTTTGTACCTGCTCACAAGAAGAATTAAAAGGATATGTATCAACAAACAATATCCAAATAATATTATACAGTAGTGGAATTGGTGCTTCGGAAGTAGAGAAAATGGAGGAATGGATAAGCACTTATTTCCCTACGATAAAGCAAATTCATCATTATGGTGGCGGAAGCGGATTGTTAAAGTGCGAAATTGATGGCGCTTTGGCTGGAATAAAACCCATTTGCAAAGCAGAAATCAATGTTATTCTTTAGCCTTTTAAGAGAAAAAAGCTTTTCAGTTGTAGATGAAAAGCTCTTTTTTTTACATATCTTTTATAATCCAATAGTCGCGCGAAAGCCCAACATCATTGCGATTAATTTCTATTTCATCACAAAAATCTAAAAATAATTCGTCCAAAGTTTTATCAATTTTCGGTGTAGAACCAAACAATCTCGTTAGAACAGGATTGGTTTCGTGCTCCAATAACTTCCCTGTAAACTGCTGAATGTTATTTTCTTTAATTCCAATAAATGTGCTTGGCGCAAAAACCATCACCTCATCCGCATCAATCACCAAAAATGTTTTCGATTTTTTGATTAACTGAATCGATTTCTTTTTATCATCTTCGGTTCCAACTTCTAGACTTTCCAAAAACAACTCGACGTTATCAAAAACTTCTTCCTTATCCTGAACAAATTCCATCTTATAAATTTTGGCAAAATTAAAGTTTTTTTCTGATTGTTCACTTTTATCATGTTACCTATTTATCATTTCAATAGAAAATCTTCCTCTTTTTATGCGAAATTAAATTCAACTTGACATTATTGTCATTCCGAGCTTGTCTAGGAATCTCAGATTATTCATTTCGCTAACGCTGCATTCTGAATCACAAATAAATATTAACATCTTGAACTCGTTTCAAGATCGCATCTAACGTATCATTTCAACGTATTGAAAAATCTTAACCTTAACCTCAATCCCGCACTCCCCTAACCCCGCTCAACAGGGGAATTCTATCAAAAACATCCCCTTGAGGAGATTATAGGGGTGTTATTTTTACGCTTCACATATTTTTCTTATTAATATTTTAATCAGTTTTAGCAACCGATTTTGTTATTCTTAGCGTAGTATTTAATTTGATATTAAGAGGATAATCTCCTACGAGTTTAGGTAATACTTTTATTTTACATCCTTTTTCATTCATAAATTTTGTAGCAACTTAGAACTTAGAAAAAATATTTATTCAAGAGGAAATTTCGGACGATCCATTTTAAATTTAGAACCATTTAGAGCTTCTAAAAAAGATTTCAAAGCAGTTTTTTCCTCTTTTGTCAAATTCAAAGGTTGCAATAATTGGTCTGTATATGGATATAAAGGATCAGCCGCTTTTTTTTCTGGAGTAGGATCTATCATGTGCATTCCGCTGTTGTATACATTAATCAATCCGTCCAAATCATCAAAAAATCCGTTATGCATCCATGGTCTGGTATTTAATAAATCACGTAAAGATGGCGTTTTAAATTTCCCAACATCATCTGCATTTTTTGTGATTTCATACCGTCCCAAGTCTTGAAACTTTCGTTTATAATATGTCAATCCAATATTATGAAAAGATTCGTCTGTTAAGTATTTTCCATTATGACAATTCATACAACGTGCTTTTGTACGAAACAAATGCATACCATAAATCTCCTGATCTGATAAGGCTTTATAATCTCCATCTATAAAACGATCAAATCGACTGGGTTGACTTTTTATCGTTTTTTGAAAACTTGCAAGTGCTTTAGCTATTCTTTCGTTTGTTACAATTTCGTCATCAAAAGCATCTTTAAAAAGTTTTTTATAACCTTTGTATTGATTGATTTTTTCTGATAATTTACTTAGATCCATATCCATTTCATGAAATGCTGATAATGGTCCACTAACCTGATCTTCTAGTGTATTAGCGCGTCCATCCCAAAAAAAAGAAGTTCTTTCTCCTATATTATACAAAGATTGAGTATTTCGAGTACCTTCTAAATGATTATTTCCTAAAGATACTTTTCTTCTATCTGTCCAACCCATTTCTGGATCATGACAAGAGCTACATGATATCTGATTAGAACCTGAAAGTTTAGGATCAAAAAACAACATCTTACCTAATATAACAATTGGTTGATCTTGTGTCACAAAATATGCAGAATCTCTTTTTATAGAACTAAATTCTTTCCATTCTACTCCTTTATCAATAGTTGGTTTAGGCCAAAAGCTGATATTCTTTTTATAACTTTCTACAATATCTTGTATTGTAGGATCTTGGAGATAATTAAGATCATTTTTTACAATAGGGGCAAAACTTAGTAAAAAGTAAGAACAAAGTGTGATGAAAGTAACAACTAGTTTTATTTTCATTTTATATTAGAATGTAATTCCTACCATAACAGTAGAAAAGTTATTATTTTTTGATTGAATTCTTGAATTACTAAATCCAGTCTCTACAAAGAAAGCAGGTATTTTTTCTACTTTGATGTCATATCGTAAACTAGCTCCTAACGTTTGAATATCACTTGCTAAATAATTATAATCTTGATTAATCCAATTGTTCAAAAAAGATAAATCGATCGTTGTTAATGCATTTTTAGAAGAAGTGACAGATTTTATATCAAAAAATGGTCGAAAAGTTAAAACCTGATTATTTGCTATTTTATGTTTATAATCAACGATTAATCCAACTATTGAGTAGTCAAATTTTTGTCCACTATATGGATTTATTCGCTGCTCTTTTATTTCTTGCATACGAAAATATGGCAGGGCTGATAAGCTAAATTTCTCTTTGTTTAGTGAGTATAACAACGAAAAACTAGTTATCGTCTCATCTCTTTTATATGACAATCGCTTGTAGATTTGTTCTAATAATTGTGTATTATTCGTATAACCATATTCTTTTCCTGTAGTTTGGTTGGACAAATAATTTAGTTTTACACCTAATCTATGATCAGCAATTTGGAAAAATTTTGCTCCTTCTACTTCAAAATAATCTTTATTCAAATCAGATAAGTCATAAAATCTATTGCTAGTTCCTCTATAACTCTTCAGCATATTAGATTGACCAATATGAGCTAAAATATAAAAATCCTTTCCCTCTTTATGATTAATTCCTCCACCAAACTTATAACCATATTCTTCGTGAACTGTTGTTAATGAAGTTGTACCCCCACTGAATAGACTGTTGTAAAATCCAAATCCTGTCATTTGATACACTAATGACTGTCCTATTTTACTTGCAAACCTAACTTTACTATTTTGTAAATATCGTTCACCTTCGGCATATAATGAAACATCGAAATTACGGTAAAAAGCATATTTAAGTCCTATTTTCAAATTCAATTCAGAAGTCGTATTATTTATTCTAGGATCTCTAGCTCTTGCTCCCAATTGTGCATTATAACTAGCTTGAGCACCTAAGGTTACTTGATTAATCTTTTGAGAATAACCACCTGAAAACTGGTATTTTTCAATTTCCAAATCTCCTCCAACAGAATCGGATGAAATATATGGAGCTACTCGATCAAAATCTAAATTCTCATTATATTTTATACGTTTTGTTTTTAGATTTTGATAAGAAGCACTACCCCAAAGTACTTTATTTTTGTTCAGTTTCTGATAAGAATTAGTAATCACACCAAATCCTTGTTTTTCTGATCCGTTTTGTTGTCGATATATTTTATCTTTTTGATTGTAATAATCCACATATAACTCTGAAAATGAAGAAGAACTATAATCCAGCATATTAGCTGGATTATAGAAAATATTTACTTTAAAATCTCTTTCAGAATCATATTGATTCTTCAAATTTTGAAAAAGTGAAAGACTGTCTTGTGCACTTATATAATTTGACGTAAACAAGATGATCAATAAAAAACGAAAGCTATTTAAAATTTTCAAAACAAATTATTTTAATTAATGAACAATTCCATTTTTTAAACTTGGTTCAGAGTTTTTGATAAAATCTACCGTAGAATTATTTGTGTCTTTATAAACATTTTTTCCATTTTCCATTTTTCCTAAAATGTTTCTACGAACAGATTTTCCTAAACGATTGGCATCATTCCAAAACTCTCCAACTCCTGTCCAACCTGCATCAATTGTAGGTGATGTCAAGATATGTAAAAATTTATCCGGCACACTATTGTTCATTCCATCTACGATCCATGAGTTAGGAATTTCGTATGTATTTTTCTTTGTAATGTTACCTGCCGAATTGACATATTCATAACTATATTTATATTTTTCTAAGAAAGTCGTTGAACTTTCTCCTTCTGGAAAACGAGCAATTACATAAGATTCTACTCCACTACTATGTAAGAAAAACATATTGTAATTCATTTGCGAATAAATAACACTTACGTTAGGCACGCTAGGATTATCTACTTGCCCTAAAGCAGGATTTTCTGATGGAAATTCAAAATTTGCCTTGCTCAAATCAAAAGCGGTGCTCGTTATCGCATTATGATTGACAGCATTATCTGCAATTACAATAAAATCACCTGGTTGTACAGGATAATCTGTTCCATTTCCTGGTAATACCATTACTCCTTTTACTGCAAACGCTGTATTTGGATGATAAGGTGTAACGTTATTATCTACTTGCGTTAAGAATTCTGATTGTGCTAAAATTAATTTATCTGCATATAATACTTTATCCGTATTATTTGTGATTTTAAAATAACGGCTCGAATTATAATTTTTTCCTTCTGGTGTTTTAACTCCTGTATAAAAAGCCTCTTCGATAATAAAATCTTCATTAAACTGTTTTACAAACAATTCGATAGTTAGATTTTCTGCTGTATTCTTAACATCTATTGCTGACGAACCACCTACTTTTACCTCTTCATTAGCTGTTGTAACAACTGTACCATTTACTGTAACTTTGTAAGATCCTTTAGGTAATTCTAGTGTATATGCGTTGGTACCATCTATTGTTTTAGTAGACGTTGCACCTGTATTTAATTCTTTTACTTCAACTTCTAAAGTTTTATATGTAGAAATATTTTCTCCTTTAAATGATAAAGTCAACGTACTGTTTTGTACGATTTCTGTACCAAAATCATCATCATTAGAACATGATACCAATGTATATGAAGCTGAAATAGCTAAAAAACTTAGTAATAAAACTCTTTTTTTCATATGTTTCTATTTAATATATTTTAAAAATTATAATTCATTTCAACACCAAAATAAGGTGTACTCTTATTTACCATCTCTACTTTTACATTATTGAAATAATAGGGATTTATATAGTTGTATAGTTGATTCACAAACATCGAAGCTCGTAGAGCTTTGTAAATACTTTTTGTGACCTTAAAATTGACATTAATTGTATAACTTTTCTTTTCAGATAATGGTTCTGAAGTTGCTTTATTTCTTTCCAAATGTTGTTTGTATATATCCGTTTTATCAGCTTCTGTATACGGTTTTATCATTCCGTCTAAATCAATATAATATGTTGGAAATGCGATAATTTTCTCTCGAATCTTATGATCAAAAACAGAACCTTGAACAGATGCCGAAAACGTTAAGTCTAAACTTGGAATATACGTATCCATCATCAAGTTATAATTTAGATTAGATATTTTATACGTATCATCATTTTCATAAATTCCTATATACGGGAAAGATCCTATGACTCCTCCTATAGACACATTTGGTTTTTCATAAATAGGAATATCATTGTAATATTTTGTTTTAAACCAAGCACCACTTAAGGTAAATCGTGTATTAATACCTTTGAAACGTGGTGTACTATACTGAAATTCTACTCCTTCTTTATCCGTCACACTTCCGTTCTCTATCGTTGTAAAAGCTGCATGTTCTCTTACAATAGTGTATGGCACATTTGTTAAATCTGGTCCGTTTGCTGTCCAATTGTTAAGATCAACTTTCGTAGCATCATATTTTTTATATGAATTAACTCTGAAATTATTAAATGGTCGAAAACCATTGTTCATATTTTCTTTGTAATAGGTAATCGAGAAGTTATGTTTATTATAAGAAAAATCTGCTCTAACTTCTTTCTTAATATTTTTTGCTGCAGTTATATTTTTATTTTCTAATGATTGTACATACGTCATATAATTTATATAGCGATAACGTGCATCATCATGATAATAATTTAACTGAACATAGTCTGTAAACTGTTTATTAGGATATAAATAATAAGTCGTTGGTTGCTTATAGAATAATCCATATCCTACTGTTACATCAATTTGAAGTGGTTTTCCTGCAATCATGAATTGTGGTAATCCATACTGAAAATTAAGACGTGGTTCTGCAAAAACCTTATCACTTATCGTATAAGATTTATCCACACCTAAAAGCTTACTTATACGTAAACCTCCATATAATGTAAATGAGTGTTTATTTAGTTTATAATCGATACGATCTCCAATAAAAGCAGCAATATTTTGTGTTGCAGGAATATCACGAAATGCTCTAGGACGCGTAGTCATACTAGGAGATGGAGGCTGTGTAACATCATACACATCTCCTCTACCATTATTTTTGCTATAACGCCAATCTAATCCAAGTTCGTAAGTGTTAATTAAGCCTATAAAACTCTTTTTACCAGTTGTTTGTAATTGTGCATTCAAATCCAAAGGTTTACCATCTGTCATATAATCAGATACAAAACTAGTTGCTGCAAAAATCCCTACACTTTCTCCTTCTTCAGTTGATAATGGTAAGGCTCTTGGTCCCGAATATTGAATAAACTGTCTTTGTTCTATACGATCAAAACCTTGTCTAATAGATGTATTTAGAGTTACTAAATCAAAAAATGATTTTTTAGGAAGTTCGTATGTAAAATTATTTGTAACTGTAAATTTTCTTGTATAAGATTTATACCTATCTGTTGGTGCATAAGCATTATCTGGATCAATACTAACATTGTCTAAAGTGCTAGAAAAATCTAAATTAGATCTCCATCTCAACGGATTATTCCATAATTTAGTTTTTAAATCAGATCGCAATGATGCTGTAACGCGCTGATAATTCTCTTGATCATCGCTTGGATCTTCTTTTGCGTTTAGAAAATCGACAGATGTATTCAACTTCCAATTATCGCGTAGACTAAATCCTTTACCTACATAATATTGTTTACTAAAACCATCTACTTTAACACGTGCTTGTAAAGGAGTTACACCTATTTTTCGTTCTATTTTAATTAATCCAGAGGTCAGATCACCATAAGCAGCCGACGGAATTCCTCGTATTATCTCTACTTTTTCTATGTCATTCGTCGAAATACTTCGCATATCAATCCCTGTCGAAATCGTATTTCTATATTTCGGAGCTGAAGAAAATGCAAGTTGATTTAACGAACGTTGCATATCCGAATTGGAATTGATAATATTGTCATCCACCATAAACTGTACTCCTAAAGACGATGTTTCATAACCACCTACAGTTGGTCTTTCAGAACTTTCTCTAATCAAAGCAACATTAGTCGTTGTAAGATTAGGTTGTTTGGCTAATCCACCGGGTAAAAGCTCCATCAAATCAGAAAAACTAGATGGTTGTAGATGTTCCATTGCTTTTCTATCTATTACAGATTTAGATGTCAATCCTTTGTCTTCTTTTGCAGTAAAAACAACTTCTTGTAAAGCAATTTCTTTAGAGACAAGTACATATGTTAACGTTCTGTTTTTGGTAAGATCTATGCTAACATTATTATCTTCATATGCTATATGAGAAATTTTTAAACTATAATTACCAATTGGTAAAGTTATTTCGGCAACTCCATTTTTATCTGTTCGAATAGATTTACTATTGTTGATAATAACATTTACATCTTGTAATGCTATACTATCACTGTCTATTACATGTAATTTTAATTGCTGATTGATATTTTGAGCATTTGCATTTGCACTAAAAACTACAACTACAAGCACATATCTAAACTTCTCCAATAAATTACCTAACATTCTCTTCTCAAATTAGAGTGCGAATATAGAATTATTCTAAATAATTAACAATTTATTTAGACTAATTATTAATAAAGGTTAAAAAAGGAGTATTACATGAACAATTTTGTATTGATACAATTTGTACTTCTCGGGTAAATCATCCCAGCAATATTGATAAAAAGGATAAATTTTTAATCATAAATATAATTATGATATAAATAAACTTTATTGTAAATCACATTCATATTAAAAAAAATAATTCTATATTTTTTTAATAATTAACTAAATCAAAATTAAAATGTCCATAGCATTTTTTTTACTTGTAAATGTGCTATTTGTCTTTAATCTATATAAATACAAATATTTACAAGGTATTTTAAACATATGTACAAGAAAAACAAGTAGATTTATTTAAAATTTAATTTGGATTTCAATGAGAGATAAAACAACATCAACTACTAAATTATTCAGTTTAATTGTGATTTTCTTCATTACTTTTTCTGGATTTGGACAGGCGAAAAAAGACTCATTAAATCAGATAACTCTTTTTAACACTTATAAACCTGAATTTGAAAAGTATGAGAAACAATATGGAAAGTATATACAAACAAAAAATGCGAAAATACATTATTTGGAATGGGGAAATACGAAACATCCTACCTTAATTTGGATCCATGGTACATACAGCAATGCCTATGAAATTTATGAAATTGTAGAAGAACTTGTAAAAATGGATTTACATGTGATTGCGATAGATTATTATGGTCATGGTTTCACAGAAATTCCCAAAAAAAATGTTAGCATTTATGATGTAGCAGATGATATTAAATTCTTAATGGATAAACTCAAAATTGAAAATGCAATTATTGGAGGAACTATTTCATCAGCTTTTTACAACAGTTATCCATCTGCTGTAAAAGCATTGATCTTAGAAGATGGTGGTTCTGTAGCATGGGATTATAATGTTAATGCCATAGAGATACAAAAAGATATTGAAGAAATAAAACAATATTATAGTTCTAAAAAACCATTGATTTTTGACACTCAATTTGATGCATATTGGTACATGTACAACAATTGGGGGATAAAAGGAAAGCAAGATAAAAAACTTAAAAAAGAGATTTTTACTTCATATGCTAGAATTAAAGAGAATAAGTTAGGTAAATTTGAAATAAACCCTGGTGCAGAAGAGCTTACTGGAGAAAATACTGCTCAAGAAAATATTGCAATTATTTATGCACCTTTTACCTCAAAAACGGCTTTCGGTGCATCTACACATCAATTAAATCCGAAAATTATTTATCGAAACTTAGACAATCCTATGCTAATTTTTGATCCCATTAACTCCAATGATTGGTTTGATTTCAAAATTGAAAATGAAAAACTAACCAAAGAGCATCCACAATTTATTACCCATAAAGTATATGAAAAAACATGGCATGGTGTAAAAGATGAAAGGCCTCAAGAAGTAGTAAATGACATTAATATGTTTTTGAAAAAATATAAAATAATCAAGTAAACAAAATCAAAACTTGATGTGATTCTAAACTCGGGTACTATGTTAGCCGAAGTGCAGAACCTCATCCTTCTATCAGTTCGAGATTTCAAATATATTGTATAAAATATTTTTTACATTTCTCAAATATCACCTCTCTTTATTAATAATCTTTTTTCTTTCCATTTATGAACAGTATTTCGACTCATATTGAATATACGTGCCAATTCACTATTGTTCAACTTATTTCGTGTTTGATAATCTAAATAAAATTGTATATCCTCTTCACTATAAGATTTAAATTTCTGATTAGCACTGTGAGTTTCTACAGAATTGTTAAAAATGATTTTATTCAGTGCTATAACATCCATAGATGTAAGGCTTGATTTATTTAAAATTTCATCACACAATGATTTTTTTTCTGGACAGGTTTCATTCAAAATATCAAGGTAAAGTGCTTTATAATTAATTTTTCCCATTGCGATAAAATTTAAAAAACTACTGATTTTTTTTAAAAGAATCAGTAGTAAGAATTGTTAGTAGGCTATTCCTCTTGTTGGATATCATATTTTTCAATCCATTTATGTAAGGTAGTTTTTGGTATATTGTATTTTTTTAATACTTCACTTTTACTCATTTCACCTGTACGTATTTTCTTCAAAACATAGTCTATGATTTCTCTTGTATAAATGTTTTTTCGAAAAGAGGGAAGTCCCTCAGTCTTATTTTCGTTTTCTTTGAGGTAACGATTATTAAAAGGTGCATATAAAATAAGATGTTGACTGTAAATTCTGAAAAAATCATATTCCAACAACTTACTCCATTTTAATAAAGTAGAAGTATCGATCTCTTTTGAAGTATAGGTATCCAACACTTCATTCTCAGTACAATGTAAAAAGTTACAAATACGGGACATTTCTATCCCGTTTTCTGTTACCAATTGTTTGATTAAAGAGCCAATATGAATATTATTGTACAGTGACATCTATTATAATTTTTTATGGAGCTTTTATTTGTTCTATCTTTAAGAATGCTTTTGTACTTGTACAAATACCTGCAGGTAATGGACAATTAGTATCGTTAGCAAGATTATTTGGTGAAGGTGCTCCTAACATAAAAGTAAAAATATATGTTGTTCTATCAGAAGAATCTGTTGTTGTCCATGTATAGCGACGATACTCTGGTGATCCATAATACACATCAGGATCAGACCATGCAGAATTGAAACCTCCTGAAAAAGTTGAACCACTTCCTCCTCCATTTCCGCTCCATAAACCTTGCGCAGAAAAAGTTGTTGCATTATCTCCATATACAATATTACCACTTGTAACATATTGTGTACTATTATTCCACATAATCGTCGGTGTACCCACATTACTACGAATATTAATATCAGCCGAACCAAAACTATAGCCTTTTTCTATTTTTACACGAACTGAAAATTTTCCATCAGGCGAAGTAACAAAACGATGATAAACATCAAGACCTCCAAGTTTTTCTCCAACATTTAAATAAAGAGGACCAATAGAAGCACTTTGAGAGATATCAGCATTTTCTACTTCACCAACAGTTGCACTACAAGTCATACTGCTATCTAAAAAAGGTATAATTGTATTATCAATTGGAATTGTTGTTGCTACTGGAGACGAAACTGTAGGGGTTCCTGATACAGAAAAAACCAATTCTCCATTTCCATATTCCAATTTACCAGCACGTAGTTTAAAGGTAAGCCCATTCACTGTTTTAGAAGCTCCTGTTTGATAAGTTGCTCCATTTCCATTCGTATAATTAATTTTCAAATTCCCAGTATAAGGAGTTCCTGCAATATAGGTACTAGGAGTAAGAGATGCAGAAGTACATTGTATACTTCCAATAGTAGGCACAGCAGATGTAGTATTGTCTATTGTACGCCATTCACTTCCGTTCCAAAAATAATAGCCTCCAGCTAGAGCTCCAGTTCCTCCTATATTATATACCAACAAACCTGTAGCATTAGCAGCACTACTCAATTGCAGGGTATTACTAGTTAGTGTAACTCGAGGAACTAAAATTCCTTTATTGGTTGCAGTTACATCTAATGCTGCAGAAGCATCAGGCTGATTAGTTCCAATACCTACTTGACTATAAGCATAACTACCAATCAAAAGTGATAGTAAAAAAAGATAATAATTTTTCATAATAAATTGGTTGTTTTAAATTTTATATAAATAATTTATTTTACAATAAATCACTTACAGAATTTCATTTAAACAAAATCAATCAACTGAAAAACAATGAATTATATTAATTATTTTCAGAAAATAACTATATAAATTTATGAATACACTGAAAAATAAAGTGATCGAAAAATATAAACAACAACTAATCAGGAGCTACATTTATTTGATGCTTGCTTTTCAAGTTGTATTTTTTCTAATCTTCTATTTGTTAGAACAAAATAGAAATTCGATGATTATATATTTTCCGCTTATCGAATTTATTTTTATTTTTTATACTTACTCTCTAATCAAAAAGAGTTTCAATATTGAGAAAGTAGTTACTATTTATTTGATTATTGCACCATTATTACTTATTTATTCTATACTTAATTTTTGGTCTTATGGTTTAGTCCTTTTAGTATGGCTTATTCCATTACCATTTGGTGCTCAAATATTTTTCTCTCCAAAAAAAGCAAAAAAATTTACCTATTATACCATTATTGTATTAATATTTTCTTTGGCAATGGCCTATTGTATTGATTATGATACAAAAGTATTTGACAAAAAAATCATTAAAATAACTGATTTTTTAAACCTTCTGTTTAATGGAATTATATTATATGTTTTGATTTATTACCAAAACAAAATCAAACAAGTAAGGAACAAAGAAAATGATAATAAATTAGCGTTAGATGAAGAATCCAATCCTAAAAAAATCGTATCTTCTTACGAACTAAATGAAGATAAATGCAATGAAATTTTCAGTCAAATTGACCAAATTATAGTAGAAAAAGAACTTTTTAAAGCAAAAGATTTTTCGTTATCCCAACTTAGTGTTGAATTAAAAATCAATTCTAAATACTTATCCACTTCATTAAAATCAAAAGGGTTTACCAATTTTAATCATTATTTAAATTCTTATCGTATTCAATACGCGAAAGATTTAATCATAAATAGTGATTTGAATAAAGTGACATTACTTTATATATACTCAGAAGCAGGTTTTGCGAATCAATCAACATTCAACCGAGTATTCAAAAATTTAGAAGGAATTACACCTTCCGAGTTTATCAAAAACTATATTTAAATAATTTTTCAAGTCTTCAAGATATATAAAAAGAATTAAAACGAATCTAAATATCAATATTTTAGAAAGTATTAACATTCAAAAAACGGGTTTGGTGCGAAAATTCCATTCAATATTTTCAACTTAAATACCCCTTAAAAATGAATACAACAAGAATTTCTAAAACATTACAAAAAGCACTAAATGATCAAATTACATTAGAAGCTTTTTCGGCACAAATTTATCTAATGCTTGCATGTTGGGCAGACGAAAATCAATTGGACGGAGTCAAAAATTTTATGATGAAACACTCTCAGGAAGAGCGCGTACATATGGCTAAAATTATAGAATATGTGCAAGAACGTGGTGGAACTGTAAAAATTGAAGCCATTAAAAAACCTGGACCTGAACCTAAAAATGTATTAGAGTGTTTTCAAGCTGTTTTAAAACAAGAAATCGAAAATACCGAATCCATCTACAAAATTGTAAAAATGAGTATGGAAGAAGAAGATTGGGCTACATGGAATTTCTTACAATGGTTGGTTGCTGAACAACGTGAAGAAGAAAAATTAGCACTCGATTTATTAGACAAAGCAAAATTAGCAGGTGGTGCTAATATGTCTGATGCTGCAAAATTTGATTTAAACAAAACGATTGGTAATACGGGGCAAGATTTTCCGACAGCAGATCAAATTAATCCATTAGCAGAATAATATATTCATCATTCATCTCAAAGGGCTAATTTCTTAAAAGAAATTAGCCCTTTGAGATGAAACTATATTTATCAACTTATTCTTGTACAGTCCAAGTAAGTTCCTCTATCGCATATCCTTTTTCTTCTGCATACAAAAGAAACTTTTGTTTTGTTGCTTCCGAAATTGTTTTTTGTCGTGATAAAATCCACATATAATCATGACTTTCACCAAAAACCAAAGCCGTTTCATAATCGGGATCCATCAACACAACATTATATCCTGAATAAAATGGACCAAAGAAACTAACTTTTAAAGCTCCTTTCCCCTCTTCTCCATTCAACTTAGCTTTTCCATGAGCTTCTGTCCATTCGTTTTCTTTATAATCAAAACCTCTGTTATGAACTTCTATTACACCTTTCTTATTCAAAAAATAAGTCGCAGTTACATGACTCATATTTTTTTCGTATTTGAAATCTAATCGTGCAATTTCATACCACTTTCCCATGTATTGTTGCGGATCAAAATTTTCGACCGCTGTAACATAATCCGGGATTTTAACTTTTCGACAATTCAACCAAGCGTATGTCAACCCTCCCAAACCTGCTAATGCTAAACCTGAGATCATCTTTTTATTTAATTGCTTCATAATTTATTCTTTTTCGTGTTCTATATTTAACAAAAACTCAACTAAATCCATATTCAATTGCTCTTTATGAGTAATATTTAAACCATGAGGAGCATCTTCGTAAACAATATAAGTGGCATGCGGGATTAATTTAGAAGCTTGATCGCCAGCAGTTTTTATAGGAACAGTTTGATCCTCTTTTCCATGTATAATTAAAGTCGGAACATCAATCATTTGGCATTCTTTTCTAAAATCGGTATCCATCCAAGACAAAGCAGCTTTCAAAGTCGCAACAGGTGAAGCATGAGACGAAACAGAAAAATCAAAATCTAATTGTTCTTTACTCACTGATTTTTTTAATAATCCGTAATTATAAAAACCTTTATGAAAACCATCTAAAAACTCCAATCGATTAGTTTGAAGTTGATGTACAATTTCATCTAAATTTTTCTGCGGAACACCATTTTCATTATCAGCTGTTTGTTTTACCAAAGGAATGATCGAACTAATTAAAGCTACTTTCGAAATATTTTTGTTTCCATAATTCACAATATAGCGCACTACTTCTCCTCCTCCCATAGAAAAACCAACTAACACAACATTTTTCAATTGCAATTCATCAATCAAAGCATGTAAATCTTCTGCTAAAGCATCATAATCATAACCGTCCCAAGTTGCGCAAGACTTTCCAAAACCTTTACGATCATATGCTATACAACGAAAACCCGCATCTACAATTTTTGGAATTTGATATTCCCAAGATTGCAAACTAAGTGGCCAACCATGTATCAAAACAATAGGTTGCGCCATTTTATTACCATAATCTACATAATGTATGTTATAGTCCTTTCTTTTTAATTTCGCCATAGTAATTATTTTTTGTGATTTATTTTTAATGGTAGTCTTCTATACTTCACTACAAGCATTAAGCCAATAATCACATTTCAAAAGGTTTAACATTTGTAACTGTTGTAAAAAAATAATAATTTTCTAATCAACAATATCCAAAGAAGAGTCAATAATTAAAACAAAAAAGTCTGAGAAAAACTCAGACTTTTCATAATTAAAATACAAAAATTTTAATGATTTCTTATTAATTTATTTCTTCCATAATAACCTATAACAACAGCTGTAAATAACAAAACTATTGTATATGAATTTATAGGTGTTCCATCTACAGGATCATCTCCAGGATCGTGTCCTCCAGGATTTGTATTCGAAGTGTCTTCACTAAAAAAACTAATACTAGAATTTCCATCTTCTGCATGTAGATTTGTAAAGGGAAGCAATAAAAATAAACTTCCACATAAAATGTTTTTTAATTGTTTTTTCATCGTACATTATTTTACAATTATTTTTTTAGAAATTTTAGTTCCATCATAAGATTCAACCCAAATAACATAAATTTTAGTAGACGTTGATAAATCAAAATGCGTCTCAAATGTATTTAAAGAAGATATACTTTTTACTAAGCTACCTTCTAGATTATAAACTTTTACAGTTTTTAATTTTTCAGTTGATTGGATATGAACTATATGATTTTCGGTATAAACATTTAGTTTATTTTTTTCATTCAAATCAGTTGTATGCAATAAACTGTTTGTATAAACTATTTCGAAACGATTCGCAAAATAACCTTTATCACTGATGAAATTATAATCCCCTTTTGATAAATCAGTGATTTTATTCAATTCTTTATCAACTAAGTAAATAGATTGTCCTTGCGAAAAAATTCCATTTGTTTTCGCCAACGAAATCGTGTAATTTTCAGCAGTTAAGATGTTAACAACTAAATCAAATTGGTCTTTTTCATCAAACTCAGCTCCTCTACCTTGAATAGACATTTCTTTTTGATCGATCATCGAATAAATACCAGGATAGACTTGCATGGGTTCTGCATCAAAAACCTTTTCATATTGTTTCGATGAACCCTCTTTATACCCAATAAGAGTCGAATTTAACGTTTCATTATTTTGTTTTAAACTCAACCAAAATTTATCATCTTCTTTCGTTTTATATGAAATCACTTCGTTCCCCGTAACACGCATACCATTATTAAAAATAAATGGTATTGATGTTGGTGTTGGTGAGACTACTTTACTTTCTGCTTGTACAATAAAACCTTGTCCAACACCTATTGTTGTTGAGGTTACTGTAGGGTCACTCCATCCCATTTGGTCATTGTAAATCATCCAATTATCTCCAGAAAATTCTCCATTAACGATTGGTTTTTTATGTGTCCAAACAAAGACATTCGAAATAGTTGACATTCCTGAATTGAATGATATAACTTTCTTCAAGTCAATTGGAGATGGATAAGGATTACCAACTGCATTATTACCAAATTTATTCTTTGTTAACATCATTAAAACAGAACCATTATTCGGAACTCCTGTAAAAGTACCTTCAAATGGTTTTGCAACACCTTCTCCATAATTATTAAAATTATTTGGCGCTCTAAACGCAATGTATTCCCCTTTTTGAAAAATATCAGCTGCATTAATATTTGCGATCCAATCATTGGTAGACTCGTCATAGCGATAAAAACGATTTTGTAATGTTTTAGGGGATAAAGCCAAAATATTTTGTCCCAAAACAGGCGAAGACCAATCCAAGGTTTCTAAGCGATAAATTAGCTCTGATTGACGTTTGAAACTAATATTTCCTATGTTTACAGCATTGTCATTTTGTTGCATTAAATAAGCACCATGATCAAAAACAACCTGATGAGAAGTATTGCTAACGTTTCGATCAACTGTATATGTAACGCCTGAAGGAACAGTTACATCTGCCTCAAATGTGAGTGTTTTAGCAACCAAATCATGTGGATATGATGCTCTAAGTATGGCATCTTTGGTAAGTGTTGGTTCTCCATCACTCCAAACGCCATTTTCCCAAATCGTTGGCAAAGACGGAGTAACTTCTGTCCATGTAAATGCATCTAACCCAACATAATTTGCCGGATTACTTGTAGAAATTTCAAGTTCATTGATTACATAATTTGAATAATCTATTCCATTTATGTTTTTCAAATTAACTTGAATATATCCATTCATCATAAGAGCATTTAAAGGAATATAAACTGCTGTAAAAATAATTGTCCCATTCTCTTTTCCATTAATTATAATTGGTACAGGCGTAATAAAAGGAAATTGCTGTAAATTATAATCAGCTAAAAAAAGATAAAAATTTTGCGAAGTAAAATTAAATCCCTCACTTTTAAGCTTAAAACTTGGATTAACTCCAAATTCTGCTGCACCGTCATTATCAATGTATTTATTATCTATTGTTAAACCATTCCACCCTGTACCAGGATAATTTCCTTGTACACGAAATGTTCCTTGCGGATAACGAGATGTAGGAGAACTTTCTATTTTAAATAGCTTTCCATTACTAGTAAAAGAGTAACTATCATTTGTAGCATGTTCAAAATCTTCTGTATAAGGTAAATTTTGAGCTAAAGAAAAAACGAATCCAAAGAAAAATAGAATCGTAAATTTATAATAAAGTAGATTTTTTTTCATAACAAATTTAATATTATACATTACGTAATTCTTTTACTTTTCCGTGAATTTCTGTTGATTTCGCAAAAGAGGATGCTGGCATAATAAATGCATGTTCGAAACTAATTCTATCCTTTTGCATAGAATATACAACACTACTCTTACTGATCAATTCTCCACCCATTCCGCCTTGCGTTAATATTACTTCTTGTTCCTTTTTATTTTTTAAGATATGCGGATAATTAAATTTCTGTCCTTGCACCGAACTCAAAACAAAATCAATTTCTTTACTTTTCAGAGCTAAATCTTTGCTATTCCATTTACTTTTATCCATTCCCAATTGTGATAAACAAATGACCAAATCACATTGATCTTCTGTTTTTAATTTTTTTGCTATTCGATTGGCTGCATTATAAGGATTATCAACACGAATTGAAGCATTAGAAACACTTTCAGCAACCCCAGTTATTCCAATTTTGAACTCTTTAGTATGCAAAATCACATAAGGGAGAATAACTTCATTCCAATCTTTTTCTTGTGAAGAATAATTACAGTTCACAAATGGAAAATCAAAAGATTTTGCTAAATCTAAAAAGGGTTTAACGCCTAATTTCAAATAATTATTACTTAAAGCAACTGCATGATAACCAACAGAATTAATAGATTGAAAGGTTGATTTATTTAATTGTTCTAATCGAAATAAATTACCTGCGTCCAATAAAATTCCATTTGTTGGTTGATCATTGAGCTCGCTTTTAATTTGACTGTAAATGGAACGATTTGTTGACTGATCCATATTGTTGGTTTGATAAATCGTGAGATGCGAATCATCTGTTAATCCTTGTATATTTTTTGAAACATTAGCCAACCCTTTCAACGAAGGATTCAACATCGAAATCCCCATTAAGGATGCGGTATGTTTCAGAAAAGAACGTCTATTACTTTCCATATTTTTCTTATTTAATTACCATCTTTGAGGAAAAATTCCATATAAACAAATCACATAATTCATCCCAATATAAGGTTGCATATTATTATGAGGAATTGATCCACCTGAAACCTGTGTTCTAAATTTCATGTCTATATTCGCATTTAATTCTACTACAGGTTCTTCTAAATTCACCCCCATTGTTGGAGCAAAAGAACCGTTTACCAAAAAACCAGGCTGAGCAATTGATGAACCTGTAATAGGTGTCGTTTGCGTAGCCGGAGACGAACTAACTTTTAACTTTGGTTGATCCGTCATCACAACTCCATGTATATGAGATGGCATATCTTGTGTCGATAATGTTACATTTTCTTCTCCTCCTGTTTCACCTAATACTCTTGCAGAAAGCCCAGGTCCTTGTCCTACACCTATTCCCACATGATTAATAAAATTTGGCAAAGCAAAAGTGTTAATACCATCTCCTCCGTATGTTGTTCCTAATATTGAAAACAAGGCCGTGTTTTGTCTAATAGCGATTAATTGACCACGGCAAAATGCCCAATTTCTTGGTTCAAAATTGCCAGCAAATAATCTCACCTCTCCTATATAAGCTTCTTCCATAAATTCTAATTTTGCGAAGGAAAATTTCCTTCTATTGCTATAATAAAATTAATCCCCAAATAAGGTTGCATATTGTTATGGGGCTGATTTCCTCCAACTGGTAAAGTTGTTTTCGTTAAATCTTCATTTCTCAAGGATGTTTGATGTAATGTCGTGTTAGGTACTTCTTGATTATACCCTAAAGTTGAAATTCCATTATTTGTTGCAACACCCAAACTTTTTCCTTTTGTTGGTTCGTGTGCAGTAGATAACATATTACTCGCAATTCCATTTGTTACTTGTACCGAATTCTTATCTACGACATGAGTATGAGGAGGTAATTGAGTAGCCATAAGTGTTACTCTTTCTGCCCCTACTTGTTCACCCAAAATAATACTTCTTAATCCCAATCCTTGTCCCATTCCAACTGCCACACGGCTAGCAAGGTTTGGTAAAGCAAAAGTAGAAATACCATCTCCGCCATAAATCGTTCCTATAACAGCGAATAACGCTTCATTTTCACTTATAGACAATAATTGTCCCTGGCAAAGCATCCACCCTAAAGGGGCAAAATTCCCCGCAAACATTCTAATTTCTCCTATCGTTTGGTCCATAAATTAATTTCTTGATGGATAGATTCCAAATAAACAAATCACATAATTCATCCCTAAAGAAGGCATACGGTTTTCATGTCCCTGGTTTCCTCCTTGTGGTTCTAGTGTAACATCTCCTAAATCAACGGAGTTACTATTCAGCCCCACATTTGGTTCTGTCTGTACAAAACCTTGTGTAGGAACTTTCATACGACCTCTTGATTCAACAGGTGCAGCCAAACTAGAGCCTGATGTAATCCTTGCTTGAGTAGCACCCTTCGCACTTACCTTAAAATGATTACCTTTTATTTCTACAAGATGTAGATGCGCAGGCATTTCTGTAGAGGTTAAGGCATGCGTTTCTTCACCTGCCGTTTTCCCTAAAGAAATTTCATTTGAAAACCCTACAGGAATTCGGCCTCTAAAATCCGGTAAGGCAAATGTTGTTACGCCATTTCCTCCATACATCGCTCCCAGTATACTAAATAAAGCTTGATTCTGATTAATAGACAAAATTTGTCCATAGCAGAAAGCCCAATTCCTAGGAGCATACGGACCTGCAAACATCCGAATTTCACCAATTGTTCCTTCGTACATATAAATTAAAGTTTTTGAATTATCCTATTTAATAGGAAGGAGAGAGTAGAATGGCAACCTATATAAATTGCGTTATAAATTTACCAAATTATAGAATGAGCTCAACTTTTAGAGGGGGGACAAATAGGGGGGACAAATTCATAAAATAATATTTTTTCCGAAATAATAAAGAATAAATGATTAAAAATAAACAAATTACATTGTTAAAACCTTATAACAGATAAAAAATACAATCCAACTAAAAACAATAAAGTAGCCATGTCGTATGCCATAAAGTAGCTTTGCCGTAGTCAATCTCTTTCCTCAAAAAATAAAAGCCAATAGGTTTGCACATTATTTTAAAACTAAACAAAAAGTATGAAAAAAAGCGTTTTCCTTTTTACAACTTTATTCTCTGTCCTCTCGTTCGGGCAAGTAGGGATTAATACAGAAAATCCTCAAGGAATTTTTAATGTAGATGGTAAATCTTCTCCCGAAACAACAAATCCAAAAACAGGAATTCCAGATCCTTTACAAGCTTCAGATGACTTTGTAATTACGTCTTCTGGTAGTGTTGGAATTGGAACAATATCTCCAGATCCATCAGCTATTTTGGATGTAAATACAGATGGTGCCTCTAATGGCAACAAAAGAGGTTTTTTAGGTCCTAAAGTTTCGTTAGAAAGCAATACAGACCAAACCACAATAGCCAATCCTGCTATAGGATTGCTAATTTACAACTTAGGAAAAAGAGGATTAACAACAGAAGGTTATCTCTATTGGAACGGAACCGAATGGGTTAAATTTTCTACAAGAAGTAGTATTTCTCCTTCAATTAACAAATTAGATTGTAGTTTAGCTTATATCACACCAAAAAAATTCGAACAAGGAGTTCCTTATATTGGAACTTTAGTAATTCCTTATTCAGGAGGAAATGGAGGATCTTATCCTGCTGGTTCGCCAATACTTTCTACAGGAATAACTGGTCTTACAGCTACATTACAATATGGTGATTTAGAATATGGAGTTGGTCAACTAATATACTCAATAACTGGAACTCCTTCTGGTTCATCTCCAAATACCGCAGAATTTGCAATAGATTTTTTTGGACAATCTTGTTCTGCTACTGTAGGAAAAAATGAACTTTCTCGAGGCGAATCAGAATATTTTAGTGGAACAGGGGTTTTAGCAAGTCTTTCCAATGTTTTATTAAGCAGCAATGGAGATAAAATGCCAACGATTGAAGACACTTTTCAGTTTGATGCTTTCGCAATCTCAAGTTCTAATTCCGCAGGTCCTGTATCCATTGTGCCTAGAGTATACAATATAAGTAATGAAGCTCAAAAATTTTGGTGGATGGGAATGACCTCCCAAGAAGGACGTGGTGATGCGAATGTCATCCTAGCTCCTAATGGTTATCAGAATCTTGATAACGGAATGTATTTAGGATATGGTGTAAATATGGTAAAAGGAGTTTCGACTCCAGGTACTGCGGTTACATACTCAAATAATACCGAAGGATATAATTTTGATTTTATCCTCGAAGGAAATAAATGGTACAAAGTAGAAATGTCTTTTACCATTGATAATATGGACACGACAAATAATGCCGATAATGTTCGAAAATGGTACTGCCGAATTACCAGAATGTTTTAACCAAACAAACCTATTAAGTTACAATACGGGATAAAAAAATCCCGTATCTGTAACAATTCATACCACATGAAATATTGAACTTAAAAAATAACAACCATAATTTGTTTAAATAAAAAAAGATAAATTCATGTATGGGATTTTTTCCGAAATAACAAAAACTAAACAACTTAAAAACAATTAATTAAACTTAAAAAAAAATACACAACAGGTAAAAAATACAATCCCTCTAAAAAAGATTAAGTACCTATGTCGTACAAAGGAAGGTAGCTTTGCTGTAGTTGATTTCTTTTCATAAAAAAGAAAAGAGAATAAGTTTGTAAATCATTTAAAACTAAACAAAAGAAGTATGAAAAAAGGCATTTTATTTTTTATAAATTTACTCTCTATCCTCTCTTTTGGCCAAGTAGGTATTAATACTTCCAATCCGCAAGGCTTATTCAATATTGATGGAAAATTAACAGCAGAAACTACCAATCCTTCAAGTGGAGAGCCAACATCTAAACATTTTGAAGATGATTTTATAGTCACTAAATCTGGAGCGACTGGTATAGGTACAAATCCTAATAAATATGCTATGCTTGATGTTTCATCAATAAATAAAGGTTTACTTGTTCCTAGAATTACTTTAAATTCTAATACAACGGATCTTAATGCAGATGGTGATAATGATATTTCAAACCAACCACAGGGTTTACTAGTTTATAATATAGGTACAGCTTTACCAAAAGGATATTATTTCTGGAACGGAACCGAATGGCGAAGCATTGAGGACACTACTTCTGTTAAAGCAAGTGCATCTGTAAATTGCACCGCTTCTACAATAGATCCTTCGCAAAATATTGATGGAACTTCTCCTAAACCTATACTGTCAGGTAGTATCATCAAAGTTCCATATACGGGAGGAAACGGTGGAAAATTTGTAGGTGTTACCTTAACATCTGTAGGTAATCCTAATATTACGGCTACAATTGCAGATGGAAAGTTAGAGTATGGTTCAGGCTACCTAGTTTTTGCAGTACAAGGAATACCCATTGCTTCTCAGTCGTCGCCAATAGGAATCTCATTTGATTTAACTTCTTTTTTTGAAGCAAATACTGATATAACAGGATGTAAAGATATAACTGTTGGTACGCAAATGAACGCTGATATTAAAATAATTGCAGTGATGGATTACATGAAATTTGTAACAGATCCTGATACAGGTGTAAAAGGCTTTACTGTTAATGCTACAACTCCTGACGGTTTATATACTATAAAAGTTTTTATGAGACACTCTATTCAGAATAATACAGCTACTTCAAAAAATAATACTTATCGTACAGACAGTGGTACTGAGAACAACGTCTTGATTCGTAATAATACTGCTGATTTAAAAACAATTATGTGGAATTACAACACAGAATATGGTGGTTATATAGGAGATGCTGGAGGCTCATTAAAAGTACCTTCAAAAACACCTGGAGGAGGTGTAGGAAATACATGGAGAACATTGTCTACTTCAAATACAGGTGCTTGGGCAGATCAGGGAATCTATAATGCAAGTAATTCTGGTCCTGAACATAGAAGATACACTTGGATTGATACAACTTCTAACACAAAAGTAGCATACACAGCTATTGTTATGGCAGGTATGGATCCTACTACTGTGCAAACTGATGTAGAAAAATTAAAAGTATATATAAAAATAGAGCAAGTAACAGGTTTGTAAAACAATCTTTTTATTAATCTCTTATAGATAATAAACTACCTACAACAATTTTTTTAATTAAAATCTCTTTCATTTATCTAAAAATTGAAAGAGATTTTTAACTATCAAAAGCAATAATTTGTCGTATAAAATAAGACTTCATATTTAGAGTTTACTTTTCTATTTCTCTTTATTAAAATTCTATTTTATATTAAATAAATGAAAAATGAATTTCAAAAACATCCATATCGGATCTATTATTCTTCAACGAGTAAATGAATGTAACATTGAAAACACACGTATTTGTAATTTTTTAAAATGCAATGAAATAGATCTTCAAAAAATGTATTCTTCTGAAAGTTTAGACTCAAAAATTTTATTGAGATGGAGCAAATTATTAGAATATGATTTTTTTAGAATTTACTCTCAACATCTCATTTTATTCTCTCCTCCAAATCCTCCAAATCAAACAGATAAAAGAAACTCTTTGCCTCAATTCAGAAAAAACCTTTATACAAAAGAGCTAATTGATTTTATTGTAGATAAAATTAAAACGGATAAAATGACGACAAAACAAGTCATTGAGAATTATAGAATACCTAAAACAACTTTACACAAATGGCTAGAAAAGAACAAATAATAAAACCAAATTATAAAAAAATTTACAATGATATTCTAGATGAAATGTTTCCTGAAAAGAAACAGGAGTTCTCCTATTTTTTTAATAAAAAGCAGGTATCATCTTTAGATATTATTGATATAAATAATAAAATATTTGGCTACAAATCTGAAATTGACCGAAAACATTATGCTTATTTAAAATCAGATATCATTGAGATTCTAAATTATCAGAAAAAACATTGTTTAAATGATGCTCAATTAGCAAAACATTTTAATATCAGTAGAAACTCTGTAGCAAAGTGGAAAAAAATATTTTTATAACCATATTATATCAAAAACAATATTTACACATACACAATATTGATTTAAAACACTTTATCTATTTTATTTATAATGAGACTTAATTAGAAATTACGTTTATTTTAAAGCTTTTCTAACATGTTTCTTAAAATTTTAAAAATAAGATTGGTAGAAGTTACTTCTTCATTGAAAAAGTTTACTTATCTCGTATTTTTATAACTATATCGTTAATTTACAATACTTTGCTAAACTTCTCGAATAATTATATTTGCGGAATGATGATAAAGAAAAGTTGGAATTTTATTTTAAATCGACATATCCCCTCCCAAATAGACGAACTAGAACTTATATATGCACAAAGAATGAATTTATTTTCTTTTGCTTTAGGTATCGTGTTTTATGTAAATGGAATTCGCGATTTATTTTTTGGTCATACCATTTATTTTAGTGCCTTAATAGGTATTGGAACAATTTATATGATTGTGTTATTTGGTTTAAACCTATAGCTTGGCTATTTAACCTCATCTTCTTACTTTTTGTTATTTTCTTTTTCTCCACCACAAAGGGATTTGGAAACGGCTTGTCAATGTATTATTTTGTAATTCTGATTGCTTCGTTATTTATTTTCAATGAAAAGGATACGGTTAAATTAAATATCATCATTTATACTATTGCGTTGATATTATTTATAATAAGTCATTATTATGATTTTAGGATTTTTACAATCGAAGATTCCGAACATAAAACATATACACGAAATCAAAGAATTTTTACATTTATTGAAACGTTCATAGGAATTATTTGCTTCGGATATTTTATTCTATCAAAACATTTTAGAGTAGCTCGTTTATACAAACAAACTATGCGAAGCGAAAAAATGATTATCGAACTAAGGCGAAAACTTAGAACTGATACTCAAATTTATGCGATAGAAGAAGTCGTAAAACTCGCTGTAAAAGACGATATAGCTTATATTCCTAAATTTAAGTTAGTTTTTCCGAATTTCTATGCCAATCTTTTGTCCATTAATCCTGAAATGACGCCAGACGAATTCAAATTTTGTTCTTTACTCAAATTAGGTTTTACAACCAAAGATATTGCAGAATACAACAATCTTGCAATAAGAACTGTGCAAACAAGAAAAAGTAGATTAAGAAAAACCTTTGACATCTCTTCCGAAGTTGATTTGTACAAATGGATTGACGAAGTGTGAATAACTTTTTCTATTCCTTTTTTTTTAAAATGACAAGTTTTGGCGTTATCAAAAAATATCTTAGCCATCCAATCAAATTATTAGGTATGAAAAAAGATTTTTTTTTGACACGTTATGCTCTTATCATTAAAAGATTAGAAAGGTCAGCAGCTACATACGAAGGAATAGAAGATTATCTATTGAATTCATTTGAATTTCAAGATGCTGAGGTTTATACTTATTCTAAACGAACTCTTCAAAGGGATTTGAGAGCAATTCAAAACTTATTTAATATCGAAATTATAAATGATCGGTCTAATTTATTTAAGTATACAATTGTCTCTCGTCCTATCATGGAAGTCGATGAGTACAATCAACGTTTACTAGAATCTTATCAAATTATTAATACACTTAATACTTATCCCGATTTTGAAGACTATGTTTTTCTAGAATCTAGAAAACATCGTGGAATAAATTCTTTTTATGAATTGCTACATGCAATAAGAAATAGAAAAGTAATCCAGTTCTCTTATCACAATTATTTAAAAAATACATTTACGGAACGGAAGGTACATCCATTAATTTTAAAAGAATCGAAAGATCGTTGGTATTTAGTTGCTCTTGATAAAAAGGACGAACAAGTAAAATGTTTTGGTTTAGATCGGATATCTAATTTATCTCTATTCGATGCTACGTTTAAAAAATATGAAATGGATTTTAAAACTTATTTCAAATATGCTTTTGGAATTATATGTTTTCAAGACCAAAAACCGTATCGAATTGTTTTGGAATGTAGCCAAAATCAGAAAGAATATATCAAAAGTTTTCCATTGCATGACTCTCAAATTATAGTAGAAGAAACTACACAAAAATGTGTGTTTGAAATGTTACTTTATCCATCGTATGATTTTATGCAAGAAATTTTGTCCTATGGAAAAGAAGTAAAAGTACTGGAGCCTCCTATTTTAATTAACCAAATAAAAGAACAATTAATTGCTTCTTGTCAAAATTATCAAATTCTTTAAAATAACAACTCTATATATTTTCTATCGATGAAATCAAACAGTTTTTGTACTGCAGATTTCATCGATTTCTTTTTTACCAAAAAATTCATTTCACCTACGACAAGTTTTGGCATAATCTACTTTTAGTTTTGTTTAAAACGACAAAAAAAAGTAAATTTTATGAAAAATGATTATTTAAAAGACCTCGATGATTGGGATAATGAATCGCAACAGATTTTATTATCTCTAGCTAAAAATAACGAATTTATTTCTTTTGAAGAAATGGAAAAAGGAGTTTTAGGAAAAGGAAAAAATATTTTTGATGGAATTAAAACAAACAAAACTTTCCAAGATATTTCAAATGAAATTGCGATAGAAAGTCCATTTGGAAAGCAAAGTATTTTTTATAACTATTTTGTAACAATTAGTAATCCAAAAGACAAAGTAATAAAAGATGAAAAGAAATTCTATACCAATTTTATAGCATGCAAATCTGGTAGTGAAGTTTTTGAACGCTATAATGATGATCAAAATATAGCTGATAATGAAATGAACATTTATTGTGAAGAGGAAGTACTGGAAAGTCAAACTTCTTTGGAACAGCATGTCGTGTAAGAATTGGAAAAGGTTTTAGAGGAATTTTAGAAAGAAATAATTTTAATGTTTTTATAACCAATTTCAATACGACAACAACTTCTTTAAATGATTTTGTATCAAAAATAGCAGCTTCTCATAAAATTTCTTCTTCTTTATTAGAAATAGCGATTAGGATTGAGTTTTTAGAAAAGAATGAGCTTAATCAAGCTTATCAACAAGTAGCTAAATTAAATAATTCTGTAGCAGATTTTTTACAATCAGGAGTAGAAATATTGGATACTTATAAACTGACAGATGTAAGCTATGATTACGAAAAATATTTTCTGAGTCTTAGAAATACAACGAGTCAAAATTATCCTTACAAACCATTATTACCTATCAAAGCTTTTATGACAGAGCAAGATAGAATGTACTCTAAAGATGCAAAAAATTTTGTAACAACAGGTTTAAAAAGTTTAACTAGTTTTTTAGGTACTTTCGAAGAACTAATCACTGGAGTTGGCTATTATTTATTGAAAAAGACAAAAGAGTTTTCGCAAGATGTTGCAGAAGCAATTGTATTTTTTGCAAAAGAACAATTAGAAAAAATAATTCCGGAATCTATAAAAACAATTTTTAAACGATTAAAAAATTGTTTAGTAAAAATAGTTAACGCGATAGATAATGCAGGACAATTAGTTAAAAACAAATTGGGACATGATTTGGCTATGGCAAATGCCTTTTTATGCGGATTAGCAAATGGATTAATTTCTTTGGTACAAACAATATTAATGCTTTTAGCTTTTGTTGTGGATAAGATACCTTTATTGGAGGTAGAAAAAATGACTCCTTCGGAATTAGTTAAACACCAAGAAAAGTTAGAATTTGTAGAAGATACTATTGATTTGTTAGAAGAAAAAGTACCTCATTTAGTAGATGCTATCAAATTATTGATTACAGATAATAAGATATGGAGAGAGTTAACAAGTTTCTGTAAATTATTGAAAAATAAAATTGCTAACCTCAACCAATATTTTTGGATGTTTTTTATTGGAGCCGTCACTTTTGAAATTTTACTAGAAGTTATTATTGTAATTTTTACGGCAGGTAGTGGTAATGTAGTTAGTTTATCATCAAAAATAAGTAGAATTTCTACTAAAGCAGAACAACTTGCCACAAAAACTGCTAACTTCGTTGGTAAACTTACTTCTCAAGTCAAAAATTCTCTCAACCAATTGATCAAATGGCTAAAAAAAGAGTTTGAAGATTTAATAGAAGCTGTAAAAAGTGGAAAATTTGTAGACTATGTAAAAGAAAAATTTTATAGATTAATAGATGATCAAGATGGTTTAAGAAAAATATATCTAAATAAATGGTTACATAAATTTGATGAAAACTTTGTAAATCATTTGAGTGGAGATGTTGAATTTATTAGTCAAAAAGTTTTCAATAAAAAATGGTTGAAATATGAGGAATGGATATATTTAGGAACGAAAGGACAAGGAGGCCATTTTATGAATAAATTTGTAAGGATAGATGAAATTATATATCCAAAGAATACTTATTCTATGTTACAAATAGCCGAAGATATTCCTTTTAAAGCTAAAATATCTGTAAAATCACTAAATGGTAAATCATTTCCTAAACTTGCAGAATCTTCGATGTTTCCTAAAAATTGGGATGTTAAGAGAATACAACAAGAAATAGCCTATGTATACGAAAATACGGTGGAGAAAGGAATAGGATTAAATCCAGATTCATTGAGCAAGAAATTTAAGCAGTATAAATTTAAAGATTCTTCTGGTAAGTTTGATATTTTAATAGAGATCGATGAAGCTGAAAATATTATGAATGCATATCCAAAATTATAATAATAAAAAAAAGTTAAAATGAAATATAATTTTAAAAAACATGATTGGGACGGAACAATGGTTTTTGGAATAGAGTCAGAACAGAGTACAATTAATAATATTGGTAGTTGGGATTGGACTTCAGAAAAAGTTCAAAAAATTATAAATGGAATAGAAGACAGTAAAACCAAACCCAAAGGAGAAGAATATACATGGGGCAATGAAGATGTCAACCTCTATTCGAATAAAAATGGCGTTTTGTTAATAGATGTTCTAGCTCAAAGAGGTAAACAATATGATCCAGATATTATAACATTAAAATTAACGCACGAAGAAATTTTAACATTTCTAAATGATTTTAAAAAATTTGTAGAAGAAAACAGTTAATTTTAAAAACCGCTCAATGAGCGGTTTTTCTTTTTAATAAAAATCCATTTCCACTACGTCAACTTTTGACACAAGCGGCTGTTACTTTTGTCTAAAATCACAATAAAATGGATAAAGTAACACAACAACGCATTGCAACTTTACATCCTTTGGTTAGAGAAGAAGTGGCACAAATTATCAACGAAATAGATAAACGATTAACAGGACGAGCTAAAGTGCGTATTACACAAGCTTTACGAACATTCGAAGAACAAAATAATCTTTATGCGCAAGGTCGTACAAAAAAAGGATTAAAAGTAACGAATGCTAAAGGTGGACAAAGTATTCACAATTATGGATTGGCAGTTGATATCTGTTTAATTATCGATGGAAAAACGGCAAGTTGGGATATGAAAACCGATTGGGACGATGACGGTTTAGCCGATTGGATGGAATGTGTTTCAATCTTCAAAAAATATGGATGGATTTGGGGTGGAGATTGGAAAAATTTCAAAGACGGAAGTCATTTCGAAAAAGAGTTTTTACAGACTTCTAAGGGAAAACAAAAAGTAAATAATTGGAGAGACCTCATCAAAATGAAACAGGACAAATTGGGCTACATTATTTTCTAAACAATTCAAAAAAAACACAAAAAAATGAAAAAGAAAATTACTATTCTCTCCATTGACGGAGGAGGAATACGAGGAATTATACCTTGCATCATCCTCCGTTATATCGAAGAGCAAATACAATTATTAGATAACCCATATGCCAAAATAGGTGATTATTTTGATTTGATTGCAGGAAGTAGTACTGGAGGTTTATTAGCTTCTATTCTGCTTTATCCAAATGATCAAAGAACAGCAAATTATTCGATTAAAACAGCATTTGATTTATACACAGAAAAAGGAAATGATATTTTCAATGTTTCATTTTGGCAACGATTAATCAATCCGTTTGGATTATTTAGTGAAAAAATTTCTGAAGAACAATTGGAAAAACATTTAGCTGATTTCTTTGGTAACCTTGAATTGAAAAGTTTAATAAAACCATCGTTAATTACTGCTTATGATTTAGAAAATAGGAAAGCTAAATTATTTAATTCGTTTAATGCGCATGTAGATTCAAACAATTTTCAGGTAAAAGATATTTGTCGTGCAACATCTGCTGCCCCAACTTATTTTTCTCCAGCTCAAATCAAATCAAAGTATGGCCAATTGTTTACGTTGATTGATGGAGGAGTTTTTGCAAATAATCCTGCTTTGTGTGCATATGCAGAAGCTCGAAAAATTCCTTTTGGAGATTTGTTTCAAGACCTAGAAAAACCAAATTATCCTTCAATCAAAAATATGGTAATCGTTTCTATTGGTACTGGAACTGTTTTGAAAAAATATGCGTACAATAAATTTGAGAATGCAGGAAAGCTAAAATGGATAGAACCACTTATAGATATTTTACTATCTGCAAATGCAGAAACCGTCGATTATCAATTGTCTCAAATGATAAATACGTTAGGCAAGCGAAATCGTCAGAATTATTATCGAATCAATCCATCAATTAAGAATGCATCTTCTGAGATGGATGATGTCCGAAAAGAAAACATTGAAGCATTGATTCAAGCAGGATTAAGCTATGTTGATGAGAATAAAGAAGTATTGCATCAATTGGCACAAAAGTTAATTAAGAATAAAGTTTCAAATCAAAATTCCATTACGACAACTTTTGGCACAATCGCCGTATAGCTTTGTATTGTAAAAGAAAGAGCGCTCTTTTATAATTAAAAACCACAAATTATGACAAATGATTATTTAAGAGATCTCGACGATTGGGACGAGGAGTCTCAGCAAATTTTATTGTCTTTAGCCAAAAATAACGAGTTTATTTCTTTTGAAGAATTGGAAAAAGGAGTTTTTGGAAAAGACCCATTTGAGAAAATTAGAATTAATGAAAATTCTAACCGATTAGTAAGTCCATTTTACAAAGAATTTGGACTAGAAGAAGGTGAAAGTATAAAAGTAGATGTTCCGATTTCTATTTTTAACTATACAGGAAAAAAAACTTCCTCTAATAAAAAATCGACAGAAGAAGATTCTCCAAATGAAAAACCAAAGGAAGTACACGGATATGCGTACGAAACTCATGTACAAGTAGAAGATACTGGTACAAAGGTTTTTGAAGCCTATGATAAAGAAAAATCAAGCTTTAATCCATATCATGTCAAATTGTATTATGAAAAATTGAACAACCAATATTTTAATTTTAGTGGACGAAACTGCATTGTAAATATAGGGAATACATATTATCAAAATTTTATGTCACAATTTCCTAAGCAGAAAATCAGAAGTTGGTATGACAATAGAACAAAATCAATTATTGTAGACTCTATTGAGTTAGAAGCTAAATATACCAAGCTTGTTTTAGATTCTGTTCATCAAGACAATCAACTATCAGAAGTTGATATTTATAAAGCAATCAAACTAAATGCTTGGTCAAAAAGCGAATCAGGTTCTATACTTAATGCAATCGGGAGTATAAACGATGGTATGGCAGAAGCTGTAGCTAAAATAGCAGAATTTATTGGAAAAAGTAAAATAGCAGAAAAACGTTATTTAGCTGATAGAAATGATTATCAACCCTATTTAGTAGAAAAAGCAGTTTCTTCTCCAACAGTTATTTCTATCGGAATCGGAATTTCTGTTTTAGAAAAACTTGTACAGAAGAATCTTAATTTATTAAAAAAGCTGAATGTTGAGAATTATTTACCATCAGGTTTCAAAAAAGTAATAGAAGAATTAACAGGTTTTACAACCAAAGTCAATACTATGATAAAATCTGCTGTAACTATTGTAGCAGATATAGCAGGAGAATATCTGAAACTTGTTAATGCTTTTGTTTGTGGTTTGATTATGTAAATCGTCAGCAAAAAGTGGACATCTAAGACCTAAAATTTAAGATAGTGTTTTTAAAAGCATTAATTTTAATTATGGCAAATTCAAAAAAGAAAACTCCTGAAAAATTTGTAAAAGATATTCGTCAAAACACAAGACGAATATTTACAGCGGAACAAAAGATTTTAATTGTGATGGAAGCCTTACGTGCTGAGATTTCAGTAGCTGAACTTTGTCGCAAATATGCTATTTCACAATCTCAATTTTATAAGTGGAACAAAGAGTTTTTAGAAGCTGGTAAAAAGCGATTATCTGGTGATATTACACGTGAAGCAACAAGTGATGAAGTTTCTGATCTCCGCAAAGAAAATTTACAATTAAAAGAGATTGTAGCCGATTTAGTTGTGCGTTATGATATCGTAAAAAAAACCTTGGATTCGTTGGATTAATCAATAAATTTAAGAAATATATGCGATTATCAGCAAGTGAAAAATATGAAATAATTCAGACTGTAACTCGTTCAGAAATTGGAGTTAAACGTACTTTAGAGGAATTTGGAATAGCACGAAGTACATTTTACAAATGGTATTCAAATTATCTAGAAAATGGATTTGAGGGTTTAGAATCTAAACGTTATTCAATGCATCGAAAATGGAATAGTATTCCTGAATCTCAGAAAGATTTAATTGTAGAATTAGCTTTGGATTATCCTGAATTATCTGCTAGAGAACTGGCTTTTAAAATGACCGATGAATTAGGGATTTATATATCGGAATCGAGTGTTTATCGGATATTGAAGCAACGAGATTTAATTCCAGCGCCCAATCACATTCTGATTTCAGCAGCGAATGAATTTAAAGATAAAACGAATTTTGTTCATCAAATGTGGCAAACAGATTTTACTTATTTTAAAATTATTGGATGGGGATGGTATTATTTGAGCACGATTTTAGACGATTACAGCCGATATATTATTCATTGGGAATTATGCAGTTCAATGAAAGCTGAAGATGTGAAAAGAACTGTAAAAACAGCTATTGAAAAAGCGAAATTAAAAACGAAACAGAAACCAAAATTATTATCTGATAATGGACCTTGTTATGTATCAAGTGAGTTAAAAGATTACTTGAAAAATACTCAAAAAATGAAACATGTTAGAGGAAAGCCTCTGCATCCTCAAACGCAAGGGAAAATCGAAAGGTACCACAGAACGATGAAAAATGTAGTAAAACTGGATCATTATTACCATCCTGATGAGCTGATTGAAGCCTTAAATAAGTTTGTAGAAAACTATAACAATTGCAGGTATCATGAGGCTTTGAACAACCTTACACCTTCAGATGTATATTTTGGTAGAGCAGATAAAATTTTAGAACAAAGAGCAATTATTAAACGGCAAACGATTGCCAAAAGAAGGCAATTGTATTTTCAAGAAAAAATAATAAATTTATAAACCAAACCCTCTCTTAATTTTTAGAAAGAGGTGTCCCATTTATTTTGACAACGTACATTTCAGACTATTCTTCAGGAGCAGGTAATGAAAAAATTTATACTAGAAAAGCAGGTGATATTATAGACTTTACTTCATTTAAACAATCAGTTGATGAGTTTTCTTCTAATATAGATTTATCTACAAAATCTAGTTTTAATAATTTATCTTTTGTTCAAAAATCATATGTAGATAAATCTATTGAAAAACAAATTACTTTTAAAGATGTTACTGATAATTATTTGGTAGAAAATTTTAATTCAAGAGAATTAATTATTGAAGCCAATATTAGAGGACAATCTGATAATCCTGCTGTAAATATTCCGTTATTCACTAATAGTAAAGGTAAAAAAGTAACTATAGTAAATTCAACATCTAAAACAGAAGAATATTCTTCAATTGAGATATATTCAGATGGAAGTGTTTTATTAGGAACTATTGAGCCTGGATTAAAAGTTACATTTATTTCAAATGGAACTAAATGGATTAAGATGGATAATATAATTTCTGCAGGAATAGGTACTAAAATAGATGAATATGGCAATGTAAATTTAGATTTAGATTGGTTAAAAATTTGGATCAATCAATACTTCCTATCTTTAGATGGAGGCACTGTAAATGGTACTGTAACTGCGAATGCTTTTATCGAAAAATAAAAAAATTTCAGAACCAAAAAGAATAGCCACTTTCGAGTGGCTTTATACCAACATATATGATTTTGAAAGGAGATACTCCAACTACTAAAAAAAATGTTACAAAGACAGAATTAATAGCTAATTATAATGTGGATGAAAAGTTATTGACAGGATATTTAGATAAACAGTTAATTACTAGAGAAAGATATGTAAGACATCTAGTAGTATTAGTTGGAGATAATTTTTCAAGATTTAATAACGAATCTTATCTTAATCTAATAATTATGAATCTAAATAATGGACAACCATTAAATACTTTTTCATTTTTAGAAAGTGATTTAATTTATACAAAGTGTGAAACAATGTTTAATTCAAATTTATATAATAGGAGGATTTAATAATTAAACGTATTTTTTATAATACCTAACATACAAATACCTTTAAAATATATAAATACAAAACAATATTCCTTTTCCTTCATCTATAAACTTTAACACATTGATTTTTAAGTATTCATTCTCAAATTGAGACATTTTTCTTAAATTAGTATTTAAACGAATGAAATATGAAAGCCTTATATACTTTATTTACAATTATTTGCTTATCGCAATTTAGCTATGCGCAATATTTTACTTTAACATCAAATGGATTTGTTTCATCTAAAGATAAAACTGATTATATCGTAATTGATAAACCAAATACCAAAAAAAATGAGTTATACAGAAATGTGTTGTCAGCCTTATCGAGTATGTACAAAGATCCAAAGGAAGTATTGAGTTTAGCCGAAAATGAAAGTATAACAATTAACGGGTATGAGCAGGAAGCGTTAGCCGTAAAACAAAAAATGAGTTATATGCAAATAGGAAAATCAAAGATGGAATATGACTTATCTTATTCGATTACAATTCTCTTTAAAGATGATAAAATTCGAATTAATCGACCTTCTTTTGAAGCAAGAAAGTGGAATTCGAGCATAGGAGATTATTATTATCTTCTATTGAATCCAACAAGCAAAAACAAAAATTCTATCTATAATAAAAAGAATGAGGTCGATTATCCTGACGCAGTAACTGGTTTGGAGAATCATTTTAATAAATTAATTCAAGAGATTTTAGATAAATCGAAAAAAATTAATAATTGGTAATTGGTAGAAATTATAGAACCTCTCTATAGAAAATAAATTCAAAAAACTATTCTTTAAAAATTAAGAAACAGCCTATATATTTGTTCTCTCTTACCTATCCTACTCTACGATTTTTTTTACTTTATTAGTTTCAGAATTATTCCTGCAATTATTAATCTTATTTTTTAATTCGATGTTTAATTCCCTTAAAATAAAAAAGCGAATCAAAAGATTCGCTTATCATAAATTAAAAATTGTATGTAAAACTTAGATTAAAAGTTCTTCCTCGTCCAGCGTAATAAAACAATTCTGGAACTTTATATGCACTATACAAAACTTGTGATTTTGCACTCCAAATTGTTTGATAATCTGTATTAAAAATATTTTGAACACCTAAATTAATTTTACCGAAAGGTAATTTGTAAGCAATCATTAAATCTGATGTATTGTATGAATCAATCACATTCTCCAATCCATCAGTGTATTTGAAGCTTTGCAAAGTTTGAAATCTAAAATTCCAATTATCAAATCCATAACCTGCGTAAGCTGTAAATTTAGAAGGTCCAGAAGTTGAAACATCTTGTTTTTGCCAATCACCATTTTTCTCCACTTCAGATTTGATTAACAATGTATTTGCTCCAACATAAAATCCTCCATTTGTATAAGAAACCTCTGCTTCAACGCCCATATTTCTTAATTTCTGATCGACTACTTCTACCCAAAGATTTAATCCATCACGTTTTAAAGCAATATTTTTGTCGGAATTACTGATAAATCCAGAGATTTGTCCTTTAAATCCATTATTTGTCCTGAAACGATAACCAAGTTCAAATTGTCCTGTTTTCACACCAGAAAGAGGAGAATCTTTTACATTCACACTCGAACTTAAATCCCAATTATTGGTTGCAGAATTAAATTTATAATTTCCATATCCATAAAATTTTGATGGATCAGCTAACGAAACACCTTGTGAATAAGTTGTCCAAACTTGGTTCAATTCGTTAATTTTATACAACAAACCAGCATTTAACATCGTCATATTATAGCTACTTTTTCCGCCTGGAATATAATCGGCACTGTTTCCATAACCATTAGCTATTTGCAATTGTTGAGTAGAACCGATAAAATCATCCAACTTAATCGAAATATCTTGGTAACGAATTCCTCCCGAAACTTTCAATTGAGGTAAAATATCATATTCAGCTTGCGCATATCCTGCAAAACTTGTAGAATGATTGGTTGGATAACGATCAATTGTTAAAACAGTGTGATTAATCATTCCTCCACTTGATAATGATTTCTGAGAATCAAACACATTTTGTTGTCCTTCAAACTTTTCAAAGTCAGCATCTACACCGTATGTTAATTTCAATTTCCCCCAATCTTTAACCAAAACAGCTTTTAGACCCGAATAATACGTATCCTGTTGAGAAGCCGACATATAAGGACTTGTTCCAGAAGGCAACGTTAAATTACCTGGAAATGGATAAAATCCTAATTTCTCAACACGAGAAGCAAATTGAACATACACATCTTGCCCTCCTAAAATATTCGTTCCATTATAACTCAATGTTCCCATTACACGCTCTGTTCCTGGATTTTTATCCGTATCAAAACCATCACGCATTTCCAAAACAGAAGCATCTCCTTTGGTTAAAACACTAATGTTTTCACCTAAATATAAACTACGATCTCCACTATATTTAGAACGATAATATTGCACAGATCCATTGATTTGATGTTTCGGATTGAATTTGTAACCTGCTGTTGCCAACACATCAATCGATTGATTATATTGTAAATCTAATTGCGAAATATCTGCAAATATTTGATCTCCATCTGCATCATAAGCTCCGCCATTTTGTTGAAATGCTACAGCCAAACGTCCAGTAAATTTATCATCTTTATAACCAATAGATTGAGCAGCACGCCAATCATGATCATCACTTCCTGAAAAACCTGTACGTGAACCAAGTTCTGTTTCGCCACTAATTCCATTTTTTAGCGCTTTTTTCGTCACAATATTGACAATACCACCTGTCGCATTTCCGCCATAAATTGCGCTTGCACCAGATAAAACCTCAACTCTTTCGATATTAAATGGATCTATTGCATCCAATTGACGACTTATGTTACGGATACTATTTAAGGAAACACCGTCTATCATCACTAACATCGAACGTCCACGCATATTTTGTCCATAATTTGATCTTCCTTGCGAGCCAACATCCATCCCTGGAATCATAATCGCTAAAGCTTCTTTTAATGGAACACCATTTTTAGCTTGTTGCGCAATTTGTTCTTGATTGATCACCCAAACAGTTCCTGCCAAATCAGATATTTTAGTAGGTTTTCTTGAAGCAACTACCACAACATCATTCAAATCTGTGGATATACTATCATTCGTTTGGGCATATGACAGCGAGGCACTCCCAAATAAAATTGTTAAACAGATGATATTTTTTTTCATAGTGTGTTTTTAAATAATTTATATTTGCTGCAAATATAATTTTTATTTATTCTAAATTAATTTTATTGATGAAAAAATATTTTCTTTTCCTTCACAAATGGCTTGGATTATTTACAGGTATTATTGTTTGTATTGTAGCAATAACAGGAGCTATCTTTTGTTTTCAAGATGAAATAAAAGATGCACTGTTTGATTATAGAAAAGTTGAAATTGTTCATCAACCATTCATAAAACCAAGTGAAATTATTCATAAAGTACAAGACAAAAATCCTAAACATGTTGTACTTCGAGTGATGTATATGGATAAAGATCGATCAACGGTTGTGATGACAATGGATGATAAAAAAGAATCTTACTTTGTATATATCAATCCATATTCAGGGAAAATCTTACATCAAGAAAATATGAAACAAGATTTTTTCTTGGTGATTCAATACATTCACATGAATCTTTTGTTGGGTGATATCGGAAAAAATATAATTGGTTTTTCAACTGTTATTTTTATCATGATTATGATAAGTGGTTTAATTCTTTGGTGGCCAAAAAAGAGAAAACAAGCTAAAAATGGATTAACGATAAAATACAAAGCAAAATGGAAACGCATCAATTATGATTTGCATAATGTATTGGGATTTTATGCTTTTAGTATTGCTTTTATTGTTGCTTTATCAGGTATTGCATTTAGTTTCAAACCTGTTCGCAATTCATATACACAAATTGTTAATTTAGAAAAATCATTTCCTAATGAAGAAAAAGGATATGTCTATCAGCCTAAAAAAATGTTAGAAAATAATTACACTATTGTTGATTCGGCATATGCTTATAGTTTAAAAAATAGTCCAACAGCTTCTATGTATTGGATTTATTTACCTGTTCCTGATAAAAATCCTTTAGCCGTAAGAGCATATCATAAAAGTTTGCGCTATTATGCGGTTGACGAATATCAATTTGATTCGGAACAATTTCAGGTTTCTAAATTAATGAATGAGAATTTATCAAATGGTAAAAAGTTTGCAAACTCAATGTACGATATCCATACAGGACAAATATTAGGTTTATTTGGTAAAATATTAGCCTTTACTTCTTCAATAATTGTGGCAAGTTTACCCATTACAGGTTTTATTATTTGGTGGAATAAAAAAAGAAAACAGAAAAAAACTATTCGTTCATAAAGATTTTAAAATTCATTAATCATTTTCATCCGATGATTTTTACCCCAATCAACCAAAACATCTATGATTTCTTTAGTCGTTTTACCATAATCCGTAATTGAATACGCAACGGTTACAGGTTTGGTATTTTGAACTTCACGATACACCATTTTATTGACTTCCAAGTCTTTCAATTCTTTCGATAACATTTTCGCCGAAATTCCCTCAATATCACGTTCCATCTTCTTAAACGTATTCGTATCTCTTTCACGTATAATCAAATAATGTAAAACAAGAAGCTTCCATTTTCCACCTAAAATATCAAGTGTATCATTCATTGCAAGTAAATTTTCTGTACAAAGTGGCGGATCTGATAACGGTTTTTTCATAAATCACTTAATTTTAAATTAGTAGTTACCTCAAGTAAACTGATAGTAAAGATAAGTTTATTCGGGTGTAAATTTGAATATAAATTAAAAATCTAATAACAAATGAAATACTACTCATGAGTATTCCATATAACTATTAAAAACAAAATAAATACATATGAAAGAAATAGTCTTAATCACTGGTGCCAATAGTTTTATCGCAAAACATTTAATTCCGATTCTTGAAAAAGATTATACTATTAAATTATTAACGCGATCGCCAAAAGCTGAAAACGAGTTTGCTTGGAATGTTCATGAAAAAACAATCGATCCAAAAGCCTTAGATGATGTCAATTATATTGTGCATTTGGCGGGTTCTAAATTGAATGACGGAACGCCTTTAACCGATGAACGTAAAGCATTGATTTACGAAAGTAGGATTGGTGCTTCGGATTTTTTGAGAGCTGAATTAAAAAAACGTCAACAAAAGTTAACGGCTTTCGTGTCGGCATCAGCAATTGGTTATTATGGTTACCAAGATAATACCTTGGAAATTGATGAAAATGGACAACGAGGTGTTGGTTTTTCTGCGGATTTAACCGAAGATTGGGAAAAAGCAGCAGATCGTTTCAAAGAAGATTCGGTTGCGAATCACGTTTCAAAAATACGAGTTTCCTTAGTTTTAGGGAAAGAAGCGGGGATTTTCCCGATGTACGAATCGTTGGTAAAAAATAATCCAAGTATCGTTTCTCAACAAAATAATGGTGCTGTTCCTTGGAATCATGTCGATGATATGGCGGGAATTTTTGCGTTTGCAGTTCAGAAAAAATTAGATGGTGTATACAATTCGGTGGCTCCAAATCCAGCTTCACAACAAGATATTTACAAAGAAATTTCAAACGAATTGCATTTGAATACTACTCAAGAAATTACACCTTTTCATGGACAACATTTGGTGGCACATAAAATTCAAAAAGAGGGTTATCAATTTAAATTTCCTACAATTCAAGAAGCGATTCACGCTATTTATCAAGAAAAATAATCAGTTGAAATGGCAATAAGAAACATAGAAAAAATACTACATCCCGGCACGTTCAATTGGGTTGGCGATGCTTTTTATACGACTTCTTTTATTGGTAAAAGCATTTCGAGACGACGAATGGATCCGTTTTTTGCTTTGGGCTACAATGCGGATATTCATTTCGATGCAGAAGAATTTCCTCGTGGCGTTGGCGCACATCCGCACAAAGGTTTTGAAACCGTGACTTTGGCATACCAAGGAAAAATTGCGCACAAAGACAGTCGCGGAAATCACGGTGTGATTGGAGAAGGCGATGTACAATGGATGACGGCTGGTTCGGGAATTTTACATCAAGAATACCATGAAGAAGAGTGGGCAAAACAAGGCGGAACGTTTCAAATGGTGCAGATTTGGATGAATTTACCAGCGAAAGACCGCGAAACGGCTCCACATTATCAGGATTTGTTGTTTGATAAAATGACGCGAATTCCATTAGATGGCGAAACGAGTTTTGTAAACGTAATTGCAGGAGAATACAAAGGCGAAAAAGGAATTGCAACGACATATTCGCCGATCAATATGTACAATGTGTATTTACAAAATGGTATAAAAGCGGATTTTAACTTTCCAAACAACTACAACACAGCGATTTTGGTGATTGCAGGAAGTGTAAAAGTGAATAATACAGAAATTTTGAAAAAAGACACTTTTGCTATGTTTGAGAATAACAATGGCGAAGATTTTTCTATCACTTCAACAAGTGATAATACGATTGTTTTGGTAATGAGTGGCGAACCGCTTAACGAACCAATTGCGCATTATGGACCATTTGTCATGAATACACAAGAGCAATTACAGCAAGCTTTTGAAGATTTTAAAGCAGGAAAATTTGGGATGTTGTAAGAAATGTTTTGAATAGAAATATAGAAAGGCTAATCGCGAAGATTAGCTTTTTTTGTGTCAATAATTTCTATTTGATGTCAATTCATTTTGTAAATTTGTACTTCAAAAATAAGCGAATATGCAAGGACCAATTGGTGTTTTTGACTCTGGTTATGGAGGATTAACCGTTTTCAAAGAAATACAGAAAAAACTTCCGCAATACGATTATATCTATTTAGGTGATAATGCTCGTTGCCCTTATGGAATTCGCTCGTTTGAGACGGTTTATGAATACACCAAAGAATGCGCTTTCAAATTATTTGATTTGGGATGCAATTTGGTTATACTTGCTTGCAATACAGCCTCTGCAAAGGCTTTACGAACAATTCAGCAAAACGATTTACCCGAAGGCAAAAGAGTTTTGGGTGTTATTCGCCCAACAACAGAATCGATAAATGAATACACAAAGAATAACAAAGTCGGAATTTTAGCTACGCAAGGAACTGTTTTGTCCGAATCGTATAAAATTGAGATGAACAAATTTCATCCAACAATTGATGTTTTTCAATTAGCTTGTCCACTTTGGGTTCCTTTGGTTGAGAATAATGAAATTGATAGCAAAGCTGCGCACGATATTGTAGAAAAAGATATTCAACGCTTATTTGATCAATCATCCGAAATCGATACAATTGTATTGGCTTGCACACATTATCCGCTTCTTCTTCCTGTGATTTCGCAATATGTACCAGAAAATGTAACAATTCTTTCGCAAGGAGAATTGGTAGCGAATAAATTAACTGACTATTTACATCGTCATCCCGAAGTAGAAACACAATGCTCAAAAAATGGACATCTTACATTTTATACGACAGATGATGCGAAAAGTTTTGAAGCAAATACGACAATTTTTTATGGTCAGAAAATTACTGCTTCACATTTAGATGTTTAAAATATTTTTTCAAAAAAATACAAATAAAAAAAACCGAGCAAATGCTCGGTTTTTTTTAAGAAATATTTGAAGTATTGAATATAAAATATTGAAAATTATGATGTATTAATATTAAAAAAAAGCTATTTATTCTGAATAAATATTCATTTTTAATTAATTCTTTTACAAAAAAGCCTTCTAATTCTTAATTATTTCTTAATAAAAAATTAAATATTAATTCAAAATACACTTTATTTTTTTTTATTTTTTAAGAAAAAATTTCTACATCTTGTCTACATATCAAGTAAAGCATTTTACATAAATACTTTATAACAAGATATTTAAACTTATACAATGTCTACATTTTGTCTACATAGAAGTTTTTCAATATTTAAGTAAATTTTTTAAAAAACAATTATCTATAATTTTAGTGGACAATTATTGAAATTCCACATTCATGAAAAAAAATTACTTCCTACTGATGCTAATTAGCTTTATTTCTCAAAGCACATTTGCTCAAACACCAGTTCAAGTAGTCGATGATTTTTTGAATCAAGCCAAACAAAAAGGTACTATTGATTCGAAATTAGACTACAATGTCATCACAGAAGATGTGATCGGAAACAATCAAGCAGATTATGTAAAAATTCAACAAACAATCAATGGCATTCCAGTTTATGGAGGTAATGCAACTTTTTTTGTTCAAGATGGTAAAGTTATCAATCATAACGAAACATTTGTTTATGGAAACAATAACAAATCGTTAAATGTTGCTCCAAGTCTTACAGTTGAGCAAGCTATTCAATCAATGGCTCAAAAATTAGGTAAAAACTTTATTGCTACTTCTACAGAGGATTTGGTTAAACAATTCAAAAATAATCAACCTATTAACACTGAAAATTCTGTTTCTTTTCTTAAAGAGTCGCCATCTTATTTGTATTACTATAATAATGATGGAAACCTAAGATTAGCTTGGTTAGCTTTGACAGAAATTAAAGATGAATTACAAGAAAATAATCTGAATAATTTGTATGAAACAATAATTGATGCCAATACAGGTGAATTATTGTCAAAAAAATCAATTATTTATGCTTGTGGTGGTCATGATAATACTTCTGAAAATGTTTACCATAATAATCCTGAAGATTTTAAATGGGTAACCAATGCTTTCGCAGCAGAAACTACAACTTTAGATGCTCCTTTAAATGGAACATATCGTGTGATTCCAGCTAATCAGCAAAGTCCACTTAAATCTGATTTCAAATTATTGACAAATGTTTATGATCCTGTAGCTTCTTTAGAAGGATGGCACAAAGCATTACCAGAAGCATTAAAATTCAATCCGTCGTTAACTAAATATCATACTGTAGGAAATAATGCACAAGTAGGATACGACAAAAATGGTGTATTGACAGATTACGTTTTTGGAAGTGGTGCTCTCTATATTGTTGCCGCACATGTTATGATTGGTAATGAAGCTTACGGAGGAGAAAAACTCTTATTTGACTTTCCAAACCCTGGTAAATCAATGAACTATGATCCATTACAATATACTTCGGCAGCTACAACACAGATGTTTTATTCGGTAAATTCTATTCATGATATTTTACATTACCATGGATTTACACCAAAAGCAGGAAGTTTTCAGATGAATGTTGGTGATAAAGCTCGTGTACTTGGATTTACAACTTCTGGCTACGGAACAAAAGCACCAATGAAAAACAATGCTTTTATGGCATATAGTCCAACAATCATGAAAAATCCTACTACGGCTTTCTTAACATTCGAAACTTTACCAGCTGATGCAGGTTATTTAGAAATTAAAGACGGACCTATAAAAGGTATATACAAAGGAGCTAGTGGAAATAACACTGGTTATACTTATGGTAAATCACCATCGGTAGTTGCTGATATGATGCTAATTAACGATAAAAAAGGAATTAATGAACATGATGGTTGTGAAGCTTTCCCGGATGATAACCAAACAATAAAAGGTAAAATCGCTTTAGTAGATAGAGGTGGATGTACCTTTGATATAAAAGTAAAAAATATTGCACCTCACAATCCCGCAGCCATTATTTTTATTAACAATGATCCAACATCAACATTGGACGGAATGGTTTCTGTAGGACAAGATGAGCTTGGATTAACTATTCCAATTGCTTCTATCGAAAAGGTAGTTGGTGATCAAATCAAAGCTGCCATTGCCAAAAATGAGACGGTGTCAGGAACTATGCCATCTTCTAACTTTAGCTTTAGAACACGTGACAGCGGTTTTGATAGCCAAGTTATTTTGCACGAATATACACACGCCGTTAGTAATCGTTTAACTGGAGGAAATATTAATGGCGAAGAAGGTATGGGTGAAGGTTGGAGTGATTATGTTGCACTTAATTTGACACAACAAGCTTATCAAACATCAAAAGATTTAATCAATATGGGAGAATATGCTTTTGATGGTGCCGGATTAAGAATCCTACCTTATACAACTGATATGAAAGCAAATCCGCATACGTATGATTATTTGAAAGTAATTGGAGCAGGTGAAAATAAAATGCATCCTACAGGTTACGTATGGGCATTGATGTTATGGGAATTACACTGGAAAATGATAGATAAATATGGTTTCAATCCAGATTTCAAATCAAATACAGGCGGTAATAATATGACCTTAGATTTAGTTTTACAAGGTTTAAAAATACAAAAGAATGATCCAGGTTTTGTTGATGGTCGTGATGGAATTTTAATGGCGGATGTTGTTTTAAACAAAGGAACTAACCAATGTTTGATTTGGGAAGCTTTTGCCAAAAGAGGCTTAGGCTATAGTGCTAATCAAGGTGATCCTTTATTAAGAACAGATGGAAAAGAAGCCTTTGATCTTCCTCCTACTTGTGCACGTTTAGGTACTGATGAATTAGAAGTAAACGACGTTACCATTTACCCAAATCCAGTGAAAGATTTAGTGTACATTAACGCAAAAGATAATGTTAATAAATATGAAATTATTGATGTAACAGGACGTCTGATTGAAACAGGACAAGTTGAAAAAGACAATCAAGTCAACCGTGTTTCTACAAATCGTTTAGCTACTGGTGTATATATTTTGAAATTATATACTAATAAAGGTGTTGTAACGAAAAAAATCATTAAAAAATAATATTAATCTTACTTATTATGAAAAAACATCTAAATATAATTCTAATCACATTACTAAGTGCGAATGTTTTTGCGCAACACGCAAAGTCATCCATTCTTGAAAGTTGGTTAGAGCAAGCAAAAACACCAAAAGTTGTCGTTAATCAACTTGCAGACTTTACAAGTCCTCAACCCAAATTGGGATTAACTTATTGTACACCTGCTAACATTCCTACACCAGAGGAAATTACTAAAGTAACTATTAAAAGTAATGCTAACACTTATTTGGTAAACAGCAGTGGTAACGACACTAATATTGGTTATGAAGATTTTACAGCTTTAACTCCAGCCAAATTACAGCAATCGAGTTATTACGACATTACATTAGAGGGTGATACAAAAGGATTATTCTATAGTTCATTTACAGTAATGATAGACTTTAACCAAGATGGAAATTTTAGTAATTATTATGACAATTATAGTGATTCACAATCAGAAATAATTTTTGGTGATGATTTGTTGTATAATTCGAACGGGAAAGATGGAAAATCAATCACTGTTAGAGTAAGAGTTCCACAAGATGCGAAATTAGGACAGACAAGAATGCGTATTCTGAAAAGACAAACTGATGATAGAGCAGCTTTTCATACACGTGATGGCTGTGATATTGGCTCTACTTTTGGGCAAGTAGAAGATTATACAATTAATGTTGTAGAACCTGTCGCATGTACCAATACTCCAAATGGAGCAGTAACAAATGAAGTTATACTTCCTGTCATGAATAGTTTAACAAGCCTGCCTCAAGAAATTAGCATGGGAAGCTATGTAGATATTTTTGTTTATAAAGATGTTAAATATTTTTTTGAAGTAAATAATAACACAAAAATACAATTAGCATTAAAGAATATTAAAACCAATAAAGTTTTAGCTGCAAGTTCTGGTGCAATTAATTTTAGAAGTCCAATAACAGGTGTAGTTCGCTTATATATACATAGTGATGAAAACTGTACAGTGGGTACAGAAAAAGTTAAGCTTGAATTATCAGGTACCAACCCAAATCCGAATCCTATTAATGAAGCTTGTAATTTTGGGATACCTACAACTCAATTTCAATTACTAAAAGAGTTTAAAAGCAATGAAGAACTTGCATTTGATATCAACGCAAGTCCTGGTCGTGCGACAACAATTAGCGGAATTAAAATAAATTTACTTGGAGAAGCCACACAAGTTGATTTTGACCTTTTAGCTGATGCAAATGAATTACCTTCTACTCTAATTTCGAAAATAAAAGGAAAAATTGTTTCTAAAAAATTAATTGCAACAATCAATGGAATAAAAGGTTACGAATATAACATCGATTTTGATCAACCAATTACATTAGATGCATTAGAATCAGATAATGTTACAAAAAAATGGTTAAAATTAGTAACTGATGCGCAAGCAGTAGAAATAAATGCCTTATATAGTCTTGGAAATAAATTTGCTCTTAAATCGCAAGATAAATGGACAAAAAGTCCTTCTTCAGAATTTGTCTATCAGTTAAAAGCAGATTGTAGTTATAGCTCATGTAAACAAACTGTACCAGAAGCTCCAAAAATATTAGAAATGGCTGTTCCTGAACTCTCAGGTGCCACCACTAACAAAAATATATTTGATGTAGTAGTAGACAAAAATTACTCGTTAGAGATTGATGGATTAGACATTGATTACTGGGTAAATGATAAAACAAATAAGCCAGAGATAGTATGGCCAGAAATGCCATTTCTTAAAATATTTCTGTTAGAAAATAATCCAAAAACGGATATGCCCTATATACAAGCGACAGATAAAACAATCAAAAACATTCCTATTTCGACTATAGATACTGCCTTTTTAGAGAATTACCACTTGAAATATGAAGGTGTAATATATTATCATTTAGAAAAATTCCGTGCCAAAATAGATTTTAAAGAGCCATTGAAGTTAGATGGTAAAAATACAAATAGATACTGGCTATCTTTAGAAGAAGAAAGTAATATAGATGCTTGGAGCATTACACCGTATGCTGAACATACAGTAGGTAAGTCTGCTTATACTTTTTCTTTGCCAGCTAATCCAGCTGATCCTTTACTAGATACTGATGCTTGGCTTGATCACAAATCAGAGTTTGTGTATAATTTAAAAATAAGATGTAGTAGTCTTGCAACAACAGAAATAGAAAAATTAGGAGAGACTAAAATCTATCCTAATCCATTCCGAGATATACTTACAATAGAGTCTATCTATAACATCAAAGCTGTAGAAATATACAATATGGCTGGACTAAAAGTAAACTCGAAAGAGATGAATACTAAAACTGCTCAGCTTAATTTGAGTAATTTACCAGTAGGTGTTTATATCTTAAAAGCAATTGATGAAAAAGGAAAAGTTTTTTCTCAAAAAATAATCAAGAAATAAAGTGTTTATAATCACTCATATTTTTCAATTGTGTTAATAAGAAAACCGAGCTAATGCTCGGTTTTTTTATTATGCTTTTGGACAAATTATGAAACTGCTTCTACATTCAGAATTTCATATTTTTTTGAGCCATCATTTGCTGGCCATTCAATTACATCACCAATTTTATAACCAATTGTTGCTAAACCTTCGTCCATTAAAATAGAATGACGATTCTTTTTCGGTTTTGCCTTTTCTGGGCTAACAAAATTTAATTGATATTCTTGATTTGAATTTAATTCTTTTATTGTTACTTTTTTCCCAACAGTCACAATATTATCAGCCAAATCTCTTCTCAAAATTTGTTCTGCATGACGCAATTCTTTTGTTAAGATATTTTCTTGTTCTGCTGTTACTTTTTTTCTTCTTAAATGGTCTTTAATTAAATCGTATAATCCTGTTGTTAAAATAATATTTGTTGTCATTTTGATAAATTCTTAGTTAAACTTTCAATCATTCGAAGAAGATTCTCTAAGACTCAAATATCAAATAACCGAAAATAAAATTCGCTAAAATTTGATACAAATCTCCTTACAGAAAATTGAAAATAATTGATAATTGAAAAAAATAGAAGGTTCCCTGCTTTGGATCGTAACAGGGATTAGTTGATAAACTCTTTTGAGCTTCTTAAGAAAGTATCATCATGCAAATATGCCAACGACAAAGACAACCAAGATTGGTTGTTTCTTCTGTATATGTCGATATAATTAGTCATAATTTTCATGAAAATGATATAACAAAGCTACGATATCTTTCTCAATCTAAAAAATATAACCCTTTTAAGATTATTTTCCTAATATTATTTTAAAAGCAACTTGAATTCAATTTCTGAGAAAAACTGATAATCTTCATTTTCTAATTAAATAAAAACTGTCTAATTTTATAAAAATTTTAAGGAATTGAAATCTTACCTTTTCATAATAACTGTCGTTTTAATAACTTGTAGACCATTGCTACCTGTTATTGACTATTTGGTAAATTATGATAAGATTTCTAAAGAATATTGTGTTAATATAGAGCGTCCAGAATTATTGTGTAATGGAGTTTGTTATCTGAAAGAACAAATTTCCAAGACTGTTAATGATGAACAAAATGATGATAATAAAATTCAAGTTTCTTTGCGTGCAATTGATTATTTTATTTATCAACCTACCTTCGAAATTAACACATCTACCTTTACAAAATCTATTGAAAAAATTTCGACTATCGAGTTAGCTTTCGAAACTCAATATCAATTAGATCAACAACTTCAGCCTCCTATTTGATAAATAATTCTTGTTTATCAAATTATTATCTCATTAACATTTAATCAAGTTGACATTTCATATAAGATTTGTCAAAAGTTTCAATTGTTTATTGATTGCATTGTTCGTGCTTTTAATTGGTTTTCGATCACTAATTCCTTTTACTGTATTCATTAGTACTCAGGAGAAGATTATTGATGAATATTGTATTAATAAAGAGCGACCAGAAATGCAATGCAATGGAAAATGTTATTTATCGAAGCAACTAAAAGAAACAGAACAACAATCTGATTCGGTTTTAGTAAAAAATATTCGATTTGCAGAAATCTATATACATTTCGAATGCTTAGCTATTCCATTTATTCAAGATTTTATTGTAAAAATAAAACATCGATTCTTTTGGCAATCATCCTATTCTATCGATTGGGTTTTTAAATATCTAAAACCTCCAATTGTTTAATTAATAGAACAAATATCCAGTATTGGAGAACAATAATTGTTTTCCAACAGCATTTTTATTCAAAAAAATTAAACAATTATTACAATGAAAACAATCAAATATTTTTTAAACTTATCATTTATTGCATTACTTACTTTATTTACTTCCTGCAACAACGATGATGATTTCTCTGAAATTAAATCTACCGAAACAGGTAAAATTCAATTAAAGTTTGAAAATGGATTTGATAATTTGGGAGGAATTGTTTTAGATCAAACAACGCAAACCTCATCAAACGGACAAAAACATAAATTAACAACATTAAAATATATCATTTCTAACATCACATTAATTGACGAAAAAGGAAATGAATTTGATTATCATAAAAATGATCCAGACAAAGGCGCTTTTGTTATTAATCAAGATTCTGCTATAGCTAATGTCGTTTATTTAAATTTGGATAATATCCCTCAAAATAAATATACAAAAGTACGTTTCGGACTTGGTGTATCTCAGAAAGCTTATTTATTAGGACAGACTGGGCAAGCTACTTTTTGGGAAAAAGCAAAGAAAAATGGAATGACTTGGGCTTGGGCTGCTGGTTATGTTTTCTTTAAAATAGAAGGTTTTTATGGCAAAACTACTACTGATACATTCTTTTTAACTCACACAGGAAATATGGGAGATATTAACAAAAATAATGTTCAAGATTTATATAGAGAAGTAACATTAAATTTGCCTACATCTGCACGAGTAACTTCTAAGATTAAGCCTTCTATTCATATTATGGCAAATTTGAATACCTATTTAAGTGGTGATCATAAATTGATATTAGATGAGTCGAACAATAATATTATGGGATCTTCCAACTTTGCACAATTGGTAACAGAAAATATACAAAATATGTTTCGAGTTGATCATGTACATAACGACGAAAAAAATCAATAAAGTTTATAGCGGTGTTTATAAAACACCGCATAATTCTACAAACAATGAATAAAATAATAACAATTATATTCAGTTTATTCATCTTGTTAAGTTGTAACGATGATGATATTGATTATGGACAAATCGTTTATGAACCTTATCAATTAGAAGTTCCTTCTTATTTTCCTAAAATAACATTTGATACAGATAAATATCCGTTAACTAAAAATGGAGTTGAGTTAGGAAAAAAACTATTTTATGAAGGTCGATTATCTATAAATAATACTATTTCATGTGCTTTTTGCCATATTCAAGAAAATGCCTTTACTCACCACGGACATCCTGTTAGTCATGGAATTGATGACCGATTAGGAATTCGAAATGCCCCTGCTATTCAAAATTTGGCTTTTCTAAATCGATTTATGTGGGATGGCGTTATTCATGATTTAGCTCAACAACCAATTTCTCCTATTACAGCTGAAGAAGAAATGGATACAACTTTTCCCGAAATCATTAAGAAATTATCATCAGATTCTTCTTATCGAAAAATGTTTAAAAATGCTTTCGGAGATGATAAAATCGATGCAAATCGTATTCTCAGCGCATTAGGACAGTTTATGGCTTCAGTTGTATCAAAAGATTCTAAATATGATCAATATTTAAGGAAAGAGGCAGATTTAAACGAAACCGAAAAAAAAGGTTTACAACTTTTTCAACAGAAATGTTCAAGCTGTCATAAAGGAACACTTTTTACAGATGAGTCTTTTCGAAATACAGGAATGTATTATAATAAACAATACAAAGATGGAGGTTTATATCGTGTCACATTAGATTCGACTGATTTTATGAAGTTTAGAGTTCCAAGTTTAAGAAATATTGAAATGACCAAACCTTATATGCACGATGGACGATTCTATAGTTTAGAAGCTGTTTTGAATTTTTATTCAGAAGGTGTACAAAATGATAAATATTTGGATTCTCAACTCAAACAAAATAATCGAATTGGAATTCCTATGACAGAAGAAGAAAAAAAAGCAATTATCTCTTTTCTAAAAACATTAACTGATTACTCATTTATTAATAACCCTGCTTATGCAGAATTTTAAATCTATTCAAATGAAATTATATATCAATTTATTTTTCGTTATATTATTTACACCCATTTCATTATTTGCTCATACAGATAATGATTCTATTGTAATCTCTCATTTATATGATTTAGGATTAGATTGTGATGCTTGCGGTTGTTTTGCGACTTCAACCTCAAATGGAATTGAAAATCTTATAAATTCAAATTTCGTTGGTATTCGTTATCTTCATCAATCTTATAAAGCTAAAGAAGATGCTTTTTCTAATAAAAGAACACAAAAGCAACAATTCAATACCATTCAATTATGGGCAAGAATTCCAATAAATAATAGAATTGACATCAATGCTAGCATTCCTTACCATTTTCATAATAAAGAAGGTAAAAACTCTTCTTCTATTTCTGGTATTGGAGATTTAAATATGATGGGAATAGTTAAAGTCATTAAATCAAATACAAGTTCTAATGAGCTAAAACATGGATTAAGTGCTGCAATAGGTTTAAAAATTCCAATCGCAAAATTTAATCAAGCAAATGCTGAAACAACCAATCCTAGTTTTCAATTAGGTACAGGAAGTTGGGATACTCAGTTTGCAATAAATTACCAATTAGCTTATAAGAATTCGACTTTACAATTAGTAACAGACTATAACTTGAAAGGAGAGAATAAAAAGAAATACAAATTTGGAGATCAATGGAATCAATTAATTCAATTACAACATCTTTTCATTAACAATGAATTAAAATTACTTGGAAAAGTCGGTTTTCAAAACGAACTTTATTATAAAAATGAACAATTTGGGGAGACGATTCCAAAATCTAAGGGAAAAGCTCAATTTGCGAAATTAGGATTAGAAACAGCTGCTCGAAAGTTTAATTTTGGTATAGAATATTTTCAACCTATACTTTCTGATTTAAATTCAGGAGAAATCGAAGTAAAAAACAGAATAGGTTTCTTTTTTAATTACAATTTATTTCAATCTAAAAATCAATAACAATGAAAAAAATATTAACATTAACATTCTTCATCATCTCTTTTTCAATTTTTGCTCAACAAAAACTAAAAGTAAAAGTTGTAAACGAGAAAGATCCTATTTGTGGAATGAATACCGCACAATTCTTAACAGATACCGCAATTTATCAAAAGAAAATTTATGGTTTTTGTAGTAAAAGCTGTAAAGTTGAATTCAAAAAAAATCCAAAAAAATACGTGAAGAAAAAGTAAGAATAAGGAAATAATTTGACAGTAGTTGCACTTGAATCTAAGAAGAATTATTAAGTAACTACTGTCTTTTTTATATCAAAAATTGTTTTACAATTTCCTGTAAATCATCTTCAAACTTTACTCCATAATGTTTCCAAAGTAGCTTTCCTTGATGAAAAAGCATCAAAGTTGGTACACCATTTACTTGATACATTGCATCAAATTGAATAGTACTTACTTTGTCTTTATCTACATCTATTTTTATAATTTCTACATTATCAGGAAATTTTTCTTTCAAATTTTCTAAAAACTGAAATTGTAATTGACATGGAGCACACCAATTTGCATAAAAATCAATCAAATAATAATTATTTCCTTGTATTTTATCCAATAAATCCATTTTAAAATTTAGATATTATTACACTTATTTTATTGTTTGCCAAGGACCGCCGTTTATTGCATCAAATCCATTTTTATTTAAAATTGTTACTGCTTGCGCACTACGAGCTCCACTTCTACAAACTGTTACAATTTTTTTGCTTGGTAATTCCTTTAATCTTACTTCTAATTCTTGCAACGGAATATTCACCGCATCTGCATGATGTCCCGCCAAAAACTCTGCTTTTGTACGAACATCCAACAATAAAGCACCTTCTTGTAGATAATTTTCTACATTCGAATTTGATGTCAACATTTTTAAAATCTTTTTAAAAAACATATTATTTAACTAATGGTTTTTGATTCAATTTCCAGTCAGCAATTCCTCCACTATAATTTTCAACTTCAAAACCTTTCGATTCCAAAAAACTTTGTGCAATCGTTGCTCGATCTCCAGCTTGACAATGCAAGGCAATTTTTTTAGTTGGATCTAGTTCATTGTATCTTTTTGGTAAATAACCAACAAATATATGCTTCGCTCCTTCAATATGACCTTCTTTAAATTCTGCTTCTCCTCTAACATCTAAAATCTGAACCTCATCATTTCCAATGTAATTTTCCATTGTATCTGCATCGATCAAAATAGAAGATTGTAAAGAATTAAAATTACTCAACATATCTGTTGGAGTAATATAACCATAGACATTATCCAAACCAATTCGCATCAATTTTCGCGTCATTTCTTCTACTTCATCCTCTTCTACAATCAACACAATTGGTTCTTGATAATTTACCATCCAACCCATCCATGTATTGAACGTTTTATTGTTTTGAATATTTAATGTTCCTGGTAAATGGAATTGAGAAAAATCTGTTTTGATACGCGCATCAATCACTTTCATTCCAAAATCTTTCGCTTTTTCAAATTCGATGTATGTTAATTTAGCCCATTTCGGAACTTCGATCAATAAAGGACGTTTTGTTTTATTCAGCTTTTTCATCATTGCAAAATAAGCTGGCGCTTCGGGTTGATCTGCCAACAAATAATCAACAAATCCTTTTTCATTCGAATCAAATTGCAACGCCCAATTTCTGATTTTCTCATAACCAACCGTCGTACTTGCTACAGCACCCAAAGCTTTTCCGCAAGCAGAACCTGCTCCATGTGCTGGCCAAACTTGTAGATAATCTGGTAATGCTTGAAATTTTTTCAAGGATTCAAACATCTGCTTCGCTCCTACTTCTTTAGTACCAATTAATCCAGCTGCTTCTTCTAATAAATCTGGACGACCAATATCTCCTACAAAAACAAAATCTCCAGTAAAAATCATAACAGGTTCTTTCGTCGCAGGCGTATCTGTCAACAAAAAACTAATACTTTCTGGCGTGTGACCTGGTGTATGCATCACCTCAAAAATTAGATTTCCAACTTCTATTTTATCGCCATTTTTTAATCCGACATGTTCAAAATCGTATTGCCAATCTTCTCCGCCTTCATCAGACAAATACATCTTCGCACCTGTTACGTAAGCCAACTCTTGACTACCAGAAAGATAATCAGCATGAATATGTGTTTCGGCAATATGCGTAATTTTCAGCTTATTTTCTTCTGCTATTTTTAAGTATGTATCAATATCTCTTTTTGGATCGATTACAATTGCTTCTCCTTTTGCTTGACAACCTACAAGGTAACTTGAATGTGCCAATGACTTTTCAAAAATGTGTTGAAAAAACATATGATAATATTTTTATAGTTTAACCTTTTCTAATTTGTTGAAGCAAAGTTAAGTTGCTAAAAAACAATCGACAGTAACCAATGTTACAGACTTAAAATAGAGAGAATAAAGATTTTAAAAATAATTTAAAACCAAAACCAAAGATAAAATGGAGATAAAAATCCAAAGTAAAATTCCGTATGATAAGGTTTTAAAACCTGCTTGTTTGATGGATTGTAAGTTAATCAACGAGCCAATCATAAATAAAGCAACGACCATTAATTGTTTCGAAATTCCTTGTAAAATATGATAGACTTTTTCGCCTTGAGGAAAATAAGTAGCGATAAGCATTGTTGCTATAAAACCAATTATAAAATAAGGAAATTTGTAAGAAGAGTTCTCTTTTTTGTTGAAATAACCAATTAATAAAGCCAACGGAAAAATCCATAATGTTCGGCTCAATTTTACAGTTGTTGCAACTTCCAAAGCTTGCTCACCGTATTGTTTAGCAGCACCGACAACAGAACTTGTATCGTGAATTGCAATTGCCGACCACAAACCAAATTGATATTGCGATAACTGAAAATAATGTCCGATAAATGGAAAAACCATTAACGCAATCGCATTCAATACAAACACAACTGCCATAGCAATGGTAATTTGATTCGCTTTTGGTTGTAAAACCGAAGAAATTGTAGCAATAGCACTTCCTCCACAAATAGCAGTTCCCGAAGTAATCAGCAGCGATGTATTCTTATTGATTTTTAATAATCGGTAGAATACAAATCCTAATGTAAAAACACTTAACACAGAAATAAAAGTGAGAAAAAATCCATCTTTACTTACCGAAACTGCCTCGTGAAGATTCAAACCTAACCCTAAACCAATGATTGCAATATTCAATAATTTCTTTGAATATCGTTTTGAGATTTCCCCAAATTCATTCTGAAAAATTAAACCATAACCAATCCCTAAAAGTAACGCCACAGACGACTCTACAAAAGGAAAAAAAGTAAATAGCAATAATCCAAAATAAACTATACGGGCAATCATTTGTTTTATGAAATACAAAACAAAAGTAATTGACCGTATCAAAATAGATTGTAACATTTGTTACAAATGATATTATTTTTAGAAAAATTTTCTACTATAAGTTGTTTCAAATAAAAAAAGGAAGCTCTCTACTTGAGCTTCCTTTGTATATATTTTTTAAATAATTTCTTACTTAATCGTGATTTCGTTTCGGTTTAATTGAAGGAAACCTTCTTTTTCTAAAGCTTTCAACAAACGAGAAATAACAACACGAGAAGTATTCAGTTCATAAGCAATTTCTTGATGCGTTTTTACCACTACTTTGCCTTTATTGATACTTGCGACATCCAACAGATATTTTTTCAAACGTTCGTTCATATCGTTGAAAGCTAAATTGTCAATCGCTACCAACATTTCCTCCATTCTATTATTATAACTATCAAAAATGAAACGTCTCCACGATGGATATTTTGCCAACCATTCGTCCATTTTTACAATCGGAATCATTACCAATTCTCCATCAGTTTCAGCTACAGCACGTATTTTACTTTGTTTATCACCCAAACAACACGCCATCGTCATGGCACATGTATCTCCTTTTTCGAGAAAATACAACAACAATTCTCCTTCATCAAAATCTTCGCGCATAATCTTGATTGCACCACTCAAAAGAATTGGCATTCCTTTGATAAATTGGTTCAAATCTATCATCACATCATTCGCTTTAAATTCTATCAAAGATCCTAATTCATCAATTTCATTCAATAATTCATCTTCAAATTGATATGGATAAGTTGCTTCTATTTTCTCTTTTATCATGTTTAATGTGGGATTTTGTTTCTAATTTTTCCGTAAAGAAAAGTACCGATTAATGCACCTACAATTGTAATTAAAATTGGATAAACTCCTGCGCCTAATAACACAAATATTGGTCCAGGACAAGCGCCAACCAACGCCCAACCTAATCCGAAGAAAATTCCTCCGATCAAATAACGAGCTATTGATTTTGTTTTGGGTTGAATCACAATTTTTTCACCATCGATATCTTTTGCTTCTTTCTTTTTCATCCATTGTATTCCAATCAAACCAACAACCAAAGCCGAACCGATAAATCCGTACATGTGGAAAGATTGAAAATTGAACATTTCGAAAATACGAAACCAAGAGGCTGTTTCTGCCTTGTACATGGTCACACCAAAGATAACACCTAATATGATATAAACTAAACTTCTCATGAGATTAAAAAATTAAAGGAAACAAAACGTGAACCATCAAAAGTCCACCGATAAAAAAGCCGATAACAGCGATTAATGAAGGCAACTGCAAATCACTTAAACCCGAAATCGCATGCCCAGATGTACAACCTCCTGCGTAGCGCGTTCCGAAACCAATTAATAATCCGCCAACAAATAATAAAGCAATATTTTTAACAGACATCGTTTCGAAAATTTCGGTCGGAGAATATGCTTTTCCTGCACTTTCGAATCCCATTGTATTCAATTTTGCAATTGTAGCATCTGAAATTTCAGGAATTTGATTATCTGATAAGAAATGTACCGAAACAAAACCTCCGATTACTGCGCCAACTAAGAATAATAAATTCCATTTTTGAGCTTTCCAATCAAACGAGAAAAAATCACATGATTTTCCTCCTCCCAAAGCAGAACAAATCGTTCTGAAATTTGATGAAAACCCAAAACTTTTTCCGAAATAAATCAATAAAAGCATTACAATTGCGATTATTGGTCCGCCAATATACCATGGCCAAGGTTGTAAGATAAATTCCATTTTCTATTTTTTCTAAAACGTGTACAAAGTTGGTAAATCAAAATTAAAATGAAAGTTACAAATGTTACAGTTTACTTAAGATATATTATTTCAAAAGCAATCCAAGAATTTTATACATTTGATCATTAATGAAAAAAATCAATAAACGAAAAGTTTTTAAACGAATGCTTTACTTCCTATTAAGTTTGATTGTAATTCTTGTAATTGCAACCTTCGCTATTCTACAAATGGATACTTTTGGTGCTGATGCAACTGGAAAACGATTGGAACGAATGAAACAATCGAAGTTGTATAAAAATGGACAATTTCAAAATATTCATCACACACCTGCATTTGCAGAAGGTTTTGATACCAAAAAAGTGATGTGGGATTTTTTCTTTGGTGCGAAAAATCCAAAACTCAATCCGAAAGATTCTATTCCGCATATTCAGACGGATATCAAATCTATTGATAAATCTGAAAATGTATTTATTTGGTTGGGACATTCGTCTTATTATATTCAATTGGATGGTGTTAATTTCCTAATCGATCCTGTTTTTAGTGATTACGGTTCGCCTTTACCAATTTTCAATAAAGCATTTAAAGGAGCAAATACGTATCACGCAAAAGATTTCCCAAAGATTGATTATTTGGTTATTTCACACGATCATTACGATCACTTGGATTATGAAACAGTGAAAGAATTACGTCCAAAAGTGGAGAAAGTGATTCTTCCGCTTGGAGTTGGCGCACATTTCGAGAAGTGGAATTATCTACCAGAACAATTAATCGAAGAAGAATGGAACACAAGCGTTTCATTAAAAAATAACTTAAAAATTACTTTTACACCAGCTCGTCATTTTTCTGGTAGAAAATTTAAACGAAATACAACACTTTGGACTTCTTATGTATTGGAAACACCTACGCAAAAAATATTTTTAGGTGGTGATAGCGGTTATGATACGCATTTCAAAGAAATTGGAGAAAAATATGGTCCGTTTGATTTTGCGATTCTAGAAAATGGACAATACAACGATGCTTGGAAATACATTCATGCTTTACCAACAGATTTACCTGCGATCATTACCGATTTAAAAGCTAAACATATTATTCCTGTACATGCTGCAAAATTTGCTTTGGCAAAACATGCTTGGGACGAACCTTTGGAAAAAATTATAGAGAATGGTAAGCAAAATAAGCTCGATATTTTGACGCCTATGATTGGTGAACCACTAAATTTGAACGATTCTGTCTTTCACTTCAAAGAATGGTGGAGGGATTAAAACATTTATTACCGAATAATATTCGAAATATTTTTTAAATCTTTAAACAATATTCGAAATTATTGATTTATAATAAGTTTATTCTGAATTATCTTCAGAAAACCATTTGTATTCCGTAATTTTGGCAACTGAAATTTAACTTTAAACAAAAAAATAAACAAAATGGAACTGAATAGAGAACGTCTATTGGAATTGGTGCAAAAATATGGTGCGCCCTTGTATGTATATGATGCGAACAAAATTAGATCGCAATATGAAAAGATGACAAATGCATTTTCTACAGTCAAACGTTTAAAGTTAAATTATGCATGTAAGGCGAACACAAATCTTAATCTTTTAAAGTATTTCAAATCACTTGGTTCAGGATTGGATACGGTTTCTATTCAAGAAGTAGAATTGGGATTAATGGCGGGTTTCAAGCCTAAAGAAATCATTTATACGCCAAATGGTGTTTCGTATGCTGAAATTAAAAAAGCAATTGATTTAGGTGTTCGCATCAATATCGATAACCTTTCTGTTTTAGAAACATTTGGTCAAGATTTTCCTAAATATCCAGTTTGTGTGCGTATTAATCCACATATTATGGCAGGTGGAAATGCAAATATTTCGGTTGGACATATTGATTCAAAATTCGGAATTTCTATTCACCAATTACCACATATCAAACGTGTTGTAGAAAATACAGGTTTACATTTGGATGGTGTTCACATGCATACAGGTTCTGATATTTTAGATATTGATGTTTTCTTACAAGGAGCTGAAATTTTATTTGAAGTTGCAGCAGAATTCAAGAATTTATCTTACATCGATTTTGGATCAGGATTTAAAGTTCCTTACTATCCAGGCGCAGACGAAACAGATATTGAATATTTAGGAGAGCGTTTATCAGCTCGTTTCAATGAGTTCGAAAAAGCGTACGGAAAACCTTTGACATTAATGTTCGAGCCAGGAAAATATATGGTTTCTGAAGCAGGATCTTTCTTAGCAACTGTAAATGTTGTGAAACAAACAACTTCTACTGTTTTTGCAGGAATTGATACAGGTTTCAACCATTTAATTCGTCCAATGTTTTATAGTGCTCATCACGAAATTGAAAATATTTCAAATCCAGAAGGTCGTAGCCGTTATTACACAGTTGTGGGATATATTTGTGAAACAGATACGTTTGGATCGAATCGTAAAATAAATGAAATTAGCGAAGGAGATGTGTTGTGTTTCCACAATGCAGGAGCATATTGTTTCTCGATGGCTTCGAATTACAATTCGCGTTTCAAACCTGCGGAAGTCTTGTTAATTGACGACAAAGATTATTTAATTCGTCGTCGCGAAACAATTCAAGATTTAATCGCAACAACAGAGGATATAAAATTCTAAGCTCAGAATTTTTATATATTTTTATAGTATTTTAAAGCTCAATTCAAGGATTGGGCTTTTTTTATTTACCTAATTTCAGTGGTTTACTAAAAAACAATTCGTGTACAGTACTTCTAAATAAGTTTTGTCCGTATGTTTTTGAATCATCATATTCGTAAGAAATTCTTTCTACAACAGGTTTTAAAGGAGAAATACTTGTTGGCTGATTAATATAATTCTTCACATTATCCAAGATTAATTCATTATTCTTTTCAAGCGATAAATCTTGCGAATACTTAAAATCAAAATAACCAGATTGTTGAGCAAAATTCATCAACAATTTATTTTTAAGATTATCATTCTGAGCAACTTCTTGCGCAAAAAGAGCAATTGGAAAAAGAAAGAATAAAAGTATTTTCATTATCAATCATTTACTGTTTTAAAGTTATGAAAATATTTTAAAGATTCAATCTATCCAATTTTAAAAACTTTACAATGACATTCATCTTATGCAATTCGAGATGAATTAAATACTTTTGTCACAAAGTTAGCATATGAAAGAAAAAAAAGATAAACGAAGTGCCTCTCAAAAATTAATAGACGATGCTTTCTTCCTATTTTTGATGATTCTTGGGGCTTTTTGTGTGTTAATAATACTTGTTGTTGTCTAAAAAATGAAATTGTTTGATACTTATTTTAGTTTTTATATTCTGAGTTGGATTTTTATCAAACTTACCCGAATTTATTCCATAGAAATTGAGTATCTCAACCATTATTTAACTGATATTTTTGCGGTACCTGCTATGACGCACTTAGGAAGTTATATCATTTCGAAAATTAAATACAACAATCAAGTTTATGTTTATCCAACAAGTTATTTGGTAATTACTGCTTTTGTTTTGAGTCTTTTATTAGAATTTATTATGCCAAAATTTTCTTCGAATTATACAGCAGATATATTAGATGTTGTCTGTTATTTTATGGGAATTATTTTTTACTTAAAATTCCATAAACCACATGTATTAGAGTTTAAGAATAAGATTATTGAATATTAAATTTCTTTAAGAATTTATAAATTTCTTGATTTGCTCCATAGATTACCAATACATCATCTTTTGTAATTACTGTATTTGATGTAGGAAAACCTTGTACTTCTGGAACAATTTTATATTGACCTAAAAAACTAGCTTCTTCTTTGTTTTTAATAATTGTCATTACCAAAATATTATGTTGCTTTTTGAATTGGATTTCATCAAATGTTTTTCCAACCAATTCATTTGGTGTTACAACCTCTATAATGCTAAACTCTTTGTTTAATTCAAAAGAATCTACAACTCCTTTCACATTTAGTTTTTTTGTCCAACGTTCTGCAGATTCAGCTTCGGGTCGAATAATTTCTGTAACTCCAATTGCTTGCAAAACATTTTCGTGTAAAGAATTGATAGAACGACTAATCAAACGTTTTACATTTTTATTTTTAAAAATAGCAGTAGCCATAATATTGGCACCTTCATTTTCCCCAATACTTACAATTACAATATCTGTATTATTTAGTGGTAATTTATTAATTGATAATTCATCTGTTGCATCTAAACAAATGGTATAGGATAACTTATCTTTCAAAGCTTCAACACGTTGAATATTATTGTCAACACCGATAATTTCGTGACCAAGCTTTACCATTTTCTTACCAAGCGCCGCGCCGAAATTTCCTAAACCTATAATTATTATTTTCATAATTTTCTTTTAAATTAAAATATCATCTGATGGATAACGATAATTAGATGAAACAGTTTTCTTAAAAAAAGCCATCAAAATTGTAATCATTGAAACACGACCAATAAACATCATTGTAATGACAACAATTTTACTTGGATCTGATAATGTAGGTGTTAAATTTAATGATAAACCAACAGTAGAATAAGCTGAAAAAGCTTCGAATGCAACATCAATAAGATGTAAATGATTATCAAATTTTGTTATTAAAAATATTCCTATTCCAATGACTAAAAAAGATAAGGTCATTGTAGCAAAAGCTTTTTGTACATTGATAGGGCTTAATTCTCTTTTGTAAATTTCGATTTTATTTTTTCCGCGTGCAATATTAATAAAATTAAGAATTGCAATTGCAAAAGTACTCGTTTTAATTCCTCCTCCTGTTGATGCTGGTGAAGCACCAATCCACATTAACAAAATAACCAAAAGTATGGAAGAGAATTGTAAGTGAGAAAAATCTATATTATTAAAACCTGCTGTACGAGGCGTTATGGCGATAAATAAAGCTGAAATAAACTTTCCGAAACCTTGATGTTGTCCTAATGTAGAATAATATTCTTCGAAGAATAATATGATTGTAGAAATAATTAGTATTGTTAATGAGGTGATTAAATTAACTTTAGAACTTAATGTAAAAACCCAATTCTTACGATTATTTTTATTATGGAGAATTTTTGAAATTAATTTTCTGATTAAATAATCTGTATAACGTAGAATATTAATCAAGATAGGAAAACCTATTCCTCCTAAGAATATCAATGTGATTAGAACAGATTGAAATCCATAATTGTGAACAAAACCTTTGTTCATTAATCCATTTGGCAATGTAGAAAAACCTGCATTACAAAAAGCCGAAACTGAATGAAAAATACTAAAAAATAATTTGTCAACAATACTAATATTATAAGGTGCAATTGAAATATAAATTAATACAGCTCCTACGAATTCGATACCAAAAGTTAAATAGATAATCCTTTTTACAAAAGAAAAAACTTCACTCAAAGAATCGTTGTTTGCAATACTTCCTAATGCTATTTGATTCTCATAAGAACTATTTCCTTTGAAAAAATAAGCAATATATCCAGCAAATGTCAAAATACCTAAACCTCCTGCTTGTATTAATAACATTAAAATAAAATGACCAACAGGCGTATAAGTTATATAAGTATCAACAGAAGTTAATCCTGTTACACAAACTGCGCTCGTCGCTGTAAATAGTGCGTCTAGAAAAGAAATTGGATGATATGTTGCTTTTGGCAACATAAGTAAACAAGCTCCTCCAAAAACTAAAATAAAAAAACTGAAAATAAATAATTGGGGAGGAGTAATTACAGAACGTTTGAAATTAAGGTTAGGTGTAGCAATTTCTCTTACTAATTTTAAAACAATAGCAAATTGCAAATATTTGCTGACAAAAAACCAACTATAATCGGTTATTTGCATTTTAATGCAATAAAGAATAAATAGTATACTTACTATATCAAAAATGATGACTCGCGGAATAATTTTTTCTTTAAAATAAACATATTTAAGTATTGTTCTTAAAATTCCGACAGATAGTAGAATGATAAAAAAAATGTTTATATAAAGTTTATACTCAACAGGAAATCCAAATCCAAACATTACCAATAATGCTATAATAGCTAATGTGTACGATATTGAAAGGATTACGTTAAAAAACTTATTGTTTACTAAAATTCGAAACATATTTGTTTCATAATAATTAAAAAGGCAAATTTATAATTATGTATACTTCTTACAAGTTAATCATTACTTTTTTTTTGAAAAGCTATAAATTAGTTATTAATGTTTTTAAAGATTTTCATTCTACCAACCATAAAAACCATAATCAATCCAAAGCAAGCAAATAACGCATAAGAATATCTCAAATCAAAAGCTTCAGCAATATAACCAATCAGTGGTGGTCCCATTAAAAATCCTAAAAAAGAGATACTCGAAACCATTGCCAATGCAACGCCTGGATTTACATTTTTGTTTTTTCCCGCTACACTATAAACTGTCGGAACATTACACGCAACACCCAATCCAACCATCATAAATGCAATTGTACACACAATAAATTGAGGAAAAAATACTGAAAGCATCAAACCAGAAAACATCAAAATTCCACTAATTTGCATCACGCGTTGTTTTCCATATTTACTGATAAAATAATCACCAACGAAACGTCCTGTTGCCATCATTACCATAAAAGAAGCATAACCAACGACAACCAAATTTTGAGGTGCTTTTACGATATCTTGGAAATAAACACCACTCCAATCGAACATCGCACCTTCTGTTGCCATGCTCAAAAAACCTATAATTCCTAGTTGAACCAAAACAGTATCTGGTTTTGAAAAAATAGATTTCTTTTCCTTCGCTGGAGCTGGTGTAGAATCGACTAAATATTTTTTATTAATGAACCAGCTCAAAATAATTAAGCCATAAATAAATACAAAATGATAAAATGTATTCACATGCAAATTCATCATCAATAAACCAATCAAAGCACCTGTAAAACCAGCTATACTCCACGCACCATGAAAAGAGGACATAATCGATTTTCCATATATTTTTTCGACTTCAACTCCTTGCGTATTCACCGAAATATTGCACATGTTTCCTATTACTCCAAAGAAAAATAAGACAGCACCTAATTGATAAAAATTTTGATCCAAACCTATACAACAAAGTATTAAAGGATAAATTAAAACGACAATTCGTAAGACATTTTTACTTCCAAATTTCGCGACTAATTTTCCTGAAAGTGCCATTGTACACAATTGCCCAATTGGCATCAATAAAAGTAATGTTCCCAATTGACCTTCTGAAATTCCTAAATCTGATTTAATCGTCGGAATGCGACTTGCCCAAGACGAAAAAGCTAAACCTTGCGAAAAAAAGAAGAGTGAAACAGCGAATCGAATGCGATTCTTTTGAGTTGATGATAATTCTGTTAATGAATGCATGGCTAAAAAATATGCGACAAAGTTAAGCTTCTCTCCCGAAATTATAAACTCAAATGCAAAATAGGATAAGCTTTTCCCTCGTTATCTTTTTCAGAACGAGAAGTAACCTTAAAACCTTGGCTTAAATAAAAATCAATCGCTTGCTGATTTTGTTCATTCACATCAACCGATTTCACATTCAATTCCTGAATAGAAAAATCCAACAAAGCCTTCCCTACTCCTTTTCTTCGAAAATCATTGTGAATAAATAACATTTCAAGATTTTGTGCTGCAACACCTACAAATCCTACCAATTGATTTCCGATTTCGTAACCAAATAAGGCTACATGCGGAAAATAATTAGGTAAATTTTCTCTATAATATTCAAAATCTTCTTCTGCTAAAAAATGGTGTGTGTTACTAACCGAACTTTCCCAAATGTCTCTCAATCTCGCAAAATCTACTTCTTCAATTCTTCTAATCATGACTAAAATTAATTACAACAAAGATATAAATGACTATTTTCAAAAAAAAGAATAAAAAATATTCTATTGAGAATCATTTTGTTAAAAAATATTTTAAAAATATTTGTTTTCAGAGTTTGGAAAAACGAAAAAGCGTTCTATATTTGCACTCGCAATACCGCAATAAACTGCGTTATTGGAGAGTTGGCAGAGTGGTCGAATGCGGCAGTCTTGAAAACTGTTGAGGGTCACACCTCCGGGGGTTCGAATCCCTCACTCTCCGCAAAGACAAATGGTACCTTTGGAAGACAAAGAGTACCATTTTTTATTACTTATTATTTGTTTTTCTTCATTTTATTATATTTTTTCTTTATTTTAAATATTTTTAATTTCTTTTATTGTTTCTTATTTTAGCGGTTACTTTTTGAGACTATAAATCCTCAATCATAAATTTCATTTAAAATGTCAGAAGAACAAAAGAAAATATTAGAGCAACAGCTTTGGAATATTGCGAATACGCTACGTGGTAAAATGAATGCTGATGAATTCCGAGATTATATTTTGGGATTTATTTTTTACAAATATTTGGCAGAAAAAATGGAGATTTATGCCAATTCTATTTTAGAAGAAGACAAAATTAAGTTCATAGATATTAATGAAAATACATCTGAAGGTCAAGCATACATCGATGCAGTAAGAGAAGAAGCTTTAGAAACTTTAGGTTATTTTCTAAAACCTTCTGAACTTTTTAGTGAAATTGCGCGACGAGGAAATAGTGATACAGATACATTTATTCTTGAAGATTTACAAAAAATCTTGACAAATATCCAATTAAGTACTATGGGTACTCAAAGTGAAGAAGACTTTGATAACTTGTTTGAAGATATGGATCTCAACAGTACCAAATTGGGTAAAACTGCCGAGGCAAGAAATGAAATCATCGTAAAAGTTTTGGTTCATTTAGATGAAATTGATTTTAAACTAAATGATACAGAATTAGATGTCTTAGGTGATGCGTACGAATATTTGATTGGTCAGTTTGCGAGTGGTGCAGGAAAAAAAGCAGGTGAATTTTATACACCACAAGAGGTTTCCAAGATACTTGCAAAAATTGTGACTACAGGTAAAAATCGTCTAAAATCGGTTTATGATCCTACTTGTGGTTCAGGGTCTTTGTTGTTGCGTGTAGCCAAAGAAGTGAAAGATGTCAATAATTTCTTCGGACAAGAAATGAATCGCACAACTTACAATCTTGCTCGAATGAATATGATTTTGCACGGAGTTCATTATCTTAAATTTGATATTAAACAGGAAGACACTCTTGAAAATCCTCAACATTTAAACGATATGCCTTTTGAGGCTATTGTAGCAAATCCTCCATTCTCGGCAAATTGGAGTGCGAATCCTTTATTTTTAAATGATGATCGTTTTAGCCAATATGGAAAATTAGCTCCTGCAAGTAAAGCTGATTTTGCATTTGTACAACACATGATTTATCATTTGGCAGAAAATGGAACGATGGCGATTGTATTGCCACATGGCGTTTTGTTTCGTGGTGCGGCTGAATTGCATATTCGAAAATATCTGATCGAACAGAAAAATTATTTGGATACCGTTATTGGTTTGCCTGCCAATATTTTTTACGGAACGAGTATTCCGACTTGTATTCTGGTTTTCAAAAAGTGTAAGGAGGATCCAGATCACATTTTGTTTATTGATGCGAGCAAAGATTTTGAAAAAGTGAAAAACCAAAATATGCTTCGTGATGAGCATATTGATAAAATTGTAGAAACCTATCGCAACCGAACTTCTATTGAGAAATACAGTCATTTAGCTACTTTGCAAGAAGTAGCCGAGAATGATTATAATCTTAATATTCCTCGTTATGTGGATACTTTTGAAGAGGAAGAGGAAATTGATATTCACGCAGTAATGCAAGAAATCAAATCTTTGGAAGCTAAACGAGCGGAGTTGGATCAAGAAATTGATGTGTATTTCAAAGAATTAGGACTTGTTTTTTAATTTTTTTATCCTTAATGTTTTTACTAACGAAAATTAAATTATCGAGATGACAAATAAAAAATTAAAAGTAGATAATGTTCCAAATTTGAGATTTCCGGGGTTTACTGACGAATGGAAAACGAGGAAATTGGGGGAAGTAGCAATTGTTTCCTCAGGTGGAACTCCAAATAGATCTACCTCTTCCTACTGGAATGGCAACATTCCTTGGGTTTCTACGAGTTTAATTGATTTCAACTTTATCGAGAAAGTAGACGAATATATAACAGAAGAAGGGCTTACTAATTCATCAGCAAAACTATTTCCAAAAGGTACTTTACTGATAGCCATGTATGGTCAAGGAAAAACGAGAGGTAAAGTTGCAATATTAAATATTGAAGCGACAACAAATCAAGCTTGTGGGGCAATAACAACAAATAATGACGTTCTCAATCCCCTTTTTGCTTTTCAAAATCTCACAAAAAGATATGATGAGATAAGAGATTTAAGTAATCAAGGAGGCCAAGAAAATTTAAGTGCTGGTATTATTAAAGGAATTAAAATTAATTTCCCGGAAGTTCAAGAACAACAAAAAATAGTTTCTTTTATTGATCTTATTGACGAAAGAATCTCAACCCAAAACAAAATAATAGAACAATTAGAAACCTTAATTAAAAGTGTTAGCCAAAAAATATTTACTCAAAAAATTAGGTTTAAAGAGTTATCTGATGAATGGAAATTAGTAAGCTTAGGAGAGGTCGGAGAAATAATTACGGGAAAAACACCTAGTACTAAAGATTTAGATTTATGGAGTGGAAATATTCAATTTGTAACACCAACAGACATAAAGGAAAATAAATATCAGCATTCAACAGAGCGAACAATTAAAAAAACTGATAAACTTAAAATTCTTCCGCCAAAAAGTATAATGTTTACTTGTATAGCATCAATAGGAAAAATGAGTTTATCTCTATATCCATCGGTAACAAATCAACAAATCAACAGTATCATTCCTCACTCGTATTTTAGCAATGAGTTTATATTTTATGCAGTAAAAAACATTGCTGAGATTATAAAATCTACACAAAGTACATCTACTATGCCTATTATTAATAAGACTGAATTTTCAAAATTCAAAATTTCTATTCCTTCATTGAAAGAACAAAATCACATAGCATTTTTTCTATCGAAAATCGATCAAAAAATAGAAACCGAAAAATTAGTTTTACAACAACTTGAAAAACAAAAGAATTATCTTTTACAGCAAATGTTTATATAAAATCTATACAAACATTTGCTGTAATAAAAACTTTTTCTGTTCCTTTAATTTTTGTAATAATTGATTCTCAACTTCAATTTTTGAATCAATCGAGGAAAGGAAATTAGCTATTTTGGTTTGTTCATCAAAAGAGGGTAACATAATTTCTAAATTTGAAAATATTGAAATCCAATGTCTTCCATGTCCACCTGTTTCATATGCAATCATTTGAATTGCTTCAAATAGAAATTTAATATTATTCTTATTTTTAGCTTTTAAAATTTTCATTGCAGATGATTTAGCTTTGAAAGGAAAATTAACAAATTGACTTGCAGTTGTAAAATCATCGAAAATAATAACTGGTAATTTCTCTTTTTCAAAAATTCCTTTTATTTCATTTGTATATCCTAAAACAAAAGTCTTTCCAGCTGTTACTACGGGGGTTTCAAAACTATTATCATATTCTGTACTTGTAACTAAATAATTTGTAGGTTGTTCATAATCTAAAACATCGCCCAATAAAATTTCTTCCCAATATGAAAAATCATTTCCATTATTATCTTTAAATCTAAACTCTTGTGAAAATATCTTTTTAGCAAACGTAGCTTTCGATGCAAGTAACTCCTTAATTATTTTGCTTTGGGTTTGGATTCTCTTGTCCAATAAAGCCAAAAAAGAAGAAATCTTATTCTGTTCATTAAGTTTAGGTATTGCCAAAGAAAGTGAAGATAATTGACTTGAATATAAATGTACTACGGAAATACCTTGCGCCAGATTAGCTATTTCCATTTTCTTTTTACTGTTTAGATAATAAGACAAAAAGATTCCATTATTATTAGTCTTAATAATATTCAAATCACCACCTAGTGCAATGCCCGATTTCAAGACACAGGAAGCTGTCGCAATATCGATTGTTGTTTCGCCAGAAGCAGGAATTATGACGTCATTCTTTTCACTTAAGACTAAAGTTGATGGATTTACATTAGTCTTGGATTTTATCTCGTTGATTACTTCTCTGTAATGCGTATAGAGTTCACCATATCTTATACATTCAATAATTCCATTTTCCTCTATATCACTTTTAGAAATTCCCTTTCCCTTTGAAAACGTAGCAATCTCTCCCAACTTCTTAGTTTCCCACTCTCCCTCAAACTCAGGAAATCTCAAATTTGGAACATTTTGTATCTCAAATCTGAAAGATTAACAATCTTCAATCTCTAAATGTTTTCCTTTGTTAATTAAATTATAAAAGATGGACAAAAAAAACTTTAAGGAAATTGTGGCCCTTTGGAAAACAGACAAAAAGAACTATGTAAAGAAATCAACCTATTCAGCGTATGTATTGTTATTAGAAAATCATTTGTTGCCAATTTTTGGTGAAAATTATGAAGTAGAAGAAGCGGATGTACAAAATTTTGTTTTAAAAAAATTAGAAGCAGGGCTTAGTCAGAAAACGATTAAAGACATTCTGATTGTTTTTAAAATGGTGCTGAAATTTGGTGCAAAGAACAAATGGATTGCTTACGATGCTTTTGAAATTCAATATCCGACAGTACGTGAAAACCAACACGTGGAAGTGCTTTCGAGAACGCATCAGAAAAAAATCATGAACCACATTCAAGAGCATTTCACTTTTCGAAATTTGGGCGTTTTGATGTGTTTATGCTCAGGAATGCGCATTGGGGAAGTTTGTGCCCTTACTTGGGACGATATTGATACAGACAATGGGATTATTAATGTGAATAGAACCATACAGCGAATTTATGTGATTGAAGATGGTGTTCGAAAAACAGAATTGCTTTTGGACACACCTAAAACAAAAAATTCCATCCGTGAAATTCCTATGAACAAAGATTTAATTAGGCTAATCAAACCTATTAAAAAGATAGTCAATCCTTCTTTTTTCGTTCTAACAAACGATGCTAAACCTACAGAGCCTAGAACTTACCGAAGTTTTTATAAAAACCTGATGAGTTATTTAGAGATTCCCGAAATGAAATTTCACGGATTGCGACATAGTTTTGCTACACGTTGCATTGAAAGTAATTGCGATTATAAAACAGTAAGTGTGCTGCTTGGACACTCCAACATCAGTACGACTTTGAATCTTTATGTTCATCCGAATTTAGAGCAAAAGAAAAAAGCAATTGAGCAAATGTCCAAAGCACTTAAATAAATTTTAGATTATGAATTAGGAGATTATTTATTAGATTTGTCTATATACTAAAAGAACCAAATAAACTCTTAATTCATAATTATTTTGAGCAAACAATCCGAGCAAATATTAGAAGAACAATTTGTCTCACAATTACAAAAATTGGGATATAAATATGTGAGCATTAAAGATGAAAAAGCTTTAGAGTCAAATTTGAAATCACAGTTAGAGAAACATAATCATATCCAATTTTCGGGCAGTGAATTTGAAAAGGTATTGAACATTCTTACTAAAGGTTCTGTGTTTGAAAAAGCGAAAACATTACGAGAAAAGAAACATCATATTATCCGTGATAATGGCGATAATTTGTATTTTGAATTTCTAAATGTTGAGCATTGGTGCCAAAATGAATATCAAGTTACCAATCAAATTACACAAGATGGAAAATACGAAAATCGTTACGATGTTACTTTATTAATTAACGGCTTGCCTCTGGTGCAAATTGAATTGAAACGACGCGGTTTGGAAATGAAAGAAGCGTTTAACCAAATTAACCGTTATCAAAAACACAGTTTTGGTGCGGGAAAAGGATTGTTTCACTTTGTGCAATTGTTTATTATAAGCAATGGCGTGAACACCAAATATTTCAGCAACTTTGGTTCTCATCCACAAGAATTTTTGCAGACTTTTCATTGGACAGATGAGCAGAATAATCCATTAAATAATCTTATTACAGAATTTGCCGATACGTTTTTGGAGCCTTGTCATGTAAGTAAAATGATTTGCAAGTATATTGTTCTTAATGAAACTGCGAAAGCCTTAATGGTGCTTCGTCCGTACCAATATTATGCGGTTGAAAGTATCATTAAAAAGGTAAAAGAAAACGAAATTCTGAACGGTTACAATATCGAAAAGAACGGTTATATCTGGCATACGACAGGAAGTGGTAAAACATTGACTAGTTTTAAAGCTAGTCAGATTTTGTCTAACATTCCAGCCATTAAAAAAGTGGTTTTTGTGGTGGATAGAAAAGATTTGGATTATCAAACCAATCGTGAATACGACACATTTAGCAAAGGCTCAGTAAGTTCTGCGACGAATACGGATGATCTTATTCAAAAATTCAAAGACCCCAATGTTCGCATTATTGTTACAACGATTCAGAAATTAAATAATGCAATTTCGGGTAGAAACATTTCGAAAATGAAGCCGATTCAGGATGAAAGAATGGTTTTTATTTTTGATGAATGCCATCGTTCGCAATTTGGTGATACACATAAAAATATCGTTGGTTATTTTAGAAATATTCAGTTGTTTGGATTTACGGGAACGCCTATTCTTGAAAAGAATTCCGATGGCATGAAAACCACAGCAAGTTTATTTGGAAAATGCTTGCACAAATATGTGATTACAGATGCCATTCGAGACGAAAATGTATTGAAGTTTTCAGTGGAATATGTTCAAACTTTCAAGCAGAAAAAGCATATTGTCGATTTGAAAGTAGAGCAAATCAACGAAACCGAAGTTTACGAAGCTCCCGAACGCAAAGAAGCTATTGTTGATTACATTATTCAATATCACGATCAGAAGACGCAAAGTAGAAATTTTTGTGCGATGATGTGTGTGCAGGATATTGATTCGGTTATTCAATACTATGAAATTTTCAAGCGTAAAAAGCTAAATGGCGAACATAATTTGAAAGTGACTACGATTTTTAGTTACGCTCAGAATGAGGAAGAAATGGAAGAGCGCGTTGCAGTACAACTCAATGTTGCTGCAGAACCACAAGCAGAATATGGAACACGTGTTATTCCGCATCGTAGGGAATTGTTGGAAAAATATGTAGAAGATTTCAATGAATTATTTGGAGAGAAACAGAGCATAAAAGACACCGAAGGTTTTTATAATTATTACAATGCAGTTGCAAAAAAGTCAAAACATCCCAAACCAGAAGCCGATATTTTATTGGTTGCCAATATGTTTTTGACGGGGTATGATAGTAAAAATTTGAACACGTTGTATGTTGATAAAAATTTGCAATTTCATGGTTTGATTCAAGCTTTTAGCCGTACCAATCGTATTTTGGATAAAAATAAAACGCAAGGAAATATTGTTTGTTTCCGAAACTTGAAAGATAAGACAGACGAAGCCATTGCATTATTCAGTAATAAAGAAGCCGTTGCCGAAATTATTGTGGAACCATATGAGAAGTATGTCGAACAATTTAACATGGCTGTTGGCAAGCTTATGAGCATTGCGCCAAAAGTGAATTCCGTAGATAAATTGTACAGCGAAGAAGAACAATTAGAGTTTATTAAGTCATTTAGAGATTTAATGCGCTTATTGAAAAAGATGGGGCATTATTCCGAATTTACTTGGGATGATTTAGCTTTAAATCAAGACCTTTTCAACGGATATAGTAGTAAATATCAAGATTTAAAAGATTCAATCAATCTAAAAACGGACGTTCAAAAAACTTCGATTCTTAATGATATCGATTTCGAATTGGAATTGATACGTCGTGATACGATTAATGTTACCTATATCTTGCAATTGCTTATAAAATTTAGTTCGAAACACGGTGCAAAAGACAAGGAAAGTATCGAAAAAGATATTTTTAATTTGTTGAATACTGAAGTTTCTTTGAGGAGTAAAAGAGAATTGATTGAAAAGTTTATTCAGGAAAGTTTACCTCACATTGAAGATTCAGATAGTATTCCAGAAGAGTTTGAAAAATTCTGGAATATCGAACAAGAAAAGGCTATGCAAGAATTGGTGAATGATGAAAATTTATATTTCGAAAAAACTGAAAAACTAATTGAAAACTATCTCTTTACCGAACGAGAGCCACTACGTGATGAGCTTTTAAGTCTTCGAAAAGATGGTAAGCCAAGTGTTTTGAAATTTAAAGAAACGGGTGATCGTATTTTAAATAAAATAAAAGACTTTATCGATACTTTTGTGATTGGCATTGTGGGGGATTGATCTTTTTACAATTACCCAATAACAAAATTAAGAATCCGACGGAGGTATCTTTATAGCTCACAATGACAAATGGTACCTTTGAAATACAAAGAGTACCATTTTTTATTTATTCTTGAATCATATCATTTTCTTCATTCTATTTTATAGAATATTTTTTTTGAAAATCTGAAAATCAAAGTTTATTTAAAAACGTCAAAAACGACATCAAATGTTCGACTGAAGTACCTTTCAGCCCGCTGAAAGCTTGAACATTTGTTCAAGCTTTTTTTGTTTTACATCAACACAAAAAATCCTTCATCTAAAAAGACAAAGGATTTCTAAAAAACTCAAAATGATGATTTCCTAATCATCAACCTTACTATGTTGTTTTCCGTAGAAAAAGTAAATACAAATTCCGATTACTAACCAAATCAAAAGTCTCCACCAACTTTCCATTGTCAAAGATGTCATTAAATAAACACAAACAATAATTCCTAAAATTGGAACTAGAGGAACAAATGGAACTTTAAACTTACGCTCAGCATTTGGCATTTTTCTACGCATCACAATAATTCCAATACAAACTAAAGTAAAAGCAAATAAAGTTCCAATACTTACCATATGACCTAAATCTTTGATTGGTACAAAACCTGCAAAAATGCTAACAAAAACCAAAAAGAATAAATTGGTTTTCCAAGGTGTATGAAATTTTTTGTGAACATCTGAAAAGAAAGAAGGTAACAATCCGTCATTACTCATGCTATAAAATACGCGACTTTGCCCTAATAACATCACTAATATAACCGATGTATATCCTGCGATAATTGCTAAAATCAATACACTTTGCAAAAATGTATATCCTGTTACCGCAAATGCTGTCGCTGCTGGTGAAGCATCTCCTTTAAAGATTTCGTATGGTACTAAACCTGTCATTACCCACGAAAATAATACGTATAAAATGGTACAAATCACCAACGATCCTAAGATACCAATTGGCATTCCTTTTTGTGGATTTTTAGCCTCCTGTGCTGCTGTAGAAACCGCATCAAAACCAACAAAGGCAAAGAAAACAACTGCTGCACCAGCTGCAATACCTGGCATTCCTCCGAATTGTGTTCCTGGAATATTTTTAGGAATAAATGGTATATGATTTTCAGGGTTAATATGACTCCAACCTAAAACAATAAAAACAATTACTACACTTACCTTTAAAATAACAAGAATATTATTAATAATCGCAGATTCTTTTGTCCCTCTGATTAATACTAATGATAATAAACACACAATAAAGATTGCAGGTAAATTTATCATTCCGCCATCAGCTGGAGCATGCAATAATTCTTGAGGTAAATGAATGTTAATTCCTTGCAAAAATTTATCAACATATGCCGACCAACTCACACTTACGGTTGCTGCTGCCAATGCATACTCTAACACCAAATCCCAACCAATAATCCAAGCAATAAATTCGCCCATTGTTGCGTAAGAATACGTGTAAGCACTTCCCGCAACTGGAATCATCGAAGCAAATTCGGCATAACAAAGTCCTGCAAAAGCACAACCAACTGCGGCTAAAACAAAGGATAAAGTAACTGCTGGACCAGCGTGATCTGCTGCTGCAATACCTGTTAAACTAAATAATCCGGCACCAATAATAGCGCCAATACCCAAAGCAACTAAGGCTCCAGAAGATAGAGATCTTTTTAAACCACCTTCCGTTTCTTGCGAATCTTCTATTAGCTTCGCTAATGGTTTAATTTTCCAAATTGACATAAAAATACATGTGTTAAAACTTGATGAAATGTAAAGTGTTTCGGATATATTTTTCAGATTTGAAAAATAAATTTCATATTTTTTGGATATATTTCTAAAAGAAAACTTAAAATTTAATAATAATACAATTTAAAACTATTATTAAACCATATTTTTAAATTATTCATAAAAATTGATTCATATTTTTAACAAAACAAAATTCAATAAATCGAATAAATACGAATAAAATTATTTTTCACTTATTTTATTGAGACAAAAAAAAACCTCGAAAATAATTTTCGAGGTTTTGTATTATTTTATTGAAACGATCTTCTTATTCTGCAATACTTGGAACTGAAACCAATTCGTTTGTATCAGCATCATAATCGATTTCATCAAAACTAAATCCAAACAACTGTAAGAATTCATCATGATAACCTTTGATATCAGAAATTTCTTTGATGTTCTCAGAAGTTACAATTTTCCACAAATCATCTACTTCTTTTTGTACATCTTCGCGCATTTCCAAATCATCGATACGAATACGTCCATTTTCGTCCAAAGGAACTTCTCCGTTTGCAGTATACAAACGCTCTGCAAACAAACGTTGCATTTGCTCTATTGTACCTTCATGAATTCCTTTTGCTTTCATTACTTTGTACAATAACGAAATATATAATGGTACAACTGGAATCGCAGAACTCGATTGTGTTACCAAAGCTTTGTTTACAGAAACGTAAGAAACACCATTCAAATCTGACAATAGTTCGTTGATAACTGGAACCGTTTTTTCTAAATCATTTTTAGCCATACCAATCGATCCATCTTTGTAGATTCTATGAGTCAATTCTGGCCCGATGTAAGAATAAGCAACAGTTTTTACACCTTCAGCTAAAACACCAGCAGCTTTCAAATCTTCCATCCAAAATTTCCAATCTTCACCTCCCATTACAGCAATTGTATTATCAATTTCTTCTTGAGATTCAATCGGATCAATTGTAATATCTGTTACTTCTGCTGTATGAAAATCTACTGTTTTATTTGTAAATGGCTCTCCAATTGGTTTAAGAACTGATGAATACGCAACACCTGTTTTTGGGTGTGTACGACGTGGCGAAGCTAAACTGTAAACCACTAAATCTACTTGACCTAAATCTTGTTTGATTAAATCAATCGTTTGTTGTTTAATCTCATCAGAAAAAGCATCTCCATTAATACTTTTTGCATACAAACCAGCTTCTTGCGCTTCTTTTTCAAAAGCAGCTGTGTTGTACCAACCTGCAGTCCCCGGTTTTCTTGGCGCAGCAGGCTTTTCGAAGAAAACACCTATTGTTGCAGCATTATATCCGAAAGCAGCTGTAATACGAGATGACAGACCAAAACCTGTCGAAGCTCCAATTACCAATACTTTTTTTGGTCCTTCGGCTGAAATATTTTTTGATTTTACGTACTCAATTTGATTGTGAACATTTTTTGCAGTTCCCTCAGGATGAGTCGTAATGCAAATAAAACCTCTTGTTCTTGGTTGAATAATCATTATACTTAATTTAGTCGCATAAATTTATAAAATAAATTCTATATAACGAAACGATCTTTTTGTACATAAAATCATTCTATTTTTGATAAAATTAATAGGAATACTGATTTCGTTTTACTATATTTACAATTACTCAAAACCTACTTACCTATGAAAGATATTCACATAGGCTCTTTAATCAAAAAAAGAGTCGACGAACTTGGAATTGATATATCCCGTATCAAAAGTTTCTTCAAAACTTATTCTGAAAAAGAAATTAATGCTCAATATTTAAGTAAAAGTATACAAACAGACGATTTATTAAAATGGTCGAAGTTGTTGGAATATGATTTTTTTAGAATTTATACGCAGCACATTATTTTATTTGCTCCTGTTGGAAAAAACGCCGCAACTTCAACATCCCCTAAAAGCTCTGTTTTACCAAATTATCGCAAAAGTGTGTATACAAAAGAGATTATAGATTTTGTATTGAATTTATACACTGAAGAAAAAAAGAAAATTCAAGAAATTTCGAATGAATACAATATCCCTAAAAATACCATTCATAATTGGATAAAAAAATACCTACCACAAAATTAAATCTTACTCATTATGGAAAAACCAAACTACCAAAAAATCTATCAAGACATTATCAAACGTAATTTCCCTGAAAAAACTGAACAGACAAAAAAATTGTTAAAAAAGAATATGAATGTCTTGGATGTTATAAAAGTTTCAGAAATCTTAAATGCTAACAAAACAGCCGAAAATCAAAAGCATAAATCTTATGATTTGAATTCTGTTCTAGAAATTTTAAAATTTCAGCAAAAAAATAATTATACCAATACGTATACTGCTGATAAATTTAAAATCAGTCGAAACACTGTAGCTAGTCTCTCCTTAAACTACTTATAATTTACTGATTATTAGTATTTTGGGTTTAAAAAGTTTGTTTTTTATTGCAAGAATTTGTATCTTAGAGCTTTAAAACCTTGCAAATATGTTGGGGAAAAATCCAGAAAAGAAGCCAGAATTATTCCGCCCAATGTTGGTGGATTTTATTGACCACGAGCATGAACTTGTTCTACTTTCAGAAAAAATAGATTGGAATTATTTTGAGAAAGAATTTTCGTCCTTGTATTCCAAAGTGGGCAATCCGAGCCATCCGATTCGGTTTATGGTGGGTTGTTTGCTACTGAAACATTTGTATAATTTGGGCGATGAGACGTTGGAAAAAGCCTGGATCATGAATCCTTATATGCAGCATTTTTGTGGCAGGGTTTTCTTTGAACACGAATTTCCTTGTGACCCGAGTAATTTTGTTCATTTCCGAAAAAGAATTGGCGAAAAAGGCATCGAAAAAATCTTTGCCTACAGCGTAAGAATGCACGATGCCAAGACGAACACCTCAAATTTTGTTTTGTCCGATACTACCGTTCAGGAGAATAATACCTCTTTTCCTACCGATGCAAAATTGTGCAAAAAAGTGATCGATTATTGCAACAAAATAGCCGGAAATGAAGGCATAAAACAAAGACAACGCTACACAAAAGTCAGCAAACAAATGGTGCGCAACACCTACAACGGAAAACATCCCAAGCGGGCAAAAGCGGCAAGGAAATCTCAAAGACAGCTCAAAACCATCGCCATGAGACTGATTCGTGAATTGCAACGGAATTTTAATGCAGAACAGCAAGAATTTTATAAAGATTTAATGACATTGTACACCAAGGTTGTCACACAAAAAAGAAACGATGCCGATAAAATTTACAGCATTCACAAGCCTTTTACCCGATGTATTGCCAAAGGAAAAGCGCATAGCCAGTATGAATTTGGGAATAAGGTAGGTTTGATAACCACCGCCAACAAAGGCAAGAAAATCATTCTCGGGATTAAAGCATTTTTGCAAACTCCTTACGATGGTCACACCATAGAACCACTTTTGGAACAGATGGAAACCGGTGGTCAAAAGCTCCCAAAAGAACTCGTTTACGATAGAGGTGGCAGAGGAAAATCAGAAATAAAGGGCGTGAAAATCTCCATCCCAAGCACTCCAAGAAAAAAAGACACTGCTTATCAAAAGCAGACAAAGCGCAAAAAATTTAGAACCAGAGCGGCAATAGAACCTATCATCGGACATTTAAAAACCGATTTTAGGCTGGCAAAAAATTACTTCATGGGAGAAACGGGACCACAAATCAATGCATTACTAGCTGCAACCGCTTGGAACATGAAGAAAATGATGGAACTACTGAAACAGAAAATTATTATCTTATTTTATAAGATACAAATTATGCTGTTTTCTAATCCTGTTTTTAAAAATAAATTAAATAGTGGGTTTTGTTAAGGAACGACTAGCTAAATGGCGCAAAATATATGGGTATTAAAAAACGGTTTCAAAAAGAAACCGTTTTTTAATTTATCTATTATTTTTATCCTCTTTTATTACTTTATGTACCGCTAAAGTTGCAAACGGAATAAATGCGTACATCACATAAATGATAAAGTCTTCGTCGTCCCATTTATATATTCTTCTAACTCTAAAAAGTAAAATCAAGTAAGCTGTAAACCAAAAACCGTGAAAACAACCAGCAAATGGCATTGGCAACACATAATCGAATTGATATTTTATTGGCATTGCGACCAAAAATAAGAGCGTACAACTTATCGTTTCCCACACACATGATGTGCTAAACCATTTTTTTAACTTTTCGTCAGATACGTTTAACATTTTGCAAATTTAATCGTTTATTGATAGTAGAGGTATGATAATCATTAGTTAAAAAGTTTATTTTTACTCAATTATTGAAATAACTATTAATATTTATGATAATTAAATGTTATAATTATTACTATTTATGATAATTATACATAATAATTATCAATATTATTTATTAAATTTGTGAAAATCCAAAACCTCATAATTAATGCATGTAGATAATTTTCTTTCAAAAAAATTCAATTTAGCTTTACCATATTGGACAATCATCTGTCCCATTCTTGCCATATTTTCACTAACTATAGCCGAAGGATTTAAAGGTCAGATGTGGTTTTCTGGAGTCTTAGGAATCATTTTAATTTCAGCCGTTTTATCAGCTGTACATCACGCAGAAGTTGTAGCGCATAAAGTTGGAGAGCCTTTCGGAACCATTATATTGGCTTTAGCTATTACAGTTATAGAAGTTTCGCTAATTGTTTCATTAATGATGTCCGAACCTACCGGCTTCCCTTCTGTTTTGGCAAGAGATACCGTTTTTGCTGCTGTAATGATCATTCTTACCGGAATTATCGGAATCTGTTTATTGGCTGGAGGAGTTCGTTATAGAGAACAAAATTTCATCAAACAAGGTGTTTCAACTGCTTTAATTACTTTAGTTGCAATATCTATATTAACCTTAGTTTTACCTAATTTTTTAACTTCAGAAAAAGGAGGAGAATTTTCGACAAGTCAATTAATTTTTGTCGCAATTATTTCGTTGATTTTATATGGCGGATTTATTTCTGTCCAAACCATTCGTCACCGTGATTATTTCTTACCACAAAGTAGCAAAGATAATGTGACATCAGAATTGCATGTCGAAAAACCAAATTTACTTACAACAATTTCTAGTTTGGTTTTATTATTAGTTGCTTTGTGTGCAGTTGTTTTGTTATCAAAAAAATTATCGCCAACCATCGAAACAATTGTGATGGATTTAGGCGCTCCAAAATCATTGGTGGGAATTATAATTGCCGGAGTTATCTTATTACCAGAAGGTTTAGCCGCATATAAAGCCGCAAAACAAGACCGTTTACAAACAAGTCTTAACTTGGCTTTAGGTTCTGCATTAGCTTCAATTGGATTAACGATCCCTGCCGTAGCAATTGTTTGTTATTTCACAGGATTGGAAGTTACATTAGGAATCGACGCAAAATCATCTATCTTATTAGTGTTATCCTTGTTCACCGTTTATTTATCATTAAATTCTGGTCGAACAAATATTCAGCAAGGAATTGTTTTATTAACACTTTTTGCCACGTATTTATTTACTACAATAGTTCCATAAAGGAAATTAAAAGACATAAAAAAAAACGACTCAAAATTTAATTTTGAGTCGTTTTTTGTTTTTATTTTTTTGGTAAAGAAACCATATTCGAATCTAATTTTTGATCTTTTTCTAAGAATATTTTTCCTCTCAAAATACTTTGAATTGTATTGATTAATTCTTTTTCGAAAGAATCTCTCAATTGAGATTGATGAAAAATCAACGAAACTTCACGCGTTGGAACTGGCGACTCAAAGTTTTTGACAAATTTCTTATATTCTTGTGGCAAATCATCTGCAACCAAAGCAGGCAACAAAGTCATTCCATAGCCATCATTTGCTAATTTAACTAAAGCTTCAAAACTTCCTGAATCTAACTTAATCGGACGATTTTTCAGATTAGAAGTATCACATAAAGCCAACACATTATTTCTGAAACAATGTCCTTCTTGCAAGATTAATAAATCAGAAGTGTTTAAATCATCTTCATTGATTTTATCTTTGTCAGATAAGCGATGCCCGTTTGGTACATAAGCTACCAATGGCTCATAATAAAGCGGTTTTTCGATAATTTGATCCTCGAAAAGTGGCGAAACCACAATTCCAAAATCCAACGAACCATCTTTTATTCCTTTTATAATTTTATCCGTTTGCAATTCTTTGATAATAAGATTTGATTTCGGATTATTTTTCTGAAATGTTTTATAAAATAAAGGTACCAAAGAAGGTAAAACAGTAGGAATAACACCAATAATGAAATCACCTTCTAATAAACCTTTTTCTTCGTTTACCAAGTGTTTCATTCGGTTAGCTTCCATTAAAATTGTTTTTGCTTGCGCAACAATTTTCTCTCCAATTTGAGTGATTTTGATTGGATGCGATGTTCTATCGAAAATATCAATATTCAATTCTTTTTCCAATTTCTGAATCTGCATACTCAATGTTGGTTGAGTTACAAAGGATTTATCAGCAGCAATTGTAAAGTTCTTATGCTCAGCCACTGCCAGCACATATTGTAATTGTACTAATGTCATATATAAAAATTGATATCTATAAATTTTTGTGATAAAGATATACATTATTATATTATCAATCTATATCATAAATCATAATTTAATCCATAAAAAAAGCTCGAAGAAATTCGAGCTTATCATTAAATATAAATTTAATTATTTGTTTAATTGTTTCTGAATTTCAGCTGTCCAATCTTGTAATTTTTTAGCATCTTCTGGTTTCAAAGTTTGAGTAAAACCTTGTAATTCTTTTTGAAAATCTACTGATTGTTTTGTCAATTCAGCTAATTTATTTGCATCACCAGCAGTTGCAGCTAATTTCATGTCAGCAGCCCATTTGTTGTATTTTCCAACAAATTCAGTAATTTTTGGATCAGAGAAAGTTGGTAAATCTTTTGCTACATCAGCAACTTTATCCATTGTCTCTTTACCAGCTTCTACTTGGTCTTCTACTGTATTCGCTACATTTTCTTGTGTGTTTTCTACTTTTGCATCTACTTTTTCTTTTTCAGATTTACAAGAAGATAAAGAAACTACACCTAATACTGCAGCAGCTAAAAATAATTTTTTCATTTTTAATTAGAGTTTTAAAGTTAATATTATTGATTGTTCAAGTTAAACAAATCTAACGATTTATTTCTGTTAAATTTTTAATTTTCTTTCGAGAATTGGACTTCATATAAATTGGCATAATAACCTTTCTGAGCCAACAATTCGCTATGTGTACCTTGCTCAACAATCATTCCATTATCCATCACAATAATTTTATCTGCATTTTGAATCGTCGCCAAACGATGCGCAATAATAATAGAAGTTCTGTCTTGCGTTAGCTTATCAGTCGCTTTTTGTATCAATTCTTCCGACTCTGTATCAATAGAAGACGTTGCCTCGTCCAACACCAAAATCTCTGGATTATAAATATATGCTCTCAAAAATGAAATCAATTGACGTTGACCTACAGAAAGTGTCGAACCACGCTCGCTTACCTCACTGTAATAGCCTTTTGGTAATGACATGATAAAATTATCAATTCCAATAATTTTCGCAGCATTTTGGACTTCTTCCAACGAAATATCTTTATTACCTAGAACAATATTGTCATAAATCGTTGTATTAAACAAGAAAACATCTTGCAAAACAACCGCAACGTGTTGACGTAAATTCTTCAATTCCATATCATGAATATTTACATCATCTATTTTAATTGTTCCAGAATCTATGTCATAAAAACGACTCAATAAATTAATTATAGTAGATTTTCCTGCACCTGTGGCACCTACAATTGCAATTTTTTCACCTGGTTTTGTCGAAAAAGAAATTCCTTTCAATACTAAATTATTCGGAACATAAGAAAACTTCACATTTTCAAAATCGATTTTACCTTTTACATGATCCAATTTTATTGTTCCATTATCTGGTAAAGTTTGATCATCATCAATAATTTTGAACACACGATCTGCTCCTACCAAACCACGCTGAATGGTATTGAAACGCTCTGCAATTGCACGCATTGGCGCAGTTAACAACGTAACATATTGTGTAAAAGCAATCAAATCTCCAACAGAAACATCTCCATAAACAGCTGTTCTAAGTCCTCCAAACCAAATCAAACTTCCCGTCGCTAAAGCCGAAATAATATCGACAACAGGAAACATTAATGAAAAATAGAAAACTGTTTTAAGATAGTTTTTCTTTAAATCATTATTAATCGAAACGAATTTATCATATTCCGCTTGCTGACGATTAAAAACCTGAATAATATTCATTCCTGTTAATCGTTCTTGCACAAACGTATTCAATTTCGCCACAATTGTACGCTCTTCTTGGTAAACATTTTTCAATGCTTTTTGGAATAATCGTGTAATAATCATCATCAACGGAAGAATCACAATCACAACCGTTGCCAAAACCCAGTTCATCCAATACATCACAAAAACGATGAAAACGATTTTCAATACATCGCCTAACATCACTAAAATTCCGTCATTGAAAACCTCAGCAATCGTTTCAATATCAGAAACTGAACGCGTTACCAAAACTCCATTTGGCGTTTTATCAAAATAACCAAGCTTGAATTTGATCAAATGATTATACAAACGAACGCGCAACAAACGGATAACTCGCTGTGCAACAACATTCGCTAAATAAACCATAAAAAAGGACAAAATACCTTCGAAAACTAATACCAAAGATAGTTTCACGATTTGCATTTGAAGTCCTGGTAAATCTTTTGTCTGAATATAATCATCGATGATATTTCCCGTTAAATACGGACGATATACAGAAAAACACGCACTAAAAACTGCTACAAAAACCACCGACCAAAACATCACTTTGCTTTGCGCCCCGATTTGTAAAACACGTTTTAATCCATTAAAATCAAACGATGTATTTTCGTTATTTGAACTCATTTTTAAATAATTCTTTTGGATATTGAACATCTACCAAATATAATCCTTGCGCTGGAGCCGAAGCTCCTGCCGATGAACGTTGTTTTTGTTCAATAATTTCTTCAAAATCGTGGATAGAAATTCTTCCTAATCCAACCTCAACCAATGTTCCAACAATTGCGCGCACCATATTTCGCAAAAAACGATCGGCAGTGATTTGAAAAATCAATTGTCCGTTTTCATTTTTGCGCCAAAACGCCTCTCTTACATCGCAAATATTTGTTTTCACATCGGTATGTAATTTAGCAAAACTTCCGAAATCTCCTTGCTTAATTAACAATTTTGCTGCTTCATTCATTTTTTCAATATTCAATTCTCTATTAAAAATCCAAGCGCTATCAAACGCAAAAGGATCTTTGAAAGGTGAAATAAAATAATTGTACGAACGCGAAGTCGCATCAAAACGCGCATGCGCTTCATCATCCATCAAAAATAAACGATAAGCAGCGATGTCTTTTGGTAAAAAAGAATTTAATTTTTTGATTAAATCAATCGATAATTCATCTTCATAATCAAAATGAATAAACATCTTTTTCGCATGAACACCAGAATCTGTGCGCCCTGCACCGACAATCGAAATTTCTTTTCTTAAGATTTTAGACAATCTATCTTCAATAACTTCTTGAACCGAAATTTGATTGGGTTGAATTTGATAACCAAAATAATTTTTCCCGTTGTATGCTAATTCTAAAAAATATCGCAATTGTTGTAAATTTGAGCAACAAAAATACAACCTTTTGAAGAAAATTCTTTTACTTTCGGACACGCATTCTTATATCGACGATAGAATTTTGGAATATGCACAACAAGCAGACGAAATTTGGCATGCTGGAGATATTGGCGATATTTCTGTAACCGATAAATTGGCTGAAATAAAACCTTTGCGTGCTGTTTATGGAAATATTGATGATAATAAAGCGCGCGCAGAATTCCCGCTCAACAACAGATTTTCGTTGGAAGATGTTGATGTTTGGATTACGCATATTGGTGGTTATCCAGGAAAATATAATCCTGCAATTCGAAAAGAAATCACAGAAAATCCTCCGAAATTATTTATTTGTGGACATTCACACATTCTAAAAGTGATGCCTGATAAACAATTGGGTTTAATTCATATGAATCCAGGCGCTGTTGGTAAACACGGTTTTCAGAAAGTTCGTACGATGTTACGTTTTGAATTAAATAAAGGAAGAATCGAGAATTTAGAAGTAATTGAATTTAAGAAATGATTTTGCGAATCTCGAAGTGCGAGATTCGAAGTTCGTATTTCGTTTTATTTCGCTAACTTGAATTCTTTCAGAATAGTAATAAACTTCGGATTAGTAATATATTCTCTAAATTCGTGTGAATTTTGTCCTGAAAAATCAGTTTCTTCTAAAAACGTATAATTTTTAGAAAGTTCATCAAACAAATCTTTTTTGTAACCAAAATCTGTCGCAATCAAACTTCGTGATAAAAACCCGATCTTCCCTTTTCCTAACACATAATCCGTGTCATTTATCGTGATATGCATGCGTTTTAACTGAGGTGTAAAGGTTTTTAATTGATTATTATCCAACGTAAAATCAACTTTTCCAATTGCAGGCGCCAACATAATACTGTAAATTTTATTATTATTTTCTAACAACGTTTCTGCATTCGTAAAATCGACATGATGCGCATTTTCAGCACGTTTTATCTCACTTTCACGCAACGAAGGATTCACAAGTGAACTCAAAACAACCGATGCACCACGACTATGCGAAATCAAATAAACATCTTTGTTATGAATGACATTCAAAATTCTACGAAGTCCAAAAACGCCCGCCATTTGGCTATTTGTCGTTGCACTTACCCAAACTTTTGCTGCTCCAAAAAGACTTTCGTTTACCAATCCATCCCAATAAAAATTAATTACCTCATCATTCGAAGAATTAATATTCATATAAGTTTTGGCTTTATTGTAATTTTTTAGGCTAAACAAATAATCATTGTCAATTCCATGCACAAAAATGATGACACGTTTCTTATTTTTAACTCTTTTTTCGATATTTTTCAAACGCAAACTTTCATAAGAAGTTAATTGATTTTGGAAGTTACTTTCAGTCGCAATTTTCATCAACGAATAATCTCTACGACTTGCATTTTTAGGAGGTTTACCATATGATTTCAACCAATTATCTGGATAAAAATTTCCGTTTTGATCCACAAAAGAACTTGTTGTATTCGGTTGAATAAAATTATTTGGATTCTGAGAAGTTGGCACATTATGTATTGCTGCACATGACGTTAAAAAACTAATCACGAAGACATAAAACAAGTTTTTCATATGATAAAAATTGGTATGCGAAGTAACTACAATTTTCTTTATTTCGCAATAGATTTTGTACCTTCAACCATAAGTTTAACAAGGTTTTAAGTGAAATATACAATCAAACAAATTTTAGCCGAAACAAATCATCGTGCTTGGCAATATCCTTCAAAATCGTGGAAATATTATCAAGAATGGAACAAAGCTTTATTTTTTCATTACAAAATTGACAAAAAAATTTTGAGAGAATTAGTTCCAAAAAATCTAGAAATTGATGAAATAAATGATTCTGCTTGGGTTTCGCTTGTCGCTTTTACGATGGAAAAAATTAGACCTCGCTTTTTTCCTGCATTCTCTCCTATTTCTGATTTTGACGAAATTAATTTGAGAACCTATGTGACAAAAGACGAAAAACCTGGCGTTTATTTTTTATCGATTGAAGCTGGAAAATTATTTTCTGCAATTTTAGCTAAATCATTATCAGGTTTACCATACGAAAAATCAAATATCAACAGAACCGAAAATTCTTATCAAGCCAATCATCCCAAACGAAATTTCTCTTTATTAACGGATTTCCATGTTGGAATGCAAGTAAAACACAAAACTGAATTGGATTTATTTTTGACTGAACGATATTGTTTGTATTTGGAAGATCACAATCAATTGTTTCGTTATGAAATTCAACATTTACCATGGAAAATCAATCAACTTGAATTAGATTTTTTAACGATTGATTACCAACTTCAAGATTTAAATATCCATTCGAGACCAGATTTAGTGCATTATTCAGAAGGTGTGCAAGTTGTCGCTTGGGAGAAAGAAAGAGTTTAACAATTAAATTTTCTTCTTCAACAAATGTTGCATTCCATTGAACCATTCACGTTGAGAACCGTCATCTATATAACCGACTTTTAGATACAAATCATATGCTGATTTATTGTTGAAATTAACCGCTAAAACCAATTCATCAATTGTAGGAAAATTATCTTTTACAAAATCATCCATCAAATTCATAGAAATTTTTCCGTAACCCTTTCCTTGAAATTCTGGATTTATCGATAAAGAACGCAACAACAACGAATTCGTATTATTCGTCATCTCCAATTTATCGTCACCATAATCTAACACAAAAAAACCAATTGGCACTTCATCTAACAAAATTGTAATTGGTTTTGCATGTCCATCTGCGCGTAATTTCAAACGCTCAAAAGTCTCGCTAGGCAAGGCTGTAAAAGGAATTTGGTCTTCTGGCAAATTGTATAACAAAGCATCGTGATGTTTGGTTTCTGTATGTTTGAGTTGAATTGTCGACATGCTAATTATTTTAATTAAAATTAATCAAAACATTCTAAATCTTATGTAAAAACAACAAGGTTTATCTATTAAATTTTAACGAATTATCAATAAAAATTTAAAATCATTCTAACTAAAATACTTTTTAAATTGTAGATAATTTCAATCTAAAATCTACAATTATGGATAATCAAAATAAGTTAAATATTCAAATCGGGACAACTCAAAATACAGATGGTATCTATGTAGAAGTCACAGAAAATGGACCTTATATCTTGCACGGAAAACCTAAAATTGTTCAGCAATTTATCGTTCCAAATCAGCAAGGAATTTCTATCAATTACCAAGAAGGAGAAGAATTTGAAGCAAAAGATGCAACTTATATTTGTCGTTGTGGATTATCCCAGCACAAACCTTATTGTGATGGTTCGCATAAAAAAGCAACAGAAAATGGTGTGGATTTAACTGAAAAAGCAACTTTCAATCCCGAATTATTAACTGCAGAAGTTATAGAAGGACCTGTTGTTTCGCTCACTGATGACGAAAAATTATGTGCTTTTGCTCGATTTTGTGACAATGGAAAACGTATTTGGAACCAAGTTCAAGATTCTACACAAAACTCTGTTGATTTGAGTGTTGAAATGGCGCATCATTGTCCTTCTGGACGATTGATTGTTTGGGATGAAAATAATCAACCAATCGAAGATGATAACACCTCAGCTTCTGTTGGAATTATTGAAGATGTTACGAATGATTTAAGTGGTCCTTATGCATTATGGGGAGGAATTCCGCTAAAAAGTGCGAATGGCGAATATTACGAAGTACGAAATCGACAAACAATTTGCCGTTGTGGACAATCTTCTAATAAGCCTTTTTGTGATGGAACACATGCTTCGATGAGATTTCAAGATGGATTACCAAAGCAACCAAAAGCAGATGGAAAAGTTTTTTAATAAAATAATATTAACATAAAAACGCTCAAGAAAATCTTGAGCGTTTCAATATAATAATGATATTTATATTTTTAATTATTAATAACACCAGAACCTAAAAGTTCGTCATCAACATACCACGCACAGAATTGACCTTCTGTAATCGCAGATTGAGGATTTTCAAATTCAACATACATTCCGTTTTCAGCTTTGTGTAAAATTGCTTTTTGCAAAGGTTGACGGTAACGAATACGCGCCATCACTTCCATTGTTTCATCGGTTTTCAAAGTTAAATCTTCGCGAACCCAATGTACTTCTTCCTCTTTTATAAACAATGCTTTCTTCAACAAACCTGAATGATCAGCACCTTGACCTGTGTAAATAACATTTGTCTCTACATCTGTATCAATAATAAACAAAGGTTCTACTTTTCCTCCAACTCCCAATCCTTTTCGTTGACCGCGAGTGAAATAATGCGCACCTTGATGTTTACCTACAATTTCTCCGTCTTCTTGTTTATATGAGAAACCTTTTGCTTCGAAATCTAATGCTTCATATTTATTTGCAAAAGTTGGAATTTCTCTTTTATATCCGTTCCAATCTTTGGCTATTTCTACAATTACACCTTCTTTTGGTTTTAATTGTTGTTGCAAAAATTCGGGTAAACTAACTTTTCCAATAAAACATAAACCTTGCGAATCTTTCTTATTCGCTGTAACCAAGCCTTGCTCTTGTGCAATTCTTCTTACTTCTGGTTTTTCTATATCTCCAATTGGGAATAATGCTTTGCTTAATTGATCTTGCGACAATTGACACAAGAAATACGATTGATCTTTATTGTTATCATTACCTTTTAACAATTGAAAAATCTCTTTTCCATTTTCATCAATTGTAGAAGTTTTTCGTGCATAATGTCCTGTTGCAACGTAATCTGCTCCTAGTTCTAAAGCTGTTTTCAAAAACAAATCGAACTTAATTTCTCGGTTACATAACACATCAGGATTTGGTGTTCTTCCTTGCTCGTATTCATTGAACATATAATCTACAATACGTTCTTTGTACGAATCAGACATATCAATTACCTGAAAAGGAATATCTAATTTTTTAGCTACCAACAAAGCGTCTGCACTATCTTCTATCCATGGGCATTCATCTTCCAACGTTACCGATGCATCGTTCCAATTACGCATAAATAATCCGATCACATCATAACCTTGCTCTTTTAGCAAATAGGCTGTAACACTTGAATCTACTCCTCCAGAAAGTCCTACGACAACTCTTTTCATCTTAAAAAATTTCAGTCTACAAAGTTATAAAATAATATCCGACGAATGATTATCCTACATCAATCTATTTTTTAAATGATTTTGGCTGAAAAAATAAGATAAAAATAAGGGTACAAATTCCTGTTAAAAACGGATAATATAAGTTAGATAATACATCAACAGAAGAAACTTTTGTTGCACTTGAAATTGTATTTGCAGCAGCAACAGCTGCCAAAACTTGTGCTCCATAAGGTAAAATCCCTTGTACAAAACATGAAACTGTATCCAAAATACTCGCCACGCGTCTACCTTCTAAATCGTGATGATCAGAAATGTCTTTTGCTATTTTACCACAAATCAAAATAGTAATCGTGTTATTTGCCAAACAAGCATTTGCTAAAGCTGTAAGCGACGCAATACTCATCTCAGCTTGACGTTTTGTTTTGATATTTTTGGTTAGATGATAAATGATAAAATCTAATCCACCATTTAGACGAATAATTCCTACAATTCCGCCAATGATTAAACAAATAATACTCAACTCAAACATTCCTTTGAAACCTTCATTAATAGAAGAAACTAAGTCTAGTAAAGGAACACCTGAATAGAACAAACCAATTCCAAGAAACGATAGAATTCCTACAATTAAAGCCCAAATCACATTAATTCCAGACATTGCAAGTCCAAAAACTAATAGATAAGGTAAGATTAAAATCAAGTCAAAATCTAACTGTTTTCCTTGAAAATTGGTTGTGTCAAAATGTTGAGAAAGTGAAAAATATATAATCGTCGAAACAATAGCTGCTGGAACTACTATTCGAAAATTAGTTTTAAATTTAGATTTCATACTAACTTCTTGCGTGCGTGTTGCAGCAATTGTTGTATCAGAAATAAACGATAAATTATCGCCAAACATTGCTCCACCAACCACTGCTCCTAACAAAATTGGCATAGAACCTGGAATCATTTTATCCATTTGTACTGCAATCGGCGCAACGGTTACAATTGTTCCAACCGATGTGCCCAAAGCCGTCGATATAAAGCAAGACAACAAAAAGAATCCTGCTACAATAAAGGAAGCTGGAAGGTAATTCAAGAATAAATTAACTGTTGATTCTACAGCACCAATTGTAGACCCTAAACTTCCAAACGCTCCAGCGAGAAGAAAAATTAAAATCATCAACATAATGGTTTCTTCACCTGCATTCTTACAAAAAGCCTCGGCTTTCGTATGAAATGAAACCTTAGGGAATTGAACAAATGCAATTACGAGCGCCAACATGAAAACAACCAATGCTGGAACGGAGTAAAAATCGTTTAGATAAATAGATGCCGAAAAATAGACAAGTATGAAAATGATTAAAGGCAATAAAGCCCAAAAATTTCCTTTTTTTATGATCATATTACTAAAAATTCAGAAAAATATTCTGCAAATATCTATCGAAATTTTAAAACATGAAAATCAAATATTTATTGATTTATAAGTTTTTAGGACAGTAGAATAAAAAAAGGAACATCTTTCGATAGACATTCCTTCATTTAGAAAATTTTTCTAAAAACTGTATTTTTATTTCGCAATTAATTTATTTGTTTGTGTAATTGCGCGCTCATTTTTTTCAAGAATCCAAGCCTGACCTTTTATTTTTCGCATAATATTATCATACGTACGCATCAAAAAAACATTATAAATAGCTTCTGATAAATGCTTTGGTTTATGCGCTAACGAACGCAAACTCATCGAAAAACCTGGCGTCAAATATTTCATGTAATGCCACCAACCTTCTGGCATATAAAGCATTTCTCCGTGTTTTAAATCAGCAACCATAGGATTGATATTTTTCAGCGCTGGCCATTTATCAAAATCTGGATTATCAAAGTCAATATCTTCTCTACAAATTACCGAATGCGGAATTTTGTACATGTATTTCGAATCCTCTGGCGGAACAATAATACAACGTTTTTTTCCTGCAAAATGAAAATGCAAAATGTTCGCTAAATCGATATCATAATGCATAAAAACATTCGATCCTTCACCTCCAAAAAATAACATTGGCATCGATTTGAAAAGATTCAAACCCAAATCTGGCATTTTATAATCTTGTTGCAATTGCGGAACTTGACTCATCAAATTATACAAAAATATACGCAAATCTGTCGGTTCACTTTGCAACAAATCCACATATTCAGACATTTTCATCTTTGCAACTGGTTCATTTACTTTCTTCGTATAATCAACCGGATCATTATTATATAAAGGGACAACCTTGTCGCCAGCAACTTGTTTTATATACTCAAAATTCCACTTTTCGTACGCAGGCCAATCCTCTGTAATTCGCTCTACTACAACTGGTTTTTGAGGTTTAACGTAATATTTCTGAAAATCTTTTGCAGAAATACTTTCTACTCTTTCAACTTCTGTGAAATTAAAATTCATCTTTTATGTAAAATAAAGTGCAAATTTACTTAACTTTTTTGTTAAATCTGAACGATGCAATTATTAAACCAATCTTTTTTAGATATGATTGAATAATTATTTCTGATTTGATAATTTATTAAATATACATTAAACTTTACAATAACTGATGATAGAAAACACATCAATTCTTTCATTATCTTTACATTGAATTTTTAAAATTGATTCGTTGAACGCAAAAAATCTATTTTTTCCCATCTTTTTTATTCTACTGAATACATTTTGTTGTGCACAGCAAATTTTTCCGTATTTGGAACTTAAAAATGAGGAAGATTTTGAAAAAATAGAAGCAATTTCTCTCGAAAACAACTACAGTTTTAATCATTTATTGGGAAATTTGAGTCATATTTTTACTTTTCAGAACAATTCTTCGGAAAATATTTCGGCTAAATTTATTTACCCTTATCAAGCTTCTCAAAATGTATACGAATTAAAAGCTTTTGTAAATGATAAAATTTTTGAAATTCAATCCAAATCAATTGTAGATATTCGAAAAGAGTTGAAAAATATTGACGCTTCAACTATTTTTAAAAATCAACAAAACAATCAAGTTTTACAATTAGATTTAGGAAAAATTCCTGCGAATGCAATAATTAAAATTCAGCTAAAAGTTTCGAAAATTGTTGAAGAAAATAGTTTGAATTATCAAGTTTCGTTTCCAGAATTTATCGTTAAACGAACAGAATCTTTTACGCAAATTCATCGTTGGAACAATCAATTGAATGGTTTTCCGAAAAACATAAATTCAAACATTCATCTTTCTGGAAATTTTCCAATTTCAAAAATTGTTTCTGATTTAAAGTTTTCAAAGGAAAATGATCGAAATTATGTTTCAAAAAATTCGGATAAAAAGATTCCAACTCTTCAATATGCTTATACAAAAAATGAGCTACAAACTGGAATTGAAACATTTACTGAAAATGGTTGCGATTATATTTTAGGAACAATAAATCCTGGGAAAAGTAATTCAAATTTTAATGCCCCTCGAGAATTTTTGTTTGTTTTAGATGCTTCTGGATCAATGATGAATCAACCAATTGAAACCACCAAAAAATTTATGAATCAACTTCTTCCAAATTTGAACGAAACAGATAAATTTAATGTGCTGATTTATTCGACAAAAAATGAATTAGTTTTTAAAGAATCTCAATTTTCAACCAAAGAAAACATCAATTTAGCTTTAAAAAAAATTAATTCCTTGAATGGAATTGGCGAAAAATTACTGGATGAAGCAATAGAGCAAATTCAGAAAAATCCTTTTGATAAAAACTATAAAAGAATCATCGCAATTATATCGGATGGAGCGATGAATTTGAATGAAACTGTTTACAATTCACTTCGAAATTATGCAAAAGACACACAATTTATAACTTTAGGAATTGGAAAAGAATTGGATTATCAAGCGATGAATTTTATTAGCTTAGCGACAGGAACGCTTCCGATTACAGTCAATGATCCAAAAGAATTGAATCAAAAAACAGCTCAATTTCAGCAAGCTGTTTTGAATTCTTCTATTTATCACCTAAAAGTTCAATCATCCCAAATCAACCTCAACGAAACGTTTCCGAAGAATTTCAATACGTATTTAGCTCAAAATTCGGTCAATTTTGTTTCGCGCGATTGTAATCGTCGTTATCCAAAAAAAATCGAAATTATTGGCAATCAATCCGACCAAAATTTCACTCAAAACTTTGAGATTAAACAACCAAATACAAGTGAATTTACAGAAGCAATTAAGTTTTATTGGGCAAAACAAAAGATCGATTATCTCTTAAAAGATGAAGAACGTTGCGGTGAAATGTGCAAAAAAGATGGACGATATCGAAAAGAAATTGAGAAAATTGGAACTGAATTTAACATCTCAACACCTTATAATTTATTGATTCAAGAAGGAAATGTAGAAAATTACAACAATGATTATGATACAGATGGAGATGGCGTGATGGATATCGAAGACGAATGTCCTTATATAAAAGGAAATCGTTTTGGAAATGGTTGTCCTGAAAGTAATTTGAGTGATAAAAAGATTGGAAATTATGTTCAAGATTATTCCAATTATTTAATGGAAACAGTCGAATTTGATTTTGATAAAGCTGAAATCAGAGCGATTGATTATCCAAAATTGAATGAAGTTGTTGCAATTATGAAACGAAATCCATCACATCATTTTATCATCGAAGGTCACACAGACGCAGTTGGAACTGAATCTTACAATTTCGATTTATCACAACGAAGAGCAAATGCGGTTTTGAATTATTTGGTAGAAAAAGGCTTGAATAAAAATCGATTTTCAATTTCTTCTAAAGGTTTTTCAGACTTGAAACACAAAGAATGTAATCCTGCCTCAAATTGTATTGATTGGAAAAATTTTGAGAATAGACGAGTGAGGTTTAGGATTAATTAGTAATTATAAATGATGAGTTATTAATCATACTTGGATTTCATTCATATTTATATAAAACAAAAAACCTCGAATAAATTCGAGGTTTTGTATCTTATATAATTATTAGCTTACGAAATTCTTTCGATCAAAGCCATGTAAAATCCATCATAATTAGTTTGAGATGGATAATGCATTTTATCTGAAACCATTTTATAATTTGGATGATTTTTCAAGAATTTTTCTACTTGTTGCTCATTTTCTTGTGGTAAAATAGAACAAGTTGCATAAACCATCATTCCACCAACTTTAATAATTTTAGAATAATCAGCTAAGATTTTTTCTTGCGTTGCTAAAATTTCGTCAATAAATTCTGGTCTTAATTTCCATTTTGCATCAGGATTACGTTTCAAAACTCCCATTCCAGAACAAGGTGCATCAATCAATAAGCGATCAGCAGAATTCTCCATACGCTTGATTGTTTTTGCTTCAATCACCTTTGTTTGTACATTCTGAACATTGTTACGTTTTGCACGACGTTTCAATTCTTTCAATTTCCAATCGTACAAATCCATTGCAATAATTTGCCCTTTGTTTTCCATCAAAGCAGCTAAATGCAATGTTTTTCCTCCGGCACCAGCACAAGCATCTACCACACGCATTCCTGGCTGAACACGTAAATAAGGCGCAATCAATTGCGATCCTGCGTCTTGAACTTCAAACCAACCATTCTGAAATTCATCTGTACGGAAAATATTTGTTTTCTCTTCAAGCTCTAAAGCATCTTGATATTTCGATAAAACTTTCGTTTTTATTCTACGCTCCTTCAACGCTTTTTGTAATGTTTTACGGTCTGTTTTCAAGGAATTCACACGTAAAACTGTTGGTGCTTGCGAGTTCATTGCATGCACTTCATCTAACCAACGATTTCCCAACGACTTCTCTCCTAACTCGAACATCCAATCTGGATACGATTCTGCAACCGCAATATTTTTAGACGAATTGTGATGTCTTTTCAAGACTTCTTTTGGATAGATTTTTTGAAATTCTTCCCATTTTGGTAACGTTTGCTCTGGATCTAAAGCAAACCAAGTTCCAACAAACTCCCAAATTGTATCAGGAGAAAGCGGACGGCTCATTGCCCCTTCAACCAAACGTTTCCAACGAACTAAATCGTAAACCGTTTCGGCAATAAAAGCACGATCGCGCGCTCCCCATTGCTTATTCGATTTCAATGTTCGCTCAACTTCTTTATCTGCATATTTTCCTTCGAAGAAAATTTGTTGCAATGTGTCGGTAATTCCGACAAATAAATTTTTATATGGTAAAATCTTCATAACTCGGTGCAAATTTACAAAGACTTAAATGATTAGCGTAATTAATTTATAAGATTATACAACTTCAAAAAGATCTTTTATCTTTTGAGGAACCTCAACCACTTTATTTTGCTTATAATCGAAGGTCACAATTCCTGTTTTCGCTTTTGCAATTAATTTATCTTTTGTAGAAATTTTATAGATTACATCAAAACTAACACGCGAAAAATCTTGCACACCAATCTCAATCAACAATTCATCACCATAAAAAGCTTGATTTTTATACTCAATCGCAACATCACCCATAATCACACTTACACCTCCAAAATCTAATTCCGAATAGCCATAATGTTGAAAAAACTGAATTCGCGATTCATGTATAATGGACAATACTTTATCGTTTGCCAAATGATTTCCATAATTGAGATCAGTTATGCGTACTGGTATTATTGTTGAAAATAAAAATTTGTCTGAAAAATCTAATTTTATACGAGCCATTTTGTAGATATATTTGCTCAAAGATAAGAAAGTTGTATAAAAAAAAACGGGTTTAAGCTCCTCAGCTTAAACCCAATTGATTTTTAAAAAAACTTACACTAGTAAGTATAAATTTAACATTAAAAAAAATCAATCTTACTCTCTACTACCTAAGGTCAAATTTAGAAATAATTTAATAAACACCAAAACTTTTTAGAAAATTTTTATTATTCTTTTTTATTTAAAATAAGACTGATATTAAAAACTCTAAATATTAGATTATTATATAAAAAAAGCACTCTATTAAATACGACCTATATAAATAAAACATGCTATTTTTTATGTTTGTGAAAAATAGTAATTTGCAAGACCAAACTTTTAACATGAATTTGATTCAATACATTCATCAACATCTTAATTCTATTTCAGAAAAATCAATCAACAATACAGTAAATTGTTTGAATGAGGATAACACCATACCCTTTATTGCAAGATATAGAAAAGAGGTCACTGGAAATCTTGATGAGGTTCAAATTTCTGCTATAAAAAAACTGCAAAATCAATTCAATGAAATTGTTTCTCGAAAAGAATTTATTTTAAAAACATTAGAAGAACAAAATCAATTGAATAATGAATTACAACAACGTATTCAGAAAAGTTTTGATTTGGTTCAATTAGAGGATTTATATCTTCCTTATAAAAAGAAGAAAAAAACACGTGCGACCATTGCGAAAGAAAAAGGTTTAGAGCCTTTGGCGAAAATCATCATGAAACAAAATAATATTCCTGATTTAGATGATTTAGCAAAAAAATATCTGAATGAAGATGTAACAAGTATCGAAGATGCTTTTGCAGGTGTGCAAGATATTATTGCGGAATGGATCAATGAAAATGAGTATGTGCGTCATCGATTACGAGATATTTTCAAAAAATCTGCATTGATTGAAAGTAAATTGGTCAAATCTAAAATAGACGATGAAGATTCGGCTAAATATTCAAACTATTTTGAATATGAGGAGCCATTGAAAAAAATTGCTTCACATCGATTATTAGCTATTTTACGTGGGGAAAATGAAAATTTCTTGAAAGTAAATGTATCAATTGATAAAAAAGAAGCTTTCAAATTTTTGGAGTATACATTGATCAAATCTATTCAACCAGAAGTTTCTTGGGTTATTGAAGAAGCGATAAAAGATGCGTACAAACGACTTTTAGCTCCTTCAATCTCAAATGAAGTGTTGAAAGAGGCAAAACAAAAAGCAGATGAAATGTCAATCAATGTTTTTTCGAAAAACTTAAATCAATTGCTTTTAGCACCACCTTTGGGAGAAAAAAGAATTTTGGCAATAGATCCAGGTTACAAATCGGGATGTAAAGTTGTAGTGTTAGATGAACAAGGTGATTTGTTGCACAACGAAAACATCTATCCACATGCGCCACAAAATGAAAAAACGCAAGCTATCAAAAAACTAAAATCACTTGTCAATGCTTATAATGTTGATGCAATTTCAATAGGAAATGGAACGGCTTCTCGCGAGACAGAAAATTTGGTACAGAACATTGCATTTGATCGTCCACTAAAAGTTTTTGTTGTGAATGAAGCTGGTGCTTCGGTTTATTCGGCTTCTAAAATTGCCCGCGACGAATTTCCAGATAAAGATGTTACCGTTCGCGGTGCTGTTTATATAGGTCGTCGTTTACAAGACCCTTTGGCAGAATTGGTAAAAATAGAGCCAAAATCGATTGGAGTTGGTCAGTATCAACATGATGTCGATCAAACTTTATTGAAAAATGAGTTGGATGATGTTGTTTCTTTCTGTGTGAACAAAGTTGGTGTAAATCTGAACACGGCAAGTAAACATTTGCTAAATTATGTCGCTGGAATTGGCGAAAAAATAGCTGAAAATATTGTAGAATATCGAAGCGAAAATGGTGCATTTAATTCGAGAAAAGAGTTACTAAAAGTTCCTCGTTTGGGCGAAAAAGCATTCTTGCAAGCTTCTGCTTTTTTACGAATTCCGAATGCAAAAAATCCGTTAGATAATTCTGCTGTTCATCCAGAATCGTATGCTCTTGTAGAGAAAATGGCAAAAGATTTGAAAGTCGATTTGAAAGATTTAATTCAGAATAAAGAATTGATTAATCAACTTGATTTAACTAAATATATTACCGAAAAAGTAGGTTTACCAACTTTAGAAGATATTAAAAAGGAACTCGAGAAACCTGGTTTAGATCCACGTTCTACAGCCAAAGTTTTTAGTTTTGATCAACGATTAAAGAAATTCGAAGATTTGCAATTGGGAATGAAAGTTCCTGGAATTATCAACAATATTACCAATTTTGGTTGTTTTGTAGATATAGGAATTAAAGAAAATGGTTTGATTCATATTTCTAAAATTTCGAATGAATTTATTTCAGATGTGAATTCAAAAGTACATTTGAGTCAACAAATTGAAGTAACCGTAATTGGAATTGACACAGAAAAACGTAAAATTCAATTGTCTTTGATTGATTAAGGAAAATAATATGAAGACAATTTCAATTCTATATTTTGTACTATTTAATTTAAGTATTTTTTCTTGTGCTCAAGAGAAAACGATTAACAAAGATTCTCAAAAAATGTTTACAGAATTTACTCAAAAAGATAAGTTTAATAAAGATGAATCTCTGTTTTATCCTGGGTTAGAGGATAAAAACATTCAATCTAATTTGACAAAAGAAATAAATAAGCTTGCTAAAACATTCGAATCTATTCAAAGTAGTAAAAATCCCAGTAGCGATTTTTATCTTAAAGCAATTGAAAGTAGTTTAAAAACGATTGAAAAATATGATTTAGACACAGAAAATCGAACAAGAGTTGCAAATTATATCGAAGAATTAATGGATATAGTTGAATTAGAAAGTTCAAACGGACTTCTCAATAATTATGTTTATGGTTTTGATCCAACAAAAAAATAATTTCAAAATTAAAAGGCAATCTAACGAAAGATTGCCTTTTTGATTTTATTATTTTCTGAGCAGAAATTAATCCTCAAATTTTACTTTATATTGTTTATCAAACTCTTTTTTCTGCGCATCAGTCATTTTACTACGCATATATTTTATTGTAAATCCACCAATCATTTTATCACCTTTATAATACATCCAATCTGATAATTTAGTTGGATCTATCACAATTGTATCATTGTGTTTAACCAATTTTGTGTATTGTGGAACGTTGTCCACAATTCCTTTTAATTGATCGTTGTCCGAATATACATCACGAATCCAAATATGCTCTTTTTGTGTCGCATTCGGAATATCATACATTTGTTTGACAATAAAATTAGTTGTCGTTGTATCTTTCATCGACAACGCCAATTTGAAATCATCAAACGTTTGTTGCGCTTCCTTCCCAATACTATCCAAATCTTTTTGTTCTTGCTTTTGCTTATCCAAACCTTTGTAAGCACTTACTCCATTATCTTCCTTATTACCACAAGAAAATAATAAAACCGAAAAAGCTATTGCGAATAATGTATATTTCATAATTGTATTTCTTTGATTGTTGTCCTATAAAGTTACATAAATTTATTCAAAATAAGATAAATTCAACTCTTTTGGTGTTGGCTGAATCCATTTTTGATGACCAAAATAACTCCAAGTTGTATAAGCTAAATTGTAATTTGGATTTGTAAATTGATAATAATCGCTACCATTGACAGAAACTTTTGCATCCACAAAAACTTTGACATCTTTCACACCATTTTTCGCATAATCATATTTTACATAACGTGCAAATTGCCACATCATATCTGGGCTAACCGCCATTTTTGACATTTGTTTAAAGGTTAGATATTTAGTCAAATCTACTTTCTCGCGTTTCAAGAATTTACCTTTTTTCTGTGGATCTGGTTTCGAAACATATACCACAACTTCACCCGCTTTATTACGCAACATCATTCGCCAAGCCATGCGATGACCTTCCTCTGTCCAAAAAACATTTCCGGGAATAAAGTAATGGCGAACAGGTAAATATATTTGCCAAACTACGTAGAAAAACATCAAATAAGAGAACATGACACGACGAGTTGTCAATAAATTATCATCATCTGAACGATCCATCATAAATGATTTTTTAGGAAAAACAACTTCCTGAATCTTAACGGGATCATAAAAGAAAATTAACATTGCCAAAGCAAAGAAAGGAAATATCCCAATCCCGAAAACTGCTGAATTGAAAATATGAAAGGCTACAGCACATTTAAAAGCAATTCCGCGCGTTCTATTCATCAACATTGCAGGAATAATCAATAAATCAAAAAAGAAACCACCCCAAGCAAACACTTGTGCAAACTCTAAACTACTTACAACTTTTCCTAAACCAACAAGATTATATTTTGTCGTCAATAAATCGCCATATTCATGGAATTTCATTTGTAAAAAAACACCGTTAAACCAATCTGGATAAATCTTCGCAAAAGCGGCAAAAGTGTATACTATCAACAACTGAATAATGAATAAAGTTGGTACCCAATTGCGCATGGTTAGACGTTTTATTTTCGGGAAAATCAAACTATCAATCGAAAAGAAATGATGTGCAGGAATTATTGTCATCATCCACGAAACTAGCATAAACAGATAATAATGGTTGTTGTAGCTTGTTTTTTGCATGAAATACGTCAACGACCATAAAATCGAAAATACGATAATAGAAAATCGGTAAGCAAAACCAAATACGATAAACCAGCCTAAAACTCCCATGAGTACATACAAATAAATCATATTTTGTCCCAAGAAAACATTGGTCCATTCGAATCCGATGAACGAAAATGTAATGTGCGGTTCAACAAAATTTGTTTGTACCCAACCTGTAAAAATGGCTCCCCAACATTCTGCAACAATTAATAAACCAAAGATTATTCGGAAAATTACAAGTGGAGAATTATCAACTTTTCGGAATAAATATTCGCTAAACATGATTGATTGTTAATTTTGGCTAATTTAAAAATAACCTTTAGAGTTTAGCTACTTTTAGCGTATATTTATTGTATGAAAACGAGGAAAATTATTTTGTTTGATGGAATTTGCAATTTATGCAATCAATCTGTTCAGTTTGTGATTGAACATGACAATAAAAATCAATTTCAGTTTGCTTCATTACAATCTGATTTTGGACAAAATTTTTTGAAAGAAAATAATTTGGATGCCGCTCAATTTGATTCTATCGTTTTTATTGAAGATGATAAATTTTATACCAAATCATCTGCTGCGCTAAAAATTGCTAAATATTTGGACGGAATAACTTCGTGGTTGACTATTTTTATGATTGTTCCAAAGCCTTTGCGCGATGTGGTTTATAGTTTTATTGCGAAAAATCGTTATCGTTGGTTTGGAAAACAAGAAAGTTGTTGGCTTCCCTCTCCAGAATTGAAAGCGAAGTTTTTAGATTAAGTTTTAAACTTCTTGATTCAAATAGTTTTTAATCTTCTTAAAAAGAATTACCCAAAAATAAAAAGTCAATAAAAGGTTTATTACTACAATTATCAAGAGAACAAAGTTTCCATTTAATATTGTTGAATCTATTTCTCCCATTTGAATTAAAAAAGCGAAAAATAAGCAAACAACAAATAAAATGATAATACTCTATATTTCCTTTTTGAAAGAATGCTAATGAATAAAAATAGTATTGTTATCAATCCTAAACTATAAATTGAAACTTCATCTTCACCTCCAGAAGATTGTAATTGGGAAGTATAATAAAAATCATTTCCTTGCATATAGCCTAATCCATCTGTGTATTTAATAAATAAAAAACAACAAATGACTTGAGCAAGATATAAAACTTCAAGGAATGAAAAATGTACTTTCATTTTATTAACCTCTGTTTAAATTATTTAATCTTCTACAACTATTTTTTCATTAATTTTTACAATAGCTTCATTGATTCCTTTAAAATACTTTTCCTCACTAAAGTTTGGAACAACTACCTCATCAATTAGCTTTTGAGAAAAATCGTCAGAAATTATATTTCGAGCAATATCATTCGTCGAAATTCTAACTTCTCTTGATTTTAAATTAAACACAATTATCATATTTCCCTTTTGAAATCGATCAGAACTATTGTTATTAAGGATTGAAAATGAATAATCTGTTATATTTTCATTTGGAAAATAATCATCCGTAGAAATTATAAATAACTGAAAACGATTGGTCTTTTGAATTTCCTTTAATTGTTTTTCAAGTTTTGCTAAATCTTCTCTATTAAAGACTTTTTCTAAATCAACAATATTTGAAAAGGGAACCAAAGAGTAATTCTCTATAAAAGAAAATTCAGTACAATTTTTAATCAAACTCTTTTGTAAATTGAACTGAAAGACATTTACATCTGATATTAAAAATTTATCCGCATCCGTTTTTATAAAATCTCTAAAATCTAAGAATTTTATTTTTCCTGATAATGATTGATCTTTTGTAATTGATTTACAAATTTCTTTGCTAATTTGACCATAATCTTGAGCATAAGAAAATGTAATATTTGTAAATAAAAGAACTGATAAAAGTATTTTTCTTATCATTACAACGAATTAAAATCTACTGATTTCTATATTTCTCTATAGCAGCTTTTATTTTTTCGCGACGATTTGATGGCGATGGATGCGTACTCTGAAATTCTGGAACTTGGCTTCCTCCTGAAGCTTCTTCCAAAATATCCATTACACCAATCAATGCTTCTGGATTATATCCTGCCTGAATCATAAATCGAACGCCCAAATCATCAGACTCCAATTCATCATCTCGACCATATTTCATGTTCACCATATTTGCCACAACTTGCGCATAATAAGCCGAATTTGCATCTCCAGCTGCAACACCAGCCGCTCCTGCAATTCCTTGCGAAAGCTCTTGTTTCGACATTTGTTCTGCACTATGACGCGCAATAACATGACCAACTTCGTGTCCCAAAACTCCAGCCAATTGATCTTCGTTTTGCAAACGCGTCAATAAGGCTTCGGTAATAAAAATTGGTCCACCAGGCAATGCAAAAGCATTTACAGTTCGATTATCTGCTAACACATAAAACTGAAATGGATAATTCGTTTTATGTGCATCACTATTATTAACAACTTTCGCGCCTACTCGTTTTACAAGCTCCTGGTATTGAGCATTTCGAGATAGTCCACCAAACTCTTGTGCCATTTGCGGAGCCGAATTAATTCCCATCGCAATTTCGTCATCTTTGGTTAATGAAATATATTGCTTTTCGCCTGTAATTTCATTGACTTCAGAAGAAGAAAAATATTTTATAACAGAAAAAATAACAATTGCTGCCGCAATTATTAATTTTATCGACGTTCCGCCCTTTTGCATATCAGTGTAAGGTGTTAATTATTTTTTATGCCTTTTCTTTAAAATCTCCAAAACATCTTTCAATTCAAAACCACGTGCATGTAGCGCCATTAGGTAATAAAAGAAAACATCTGCCGATTCTTCTAAAAAGTTTTCGTCGTTATCTTGTTCCGAAGCAATAACCATTTCTACAGCTTCTTCTCCCATTTTTTTAGCGATTTGAGAATTACCTTTTTTATGAACACGTTTCATTTTAGATTTTTTCGCATCCTCTAATTTCGCCTCTTCCATCATTATTTCCAATTTCTTTAAGAATGGAAATTTTTTCGCTTCTTTGACTTCAGAAGTATTTTCATTAAGTTCCATAAAATCGTTTGTTTTCATAGATTTTTTTAAACGTAGAATAAATTTAAGAAATTCTACCGAATTATTTATCTCAATTCTATTGCCAATATTACTATTTTTTGAAAAAAAAGAAAGATTTTATTCACATTTATTTCTAAAAAAATAAAATTCTAATCTATTCATTCAATTAATTTTTAACATTGTTATTCACTTTTATTTTAAGATAAAAAAACGTATTTTTACGCGAAAATAAACATAGCGCAAACACAATGAACACAAACGATTTTTCCATTAGACATATTGGAAACAATGCGCAGCAAGCAGCTGAAATGCTTTCTGTAATTGGGAAAGATTCTATTGATTCTTTAATTGAGGCAACAGTTCCTCAGAACATTCGATTGAAAAATGCTTTGGATTTACCAGAAGCTTTATCAGAATTTGAAGCTATTAATCATTTAGCTGAAATCGCTTCAAAAAATAAAAAAGTAAAAAATTATCTTGGATATGGATATTATGGTACAATTTTACCAGCGCCAATTCAACGTAATGTATTAGAAAATGCTGGTTGGTACACAGCTTATACACCATACCAAGCGGAAATTGCGCAAGGACGTTTAGAAGCTTTATTAAATTTCCAAACTGTTATTTCTGATTTAACAGGTTTACCTATCGCAAATGCCTCTTTATTAGACGAAGGTACTGCATGTGGTGAAGCAATGCACATGTTATTTGAATCTCGTTCTCGTGATCAAAAGAAAAACAATGTCAACAAATTTTTTGTAGCAGATAATTTATTCCCTCAATCTGTAGCGGTTTTAGAAACGAAAGCACACGGTTTAGGAATTGAATTAGTTGTTGGAAACTTTGAAACGACTGAATTAACAGAAGAATTCTTCGGAGCGATTGTACAATACATCGGGAAAGGAGGACAAATCAATAATTATAGATCATTTGTAGAAAAAGCAAATGCAGTTAATGTAAAAGTTGCTGTTGCAACAGATTTATTAGCTTTAACATTATTAACACCTCCAGGTGAATGGGGAGCTGATATCGCAATTGGTACTTCTCAACGTTTTGGTGTTCCTATGGGATACGGTGGACCGCACGCAGCTTTCTTATCTTGTACAGAAGAATACAAACGTGTAATTCCAGGGCGTATTATTGGAGTTTCTCAAGATCGTTTAGGAAACTATGCGTTACGTATGGCTTTACAAACACGTGAGCAACACATCAAACGTGAAAAAGCGACTTCTAATATTTGTACTGCACAAGTATTGTTAGCGGTTATGGCTTCTTTCTACGCGGTTTACCACGGAAAAGACGGTTTACAATATATCGCTGATCAAATTCATACTAAAGCAGCTGTTTTACACGGAGGTTTAGAGCATTTAGGATTTAAATTAGTAAATACTAATTTCTTCGATACAATTCAAATTGAAGTTGAAAACTCAGACGAAATTGTAAAGATTTTTGCAGAAGAAGAAATTAATGTAAATGGATTCGAGAACGGAAAAATTTCAATCACAATTGATGAAATGACTTCTGAAGAAGATATTTTCGAAATTTTAAGTGTTTTTGCAACAATTAAAAATACAGAAGATGGTTTCGAATTTGAAGTAGATGATTCTTATTTACCTCAAGATTTAATCAGAACTTCTGATTTCTTAACACACGAAAACTTCAATTTATATCATACAGAAACAGAATTAATGCGTTACATCAAGCGTTTAGAGCGTAAAGATTTGGCTCTTAACCAATCGATGATTGCATTAGGTTCTTGTACAATGAAATTGAATGCTGCAACAGAATTATTGCACATGTCTTGGGAAAGAATGGGGAATGTACACCCTTTCACTCCAAAAGATCAAGTAGAAGGTTACCAAACATTAATCCAAAACTTAGAAGATTATTTAGCTGTAATCACAGGTTTTGATGCAACTTCTTTACAACCAAATTCTGGTGCGCAAGGAGAATATGCAGGATTGATGGTAATCCGTTCTTACTTTGAAGCAAGGGGAGAAGGACACAGAAATGTTGCTTTAATTCCACAATCTGCTCACGGAACTAACCCTGCTTCTGCTGCAATGGCGGGAATGCAAGTTGTTGTTGTGAAGAACTTAGAATCTGGTGAAACAGATTTAGTTGACTTGAAAGAAAAATGTGAAAAACACAAAGATAACTTAGCTGCATTGATGATTACTTATCCATCAACGTATGGTGCTTTTGATAGCAATATCGAAGAAGTTACTGAAATGATTCACGCATACGGAGGTCAAGTTTATATGGACGGTGCAAACATGAATGCGCAAGTTGGATTAACTTCTCCAGGAAACATTGGTGCAGACGTTTGTCACCTTAACTTACACAAAACATTCGCTATTCCTCACGGAGGTGGAGGACCTGGTGTAGGACCAATCTGTGTAAAAGCACATTTAGCGCCTTTCTTAGGATCTTCTCCATTAATCGAAACTGGAGGAAAAGAAGCGACAAATACATTCGCTGCGGCTCCTTATGGTTCTGCGTTCATTTTACCTATTTCTTACTCTTACATTTTAATGTTAGGTGCAGAAGGTTTATTGAAAGCGACACAAGGTGCAATCTTGAATGCTAATTACATGAAAACTCGTTTAGAGAAGCATTTTGATATTTTATATACAAATGGAAACAATGTAGTGGCACACGAATTTATCTTAGATTGTCGTCCGTTCAAAAAAGCTGGTATCGAAGTAACGGATATCGCAAAACGTTTGATTGATTATGGATTCCATGCGCCAACAGTATCTTTCCCAGTTGCTGGAACATTGATGGTTGAGCCAACAGAATCTGAAAACAAAGCAGAATTAGATCGTTTTTGTGATGCGTTAATTTCTATTCGTCAAGAAATTGATGAGGTTGCAAACGGAGATTATCCAGTTGATAACAACGTATTACACAACGCGCCTCACCCAATTCACTTGATTACGGCAGACGAGTGGGAATATCCTTACTCTCGTTCTAAAGCTGCATATCCAGCAGAATGGGTTCGCGAACGTAAATTCTTTGCATCTGTTTCTCGTATTGATGATGCTTACGGAGATCGTAACTTAATCTGTACTTGTGCTCCTATTGAGGCTTATATGGATTAATTATTCTAGAAAGAATATATTATAAATACAAATCGCTCTGAGAAATCGGAGCGATTTTTTTATTGAAATAATTTAAATGTTTAAAATGTTTTTATTTCTTAAAATTTTCTTAAATTCATTCCAACTAAACTTTTAATATTAAAACATTTATGAAAAATTATGCTGCCGAGTTTTTCGGTACTTTTTGGTTAGTTTTCGGAGGTTGTGGTAGTGCAATCTTTGCGGCTGGTATTCCCGAATTAGGAATTGGTTACGCTGGTGTTGCATTAGCATTTGGTCTTACTGTACTAACAATGGCTTACGCAGTTGGTCATATTTCTGGAGGACATTTCAACCCTGCTGTCTCTTTCGGTTTATTTGCTGGAGGACGATTTGACGGAAAACAATTATTTCCTTACATTATTTCGCAAGTATTAGGAGCAATTGCTGCTGCTGGAGTATTATACTTAATCGCTTCGGGAAATGCAAATTTCGCTATTGACAATACCAAAGCTGGAGCATTTGCTTCCAATGGATATGGCGCATTTTCACCACATGGTTACAGTATGTTATCTGCTTTTTTAATTGAATTTGTCTTAACAGCCTTCTTCTTAATTGTTATTTTAGGTGCGACAGACAAATTTGCAAACGGAAAATTTGCTGGAATCGCAATTGGATTGGCCTTAACGTTAATTCACTTAATTTCTATTCCAATCACTAACACATCTGTAAATCCAGCCCGTTCTACATCACAAGCTATTTTTGTACGGGGCGAACCTTTAATACAATTATGGCTATTCTGGGTTGCGCCTATTACAGGCGCAATTGTAGGTGGATTAATTTATAAAACACTTCTACAGAAAGAAGAAAATTTAGCATAAAACCTGAAAAGCTCCGAATGGAGCTTTTTTTTTAATAAAATATTAAAATGTCAAAAAATAGAAAACCAAATGTTTTATCAATTGACGAATTAGAAAAAATGAATACAAAACAATTATTAGCTTATCTACATAAACTACATACTTGTGAACAATCATTTGAAAAATCTGATATGATTAACAATCCTGAAATAGTAGATAAAAAAACTATTTACTATAAACAATCGGATAATTGGAAGCAAGCTTATAAAAATGTAAAAGAAATTCTAAAAACAAGAGAACATATCCATTAGTTAGTTGTTATTATTTTTTTTCAAAAACTCATCTGTAAAATGCTGTGTTTTCTTACCTGCCGAAAACTTCGTTTGATTGTAACCTGCTGATTTATTTTTTGAATACAAGAATATATCCATCTAAATCACTTCCGTAATTAATTACTAATGAATCTCCAGCAATTTTATAAAAATCACCTTGTTTCTTATTTTCAACATATAAAATTTTATACTCTATTTTATCATTTAGTTTTTCTTTAGAAGTATAAAAATCATAATTACCAGTTACAATTCCAGCAGTTTCATCTACATGATTAACAACACTTAATTTATTTGTCGAAGTATTAAATTCCCAAATAACTTTTCCTTTTTCATGTTGAATAAAAGCTTGATCAGGGTAAAATCCATATGTTTTATCTAAATTCCAAACTCCATTCAACTCTTTATCTACATTGTTATTTTTAGAGTAATCATCATTTTGACATCCAAAAAATGCAAAAATAGAAAATGTACAAAATGCTACTTTTAAAATTGCTTTCATAATGTTATTTTATTAGTTTAATTTCTAATAAGATAATTAATCATAAAAAGGTTGCGTCAAAGTATTATTTAATTATTCTTCTTTCAAAAACTCATCTGTAAAATGTTGTGTCTTTTTCTCTGTAGAAAATTTAATTTGATTATAGTCTGAAGATTTATTCTTTAGAATTGAAAGTGAATTCCATTTATTATCTTTTATTAACTTTCCTATAAAAACAATTTGACCAACATGATATGGATAATGCGCCAATTGACGATTAATGGCTTCTATTACTGTATGTCCTTCATTTCGGATATAGATGATTTGTTCTAAATCTTCATCCGTTTTGATTTGTGCTAAAGCATTAAACAAACACTTCCAACCTTTCTCCCATTTCTCTAAAAGTTGTTCTTTAGTTTTGATTGTATCTTCAAATTCTTCATCACGATTTCGCCACTCTTTTTCACCATCTGTTGTCAAAAAATCAGTCCAACGCGACAACATATTTCCTGAAAGATGATTCACGATAATCGCAATACTATTTGAGTTTTCATTGTATTGCCAAAACAATTCTTCATCTGTTAATTGCGAAAATGTTTTCTCTCCCAATTGTTTATAATACTGGAATTGTTTGATAATCCCGTTTACTAAATTATTTTCCATATTTTGTTAATTGGTTCCTTGTAAATTTTTGTGATTATGTTTGCGTTTATAATGTGTTTCCTTAAATTGATTTTTATCCGTTGTCACAATTGAGATATTTCCATCAATCTCCATCATCGCCAATTTCACATCTTTGATATGTTCCACACCATGTTCGCGCATTGCTTCGTTCAATTCTTCCGAATTAATTCCCAATTTGCACAACATCGTAAAATCAGCTTTTCCATTACGGATTAAAATTTCAGGTTTTTGTTCAATTAAGTTTCCTAAAAATTTATTCTTTAGCAGTATCTTTTTGACAATAAAATTTAAAAGAAACAATACAAAAGCTGCTATCAATCCACCTTGCAAGCTCGAATCTGAACCAACCATAGCATTTTGAACAGCATTACTAATCAATAAAATCAAAATAACATCTGCTGTATTTAATTGCGATAATTGTTGTTTACCAAAAATTCTAAGTGCAATTAACATAAAAAAATACACCGAAATACAGCGCAAAACGATTCCTAAATAACCTTCCATACATTTATTTTAAGGTAAATAAAAGGTACTAAAAAATCCGTTCTGAAATTGGAACGGATTTAAAAATTTATTTTGATTTTCGAAGAATATAAATTCTGGAAACTCTTAAAATTAAATAAATAATTGCGAGATAAAACTTTTTCTCATAAAACAATTCAAGACCTTTTATTGGGAAAAATTTTTCTGATAAAAACGCTAACAATAAAATTACAATAACTGCAATACTAACAATATTAATTGCTTTATCCATTAATCGTTATATTTTGGTTGAATATTTTTCTTCATCATTTCGTATAAAGAATGTCCAATTCCTTGCGTAATTTCTGATAGATTTTCGAAATTAATCACCGAAACTTCATCATTTTTTTGATGATAATGATGTTGATTTTCCATGTTTACAGAAGAAAGCGCATGCGATACCACTTTATGATTTACAAAATTTACATTATCCGAACGATAAAATAATTGTTGTTGTAAATAAGGATCGTTTTCGACTTTGAATGTTCTAGTCGAATTGTTGTTCATCAAATTCATCAAATCCGAACGATCGCTACCTGTCATATACACTTTTCCTTCGCCAAAAGCAGAAACAGTTCCAATCATTTCTAAATTTAACATCACTTTCATATTTGGTAAATAAGACTGAAAATCTGTATTTTCTACCAACATTTTAGAACCAATTAATCCAATTTCTTCAGCATCAAAAGCCATAAACATCATGGTTTGTTTAACTTTTTTATTTTTGAAATAATCAGACAAAGCCATTACAGCCGAAGTTCCACTCGCATTATCATCTGCTCCATTAAAAACTTTATCATCGCCTTTGTCATCTGTTCCAACATGATCAAAATGCGCACCTACAGCGTAAATATCAGACGATTTACCTTCTTTGATTCCGCAAACATTTTGTCCCGTTTTCCCTTTATATTCAAATTCGATTAAATATGAATCACCAACACAAGGTTTTAATTTATTTTGTTTGAATTTTTCAGCAATCAATTCAGCAGCCAATCGATTTTCGGGTGTTCCAAATTTTCGACCTTGCATAGCATCAGAAGCTAATTCTTCGACATATTTCTTTTGATTTTCTTTAGAATATTGCGCGTTTGATTGATTGAATGCAAGTAATCCAATTGCAAGTAAAGTATATTTTTTCATTTTCTGTGTGAGCTTAATTTGACGGAAGATACGAAAAATTAACTTTTCTTCTCAAACATCTAATTATAAACACATGGAAAGATATTTTCTTTTACCAATTCTGTTTTTTCATTTACCTTTTTAAAATACCAAGAAGTAGTATGAGGTCCGGTTGAGATTATATTTGATTTGAAATCATTTAAATTAATCTTAAATCCTAACTTCTTAAAAATCGAATCATTTTCTTTATTTAATCTTATGAAAATAAGGTTATTATTAATCATAGTTGCATAATAATTAGTCTTTATTCCATAAAGTTTGTATCTAGAAATACTTGATAATTGTAAATAATCTTTTTTATAATTTAAATACCAAACATAGCCTTTATTAATACAATAATCATTAAGATTTATATTCGTAATTATTTCTTTTAAATTTTCATCATTTAAAACCACTAATTCAGCAGAAAAATTTTCTTTTATTTCTTGAGCAAAAAGCAAATTAGAAAATAACAATAAAAGTATTATAGTTTTGATACTATTCATATTAACTTTTCTTCTCAAACATCAATTCTTTTACTTTTTCTTTGTCTTCTTTTTCATTCTTTAAGTCGAACATTGTTCCGAAAATACGATCCCAAAATGTATTGGAAACGCCAAAACCTAATTCTTCGTCTTTATAATGATGCAAATGATGATTGCGCCAAAGTGGTTTCATAAACTTGAAAGGCGGCGCAACAGCGTGAATCAAATAATGCATAGACGCATACAATAAATAGCCAATCATAAAACCAGGAAAAAAAGCAAAAGCATATTTACCTAAAATTAAATATTGAATCAAGAAAATGATTGACGCCAAAAGAATACTAGGAACTGGAGGCATAAACAAACGTTGTTTATCGCGCGGATAATGATGATGATTTCCGTGAAAAATGTAAACAATTCGTTTTAGACTTGGTTGTTCAGCTGTCCAATGAAAAAGATAACGATGCGCAAAATATTCGAACAATGTCCAAAATAACATCGCTCCAAAAAATAAGCAGATAACTGTCAAGGCAGATAAATCGTAACGAGAAATTCCATAATAAATACAGTAGGAAAGTAGAGGTATGTACATTCCCCAAATAACTGCGGGATGACCTTTTGTCAACATTTCGAGGTATTTGTTTTCGAAGATTTGTGCTTGACCTTTATTATGTATTTTCTCAAATTTCATGGTTACAAAATTTAATTTACTTAAAAATAAGGCTTTAACACATTTTAAACAAACAATCTCTAAAAATTAATTGTTAAAAAAAATCCGAAAATCAAACTTTGATTTTCGGATTGTATGATGAATAAGATAATTCTTATCTTTTTTCAATTTCAACGTAATCACGTAATGGTGCTCCTGTGTATAATTGACGAGGACGACCAATTGGTTGATTCGTCTCGCGCATTTCCATCCATTGTGCAATCCATCCTGGTAGACGTCCAACAGCAAACATAACTGTAAACATTTCAGTTGGGATATCTAACGCTTTGTAGATAATTCCTGAATAGAAATCTACGTTTGGATATAAGTTTCTTGATTTGAAATACTCGTCTTCTAAAGCAGCTTGCTCTAATTTTTTCGCAATATCTAAAATAGGATCATTGATTCCTAATTTCTCTAAAACGTTATCCGCAGCAACTTTGATGATTTTCGCACGAGGGTCAAAGTTTTTATAAACACGGTGTCCGAATCCCATTAAACGGAATGGATCGTTTTTATCTTTTGCTTTTGCTAAGTATTTTTCAACATCTCCACCATCATTTTTGATCGCTTCTAACATTTCTAATACTGCTTGGTTAGCACCTCCGTGTAATGGTCCCCATAATGCAGAGATACCACCAGAGATAGAAGCAAATAAACCTGCGTGAGAAGAACCTACTAAACGTACACTTGATGTAGAACAGTTTTGTTCGTGATCTGCGTGTAAGATTAATAATTTGTCAATTGCATCAATAATAACTGGATCTAAGTCTAATTCTTGACCTGGTTTTTTGAATAATAATTGATAAAAGTTTTCTACGTAAGATAATTTATCGTTAGAGTAGTTAACTGGTAATCCTTTAATTTTTCTTTGTGTCCAAGACGCTAATACTGGGAATTTACCTAATAAAGTAACTGCCGCTCTATACATATCATCTGGAGAAGTAACGTCTACAACTTTTGGGTTGAATGCTGATAAAGCAGCTGTTAAAGATGTTAATACTCCCATTGGGTGAGCAGAACTTGGGAATGCATCTAAGATTTTGATTAAATCTTCTGACACATAGTTGTACTCATTAATATCAGCGATAAATTTATCTAATTCAGCTTGTGTAGGTAATTCTCCTTTGATTAACAAATACATTACTTCTACGAAAGAAGATTTCTCTGCTAATTGTTCAATAGGATATCCACGGTACATCAATTTACCTTCTTCACCGTCTAAAAATGTAATTTTAGATTCGCATGCCCCTGTATTTTTGTAACCTGGATCCATTGTAATTAATCCAGTAGCACTTCTTAACTTGGAAATATCAATAGATTTTTCATCCATTGTACCAGTTGTAACAGGTAGCTCCAACTCATTTCCGTTGTAATTTAATATTACCTTATCTGACATTTTATAGTTTATATTATTTATTGCGTAATTTACACTTTTTTTATTAATTTGAGACTGATAAATATCAGTCTCAAATTATTTTATCGCTTAACTTTAAAAGCCTTAAGTCCTGGAAAGATTGCAGTTTCTCCAAGAATCTCTTCAATGCGTAATAATTGGTTGTATTTCGCCATACGATCAGAGCGAGAAGCAGAACCAGTTTTGATTTGTCCTGTGTTCAAAGCAACAGCTAAATCTGCAATTGTAGCATCTTCTGTTTCTCCAGAACGGTGAGACATAACTGCTGTATAACGTGCATTTTGCGCCATTTGTACTGCTTTGATCGTTTCTGTTAACGTACCAATTTGATTGAATTTTACTAAGATAGAATTTGCTGTTTCAGCATCAATTGCTTTTTCTAATTTAGTTACATTCGTTACCAATAAATCGTCTCCAACAATCTGAACACGTTTACCGATTTTATCTGTTAAGATTTTCCAACCTTCCCAATCGTTTTCGTCCATACCATCTTCGATAGATATAATTGGATACTTCTCTGTCAATTCTGCTAAATAAGCTGCTTGCTCTGCAGAAGTACGGATAGCTCCTTTTTCTCCTTCGAATTTTGTATAGTCATATTTTCCATCGTGATAGAATTCTGATGATGCACAATCTAATGCAATCATAATTTCTTCACCTGCTTTGTAACCTGCTTTTTCTATTGCAGAAATTACAGTATCTAAAGCATCTTCTGTACCATCAAAAGTTGGTGCAAAACCACCTTCGTCACCTACTGCTGTAGATAAACCACGGTCGTGTAAAATTTTCTTTAATGCATGAAAAACTTCTGTTCCTTTGCGTAAAGCATCAGAAAAAGATTCTGCCTGAACTGGCATAATCATGAATTCTTGGAATGCGATAGGCGCATCAGAATGAGAACCTCCATTTACGATATTCATCATAGGAACTGGTAATGTGTTTGCATTAACTCCACCGATGTATCTAAACAATGGTAAACCTAATTCTTCTGCTGCAGCTTTTGCAACTGCCAAAGAAACACCCAAAATTGCATTAGCACCCAATTTAGCTTTGTTTTCAGTTCCATCTAAATCAATCATTACTTGATCGATTAAATTTTGTTCGAAAACAGAAAAACCAATTAATTCTGGAGCAATCACTTCATTTACATTCTCGATAGCTTTCAAAACTCCTTTACCTAAGTACAAGTCTCCACCATCACGTAATTCTACTGCTTCATACTCTCCTGTAGATGCTCCTGATGGAACAGCTGCACGACCTAAAACACCTGATTCTGTATACACGTCTACTTCTACAGTTGGGTTACCACGAGAATCTAAAATTTGTCTTGCATGGATATGCGAAATAATGCTCATTATTAATATTTTTTAATTGATAAAATTTTGATTTACCAAAAATAATGGATTTGAGTAATCTTTACAACGAAATTATCTTTTTTTAAAAATAATTTAATTCAAAAACCATTCGAAAAATTTATGCATGCATAATAAAGAAGTATAATTTCGATGCCTGCAAAGATTATTATTTTTTGAGTGAATTAAAAAAACTTTCGTTAAAAAATTTAATTCGTTATTGTAAGCGTTCCATTTGCATTTACATACACTTGGTAAGTTCTTGGTGCTCTGTTCGCTACTTTTGTAGGTTGTCCTGTTAATAAAATCCATTCAGAATTATCTGCATCACATACAATACTGATGTCATTCTTTACATACAAAGTAGTTTCTGCACCAGGACAAATATGCGGCGCATTACGATCGTAAGCTTTGAAACCAGAAGCCGTACGCACCACAATCAAACCTCTAGAACCAGCTGTTGCTCCATCTACATATACCCATCCTCCTGGATTGTTTAGATTAGAATACAAAGGTAAATTGATATTGATTGAAACATTCACAATCGTATTTGGCACACAACTTACTACACCGTCATCTGAATTACAACCTTGAAATAAGCTTGCAAAAACACAAACCAAAATAACCTTATTTAGAATCGTTTTAATAAATTGTTTCATTTTTAATTTGCTGTATTTTTTTTATTATCTTTGTAGTACAATAACTAAATAGTCCTGCGCATAGTATTACATATGTGTAGGATTATTTATTTTATAAGACCTATTTAATAAAAAATTAATTAAACATTGTTGTTATGGCAAATATACAATATGTAACGAAAGAAGGATTAGAAAAGTTGCGTGAAGAGCTTCATCAGTTAGAAACTTTTGAGCGTCCAAAAATTTCGCAACAAATTGCTGATGCTCGTGATAAAGGAGATTTATCTGAAAATGCAGAATACGATGCTGCAAAAGAAGCTCAAGGAATGTTAGAGATGCAAATTGCTAAATTGAAAGAAGTTGTAGCATATGCACGCGTAATTGATGAATCTAAATTAGACCATTCTAAAGTATCAATATTATCAAAAGTTAAAATAAAAAATACAGCGAACGGACAAGAATTAGTGTACACTTTGGTACCTGAATCTGAGGCTGATTTAGCTAAAATGCGCATCTCTGTAAATACTCCAATCGCAAAAGGATTGTTAGGAAAATCACTTGGAGAAGTTGCAGAAATTACATTACCTAACGGAATGACTTTAAATTTTGAAATTTTAGAAATATCTTTGGACTAAGATTTCAAAAATTAAAAAACATATGGCAAGCATTTTCACTAAAATTATAAACGGAGAAATACCATCATACAAAATTGCCGAAAACGATAAGTACATCGCTATTTTGGACGCGTTTCCTTTGGTAGAAGGTCATGTATTGGTTATCCCGAAAAAAGAAGTCGATAAAATCTTCGATTTAGACAAAGAAACCTATTTAGGTTTAATGGACTTTTCTTATGAAATTGCACAAGCTATAGAAAAAGCAATACCTTGTTTACGCGTTGGCGTAGCTGTTGTTGGTTTAGAGGTACCACATGTACATGTGCATTTGGTTCCTCTAAATACAATGCAAGATATCAATTTCTCAAATCCAAAACTTCAATTATCTGCCGAGAAAATGATCGAAATTGCAGATAATATCAAATCATATTTATAATCGATGAACAAATACATTAAATTAGTAATCGCCGCTGTATTAATCGCTTTAGCAATCTTTTTGTTTACCATTCGCGAATACGGTTGGGGATTTGTTTCGTTATTAGTCGCTGTATTTCCAATTTTATTCTATTTCAGAAACGAAAACATCTTGTTAGCTTTCTGGTTTTTACGTAAAGAGGATATGGCAAAAGCGAAAAAATGGTTACAAAAGATCAAAAATCCATCATCAGAATTAATTCCTAAACAAATGGGATATTACCATTATATGATGGGAATTACTGAAGCGCAGGACAATGTTGCCGTTTCAGAAAAATATATGAAAGAAGCCTTAAACTACGGTTTATCATTTGATCATGACAGAGCAATGGCTAATTTATCTTTGGCTGGAGCTGCAATGTCAAAAGGTAAAAAGAAAGAAGCGGAAGGTTATATTAAAGAAGCGAAGAAAAACGATTCGAAAGGAATGTTTACAGATCAAATCAAAATGATGAATGATCAAATGAAACGTTTCAACGTAAGTAATTCGCAATTACAAAACCCACATATGCGTCACAAAGGACGTAAATTCTAAATGGATATATCAAAATTTACAGAAGAATCATCATCAAACACCAACAAGTGGAAACTGATTGAAGAATTTTTTCAACAAAATTTCACAGACGGTGAAAGACCAGATTTAGATACCATTCTTTTTTTAATCGGTGTTCAAGAATTAGGACAAGGAAAAAAACGATTTAAAAAAGATGATAAACTCAATTTATTACACATTGCAGTTTGTCGCGTGTTAGAACCTTTTGGTTTTTATCGTTTCGATGGATTAGATCCAGATGGTTGGCCACATTTTGAGTTGTTGGAAGATTTACCACCGCTTAAAACTAATGAGCAAACCTTGTTAATGAAATACGCTGTTATACAGTATTTTGATGATCAAAAAATAATAAACTTCGAGTCTTAAGATTCGAAGTTTTCTTTTTTATACAAATCAACTACCACTTTATCTGCATCCAGTGTAAATTTCTCTACATTCAATTCTTCTTTCGATAACCATAACAATTCGTTGATATCAGCATCCAAAATTTTCAATTTAGCCAATGCTTTCTCTGTAATTGTCGCTTTATAATAAATTAATAAAACCTGTTCTGTTGGATCAAAAGCATTCAGCACAAAAAAATCTTGTGTATAAAAATGCTCATGAACTTCCACTTTCAAATTCAATTCCTCTTTTATCTCTCTCCTTATACAATCTTTAGTTCCTTCACCAAACTCCAGTCCACCTCCAGGAAACTTATAAATTAATTCTCCCTGAAACGGCTCGTGAATCACCAATACCTTTCCCTTGTGCTCCAATAACGCATATACACGCACATTAAATGGTTTCATATCTTCTTTTACTTTAAAACCTAAATATATAAAAATTCTTCATTCAATTGTTTATTATTATGGCGTTCCCTTCGGTCGGGCTATCCGTTCCAATCTTTTGTAGAAGAAGATTCTATTACAGATTAGAAAAATTCAATTCCTACAAAAGGATTTCCACTACTATCCCTAACGCGGGTTTTGAGTTATAAGTTGTAAGTTTTGAGTGATAAGTTATAAGACGTTAGATTTACTAGAATAAAAATCTATGCAAACTATCCTCTTGAGGGGATTATAGGGGTGTTTATGAAGTATTACGTAATAAGTTTTATGTTATACGTAGAACGTAGCACTTAAAACCTATAACTTTATTGAACATAAAAAAGCCTCAAGAAAATAATCTTGAGGCTTTTAATAAAAACTGGCGACGACCTACTCTCCCGTAAGTAACAGTACCATCGGCGCAGGCAGGCTTAACTTCTCTGTTCGGAATGGGAAGAGGTGAGCCCTGCAGCTATAGTCACCCTAATATTTTTAAATAGGTTTTAGTTCCTACTATATCTTGACATTATTGAGTTCGAAATTCGTTTTTCGTGTTTCGAATTTCGTTTATACAATCTTTTGGTATTACTTCATTAATCCAAATAAGATTAACTAACCTTCTCTATGACGATTAAATCAATCTTAGTATTTAATCTTTTTAATTTTTGATATTGCTATCATTATCTTTGATTCGTTGTACTTTTTAAGAAAAAGTCTATGGGTAATTAGTACTACTCGACTATGACATCACTGCCTTTACATCTATAGCCTATCAACGTTGTAGTCTACAACGACCCTTTAAAGAAGTCTAATCTTGCGGCGAGTTTCGCACTTATATGCTTTCAGTGCTTATCTCTTCCAAACGTAGCTACTCAGCGGTGCACCTGGCGGCACAACTGATACACCAGAGGTTTGTTCAACACGGTCCTCTCGTACTAGAGTCAACTCCGCTCAAACTTCTAACGATCACAACAGATAGAGACCGAACTGTCTCACGACGTTCTGAACCCAGCTCGCGTGCCACTTTAATGGGCGAACAGCCCAACCCTTGGGACCTTCTCCAGCCCCAGGATGTGACGAGCCGACATCGAGGTGCCGAACCTCCCCGTCGATGTGAGCTCTTGGGGGAGACTAGCCTGTTATCCCCGGAGTACCTTTTATCCTTTGAGCGATGGCCCTTCCATACGGAACCACCGGATCACTATGTCCTGCTTTCGCACCTGATCGACTTGTTGGTCTCACAGTCAAGCACCCTTATGCCATTACACTCTACGCACGGTTACCAAGCGTGCTGAGGGTACCTTTGAAAGCCTCCGTTACTCTTTTGGAGGCGACCACCCCAGTCAAACTACCCACCATGCACTGTCCTTCTATAAAGAAGTTAGGCTCCAAGTAAATAAAGGGTGGTATTTCAACAATGACTCCACAATACCTAGCGATACTGCTTCATAGTCTCCCACCTATCCTACACATTATTTACCCGAAGTCAATACAAAGCTATAGTAAAGGTTCACAGGGTCTTTTCGTCCCGTTGCGATTAACCGGCATCTTCACCGATACTACAATTTCACCGAGATCATGGTTGAGACAGTGCCCAGATCGTTACACCATTCGTGCAGGTCGGAACTTACCCGACAAGGAATTTCGCTACCTTAGGACCGTTATAGTTACGGCCGCCGTTTACTGGGGCTTCAGTCAAAACCTTCGAATTACTTCTAAGCTCCTTCCTTAACCTTCCAGCACCGGGCAGGTGTCAGACCCTATACGTCATATTTCTATTTTGCAGAGTCCTGTGTTTTTGATAAACAGTCGCCTGGGCCTTTTTACTGAGGCTGACATTGCTGTCAGCGACCTTTCTCCCGAAGTTACAGGTCTATTTTGCCTAATTCCTTAACCATGAATCGCTCGAGCGCCTTAGGATACTCTCCTCGACCACCTGTGTCGGTTTACGGTACGGGCTGCACATCTCGCTATTTCTTGGAACAATTTTCAGAGGATTATCACTCTAACCGAAGTCTTCGTGTACTATCCCTACTTTACGTAGGTTCAACGTACTATTCCGTCAGTACGCACCTCCTACAATCATTCGTCACTTTTATTGAGTGCAGGTACGGGAATATTAACCCGTTTGCCATCCACTACCCCGTTAGGGTTCGTGTTAGGTCCCGACTAACCCTCAGCTGATTAGCATAGCTGAGGAAGCCTTAGTCTTACGGCGAATAAGTTTCTCACTTATTTTATCGTTACTCATGCCTACATTTTCTTTTCTAAAAGCTCCACCATCCATTACCAGATGACTTCTGCGCCGTTAGAATGCTCCCCTACCAGTAGTACTTTTGTACTAATCCATAGCTTCGGTAATATGCTTATGCCCGATTATTATCCATGCCGGATCGCTCGACTAGTGAGCTGTTACGCACTCGTTAAATGAATAGCTGCTTCCAAGCTAACATCCTAGCTGTCTATGCAATCCAACCGCGTTTTTTCAACTTAGCATATATTTGGGGACCTTAGCTGATGGTCTGGGTTCTTTCCCTCTCGGACATGGACCTTAGCACCCATGCCCTCACTGCCTAGAAACATATATTAGCATTCGGAGTTTGTCAGGAATTGGTAGGCGGTGAAGCCCCCGCATCCAATCAGTAGCTCTACCTCTAATATACTTAACTAAACGCTGCACCTAAATGCATTTCGGGGAGTACGAGCTATTTCCCAGTTTGATTGGCCTTTCACCCCTACCCACAGGTCATCCGAAGACTTTTCAACGTCAACCGGTTCGGTCCTCCACTTTGTGTTACCAAAGCTTCAACCTGCCCATGGGTAGATCACAAGGTTTCGCGTCTAATACTACTGACTATAGCGCCCTATTCAGACTCGCTTTCGCTACGGCTCCGCACCTGAAGTGCTTAACCTTGCCAGCAACATTAACTCGTAGGCTCATTATGCAAAAGGCACGCCGTCACTCCGAAGAGCTCCGACCGCTTGTAGGCGTACGGTTTCAGGTTCTATTTCAACTTTCTATTCGAAATGCTTTTCACCTTTCCTTCACAGTACTAGTTCACTATCGGTCTTTGAGGAGTATTTAGCCTTGGAAGATGGTCCTCCCATATTCGGACAGAATTTCTCGTGTTCCGCCTTACTCGTTATCAACTTAATAAAAATTTCATTTACGGGACTATCACCCTCTACGGTTAACCTTTCCAGGTTATTCTATTATCATTATAAAGTCTTTAGGGCTAATCCGCGTTCGCTCGCCACTACTTACGGAATCTCAATTGATTTCTTTTCCTATTGGTACTTAGATGTTTCAGTTCCCAACGTTCGCTCTCACTTACGTGAGTGACATGTCTTCAACATGCCGGGTTGTCCCATTCGGAAATCTACGGATTAATGCGTATGTGCCGCTCCCCGTAGCTTATCGCAGCTTATCACGTCCTTCATCGCCTCTCAAAGCCTAGGCATCCGCCGTACGCCCTTTGTAACTTTTTTCTCGATTTAACCGTCATATTATTGAGCGGTTATGTTAATCTTACTCGTTTTCTTGATTAATTGTATACCTTATATAAACTTTGATTTATCTCTAAATCTGTTTTGATTGTATGTTTTTTTTCAATAATGTCAATGAACTCTTCTGCTTTAAACGAATTTCGAAGTTCGAACTTCGTTTATCGCTTCGTGGAGAATATCGGAGTCGAACCGATGACCTCTTGCGTGCAAGGCAAGCGCTCTAGCCAGCTGAGCTAATCCCCCTCTTTTTACGTATTACGTAGAACGTTTAACGTTGTACGTTTGTAGTCTCAGGCAGACTCGAACTGCCGACCTCTACATTATCAGTGTAGCGCTCTAACCAGCTGAGCTATGAGACTCTTTAATACTCTTAAAGAGTGGTCTTTTTAGTTGTAAGATTTTAGTATTGAGAGATAAGTATTTAGATTTATCTAAGTTCTCAATTCTAATATCTAACTTCTAATATATTTATATAATACTACAGAATAAAAAGCCGAATCAAAATCAATCTTCTACTAATAGAAGAAAATTCGTCGTTCTCTAAATATGAGATGTTCCAGCCGCACCTTCCGGTACGGCTACCTTGTTACGACTTAGCCCTAGTTACCAGTTTTACCCTAGGCAGCTCCTTTTACGGTCACCGACTTCAGGTACCCCCAGCTTCCATGGCTTGACGGGCGGTGTGTACAAGGCCCGGGAACGTATTCACCGCATCATGGCTGATATGCGATTACTAGCGATTCCAGCTTCATAGAGTCGAGTTGCAGACTCCAATCCGAACTGAGATAAGTTTTTGAGATTCGCATCTTGTTGCCAAGTAGCTGCCCTCTGTACTTACCATTGTAGCACGTGTGTAGCCCAAGACGTAAGGGCCGTGATGACTTGACGTCGTCCCCACCTTCCTCGCGGTTTGCACCGGCAGTCTCATTAGAGTCCCCGTCTTTAAACGCTGGCAACTAATGATAGGGGTTGCGCTCGTTGCAGGACTTAACCTAACACCTCACGGCACGAGCTGACGACAGCCATGCAGCACCTTGCATTCTGTCCGAAGAAAAATCTATTTCTAGATCTGTCAAATTGCATTTAAGCCTTGGTAAGGTTCCTCGCGTATCATCGAATTAAACCACATGCTCCACCGCTTGTGCGGGCCCCCGTCAATTCCTTTGAGTTTCATTCTTGCGAACGTACTCCCCAGGTGGGATACTTATAACTTTCGCTTAGCCACTGAATCCGAAAATCCAACAGCAAGTATCCATCGTTTACGGCGTGGACTACCAGGGTATCTAATCCTGTTCGCTCCCCACGCTTTCGTCCATCAGCGTCAGTTTATGTTTAGTCACCTGCCTTCGCAATTGGTGTTCTGCGTAATATCTAAGCATTTCACCGCTACACTACACATTCCAGCAACTTCAACATCACTCAAGACTAACAGTATCAATGGCAGTTTCATAGTTAAGCTATGAGATTTCACCACTGACTGATTAATCCGCCTACGGACCCTTTAAACCCAATAAATCCGGATAACGCTTGCACCCTCCGTATTACCGCGGCTGCTGGCACGGAGTTAGCCGGTGCTTATTCTTCTGGTACCTTCAGCTACTTACACGTAAGTAGGTTTATCCCCAGATAAAAGTAGTTTACAACCCATAAGGCCGTCATCCTACACGCGGGATGGCTGGATCAGGCTTCCACCCATTGTCCAATATTCCTCACTGCTGCCTCCCGTAGGAGTCTGGTCCGTGTCTCAGTACCAGTGTGGGGGTTCACCCTCTCAGGCCCCCTAAAGATCATCGTCTTGGTGAGCCGTTACCTCACCAACTAACTAATCTTACGCATGCCTATCCTACTGCGATAAATCTTTCAAAAATTCATGATGCCATGATTTCTATTATAAAGTATTAATCCTCCTTTCGAAGGGCTATCCTTTTCAGTAGGGCAAGTTGCATACGCGTTACGCACCCGTGCGCCGGTCTCTATCTCCCGAAAGAAATATACCCCTCGGCTTGCATGTGTTAAGCCTCCCGCTAGCGTTCATCCTGAGCCAGGATCAAACTCTCCATTGTAAATAATTTTTTTTGAAGCGTTAGCTTCTGTTTTTTACAACTTCGAATTTCCTATAGCTCCATTATTCAAGGATTGACTTCGTTTTATTCGGCTATTTTTTCTTCTGTATATTTTATAATTTCAAATGAACTTCTCATCTTAGCAAAACCTCTCGGCGTTTGCGGTTGCAAAGGTAATACTTATTTTTTAACTAACAAATTTTACTTAGAAAATTTTTAAAATTTTTATTTCAATAAGTCAAATTTACTTTCACTCTCAAACTCCTTTCGGAGTTGGTTTGCAAAGGTAATACTTATTTCTAAACTCGCAAATTTATTTTCAAATAAATTTTATCGCTATATAAGTCCCTATGTCAATTTCAATACTACTCGTCTTTCGTATTGAGGTTGCAAATATACGTACCCTTTTTCCGCTTTTCCAAACATAATTTACATTTATTTTACATTCTTCTCTTAAGTTACTGGTATGATGAGAAATATTTTTTGAAATGTTTGACGGTTTACGCTAAACGGTAGACGAAATAGAGAAAAACGATCGGTGAAAAATAAAAAATTGGAGAAGATTTGTAGATTAGATTGGCATTTTTGACAGAAAAAGAAGGTTTTTAGATTTACGATTCTAGATTTACCTAAGAAAGGTTATCACTATTATAAAGAAAATTGTTCTTTTACATTATTTTAGAATGTGATGCTGAAACGAGTTCAGCAGGACTGGATGAAGGTATTCATGTTGTGAGTTCCTTTCACTTTTAGTAATTTTACGTAAGTAGTTACAACAGGATACGTTCCAACATAAGCAAATGTATAGTTGTGAGTTCCTTTCACTTTTAGTAATTTTACGTAAGTAGTTACAACGGCTGGTGGTCATGCCCTTCCTGCCGGGCGGTTGTGAGTTCCTTTCACTTTTAGTAATTTTACGTAAGTAGTTACAACAGAACTGAGGTAGCGACGTTTACAAAGTCAGTTGTGAGTTCCTTTCACTTTTAGTAATTTTACGTAAGTAGTTACAACTATTGCTGATCAGTTAAACGGCTTAGGAGTGTTGTGAGTTCCTTTCACTTTTAGTAATTTTACGTAAGTAGTTACAACAGAGTGAAATTTCCAATGTTCAGACATATAGTTGTGAGTTCCTTTCACTTTTAGTAATTTTACGTAAGTAGTTACAACAGCAAAAAAATAAAATTTATTATTAATCAAGTTGTGAGTTCCTTTCACTTTTAGTAATTTTACGTAAGTAGTTACAACATTATAAGTCATTAATTGACCACCCGACAAGTTGTGAGTTCCTTTCACTTTTAGTAATTTTACGTAAGTAGTTACAACTTTATTAATGAAATTATTCGTCAAATTGTGGTTGTGAGTTCCTTTCACTTTTAGTAATTTTACGTAAGTAGTTACAACTCGTCGGATGTCGCCATGATATCTTTTATAGTTGTGAGTTCCTTTCACTTTTAGTAATTTTACGTAAGTAGTTACAACACCTACAAAAGTAAGTCCAGCACCTATAACGTTGTGAGTTCCTTTCACTTTTAGTAATTTTACGTAAGTAGTTACAACCATTTATCAAGTTCTTTTTTTGCAGGTATGGTTGTGAGTTCCTTTCACTTTTAGTAATTTTACGTAAGTAGTTACAACACATTGAACAACAATCTCGTTTGAGCTTGAGTTGTGAGTTCCTTTCACTTTTAGTAATTTTACGTAAGTAGTTACAACCTCATTTTAAAAGTCCTTTATATAAAAGGGTTTGAGATGAAATTTAGATATGAGAAAAAAAGTAAAATCCGATAGAAGTTGAGTTTTCTATCGGATTTTTTTATTCCTAAAATAATTCTAATTGTTGTGGACCTGTTGGTAAATCGGTTTCTTTTTTGGAAAAAAATATTTCCATTTGTCCAAATTGTTTATCAGTAATACAAATTATTCCAACTTTACCAAATTCAGGTAATTTAGATTTTGTTCGTCTTATATGTACCTCTGCATTTTCTCTACTTGGACAATGTCGCAAATAAATAGAAAACTGAAACATAGTAAATCCATCATCTATCAACTCTTTTCTAAAACGAGTAGCCTGACTTCTTTGCTTTTTTGTTTCCGTTGGCAAATCAAACAAAACTAAAACCCACATAATACGATAAGCATTATAACGACTAAAACTCATGTCATTTCAGGAAAACGAATCACACGTTGCTCCCCTATCATACACTTATATAAAGAACTTGTTGTAGAGCTTATCGCTACTAACAAAGGTCTTTTCAAACCATCAATTTTTACATCTTTTGTTGCTATTTGTAATAAATGTGCTTTAGCATCTTTACTCATTTCAGTCGGTCGATAAGGCTTATTCATCCATTCTAAGACCAATTCATCAACATAAGGTCGATAAGGTTCCATTATATCATCAGCCAAACAATATGGATTGTATTTATTGCGATGAAAAATACCAATTGTAGGATTTAGTCCAGAACTCACTAAAGCTCTTGCAACCATACTTCGAAGAATAGCATATCCAAAATTCAGAAAATTATTAGGAGCATCACCATCTCGTTCTCTCGTAAAATTGTCAAATAATTGTTTCCAATAATATTGAGCCGCAATCCCTTCCATATTCGTGGAATCTCCCGATTTTACATTCGTTAAATAATTCTGCAGTGGCTCCTCTACAAAACCAAACTTACTTAACAATGCTTTTTGTTGATAAATCTTAGCTTCAATCGTTTGTTTCCACAACTGTTTGCGCAAAGGTTCCGAAACATTAATTTGATGTTTCAATCGCTCACTATGCTCCACATGCCCATTCATTGGTAACATCAACCCTAAAGGCATATGACTATCGTCGCAACTGATTATCGCCACATTATTTTGTTGTAACATCACTATAAGTTGATGACTTAGGGTAATTTGATAATGATCCAACACCAAAAATCCTAAATCTTCAATATGTATAGAGCCTTTGATTTCTTTGGTTGTCGCATCTTCTATTTTCAATTGATTGTCTTTTAATTTTAAATAAGATGGATTACCAATGTAAATGGTGCGTTTTAACATAAACTTACATTTTAATATTCTCCAATATGGATGATTTCTCCTAAATGGTTTGTTCTGACTTTTACTATGGTTTTCATAAAATCCTTACTATAAAAATCTGAGTAAGTAATAAACCTTAAAGACTTAACTAAATAAACAGAAGTTTCTAAATGATGTCTAAACCAAAAACCAGATTTAGAAAGCTCACCAAATTTCTGCACCCTAAATAAATGTTTACTTATTAACGTCTGATTTTTCCTATCAAACAAATCAATTTCATTTGGATTAAAACCTTCTGATGGAAAAACAAACATTTCGTTTTGCTTCATTGTAAATTTAAATGTCCAACCTAAGTGTTGATTGTAGGCTTTATCTACAATTGGTAAACCTTGATTTACATGAGCTACAGCTTCATAAAATGAAATAACTTTTTCTTGAAGATTCCCTTTCTCATCTTCGTAAATAGCTACATGATGATTATTTCCTGTACTCACAAAATCAATTGGAATTTGATTTCCATCTTCATCAAAAATATCATTTCCTAAATGATCCTTTTAACATGTAATGCTTCAGCATTTTTAACTCCTGATATCGTTACACGTTTTATTGCAATTCCTTTTTCTTCATTCAACCAAATTGGATTTTGTTCCAAATCAGAAAAAGCCTTTTTTGAATCTCCTTTAAATTGATCTAACCGAGTTTGTAAAATTCGTTTTACGCCTTCGTCAATCACTTTGTCAATTTTTAAATCAGGTCCAATATCTTTACGAATCGTATAATCATCTTCCAGCCACATTAATTTTACTTTTTCAGGTAATTCTGTTCCGTCTTTTAATAAAATTGGATTTTTTGACAACGCATTTTTTCCTGTAAATGCTTTTTTAGCATCTTTTCCATTTTCGGCTAAACGCTGTAATAAAAGAGATCTATATTGTGGATTCGAAACCATAGCAATTGTAGCCTCACCAAACTTTGCTGAAACTTTTTCTTCTTTAAAAGCATATTGTTTGATTTTGCCATAAACGGTTTCCTTGTGCATTTGTCCTCGAGGAGTTAAAGCAATCTGAACTTTGTCGGTTCCTTTTATTTTGTTCATATTTCGAGTAACAACTTTATTTTTTGCTTTATGCGATACTAAAACAGCTTCTAAATGTTGTTTCGCCAGTTGTCTGAAATTTGGAATAGGTTCATTGAAAACACGTTTATAATTTCCTTTTCCATCATTTATTTTATGCGTTTCTTTTTCTTCAATTCCTAATGCATCTTTACTCGAAATTCTTAAGCTATTTGTATCAATAGCCTTTTTATCTTTTGCATTTGAAATACTATCATATTCATCATTTCTACACGCATTTAAGTTATTTAAATACTGAATAAAAATACGTTTGGTAAATGCAACAGTCAGCGCATCCATAGCATGATGACGATGATCATTACGCTTTGTCCAATCTTTGATGACTTCTTTCGGATTACCATCTTTTGTTGTTTGCATTTCTGTTAAGCCAGCCAAACGATATTTCTCCAAATTCAACTCTTTCATTACATTCACCAAATCCCAATCGTCACGCAAACGATCTGTAACTGAACCAGAAGTTGAAAGCACCGATTTAGTAATTTGAAACAAGATTTCTTTCGCTTTTTTAGCAATATATTGTGAATCACGTAAATCTCTTTGAATAAAACCTTCGCCAATTTCAGAACCTTTCATTGTTAGTTTCTTGTATTTAGCTTTTGAAATTCCCTCATCATTTAAATCAAACAAAGCTTTTGAACGTATCAAAAATTCATTTAATTTATCTTGTCCAAAGGCATCAAAAATATAATCGTAAACCGTTTTATTTCCTTTATCCAAATTGATCTGACGCGGAACTAATGTTTTATTCGAAAAACTATCATCAAACAAACACGATTGAGGAATAATATGTTCGATATCGTATTTTTTTTGTAAAAATATCTTTTCGTTCGATATATTGATTGGTATACAAATCCTTGTACCCATTATTTTTAAGCTCTTGATACAATTTATAACGAATAATATCATTGCGCGTTGGGAACTTAATTCCATCTTCTGTTTGAAGAATCTTAATAATTTTCTCGTGTTCAATTTTTCCTGCATTCATAGCTTTGGTCATTTCCTCACGTTCTTTTACATTCTTCTTAAGTTCACGTGCTAACTCAATACGGATTTCATCAAATTGAAAATTTCTTGCCCTGCCTGCTTTCTCCAATTTATCATTTTCAGTATCAATCAATGTATTCACTACATTTACCATCTGATTCAGAATTTTCTCAACTACAGGATTGCGCAAACTATTTTTTGGAAGAATATCTAAACGAGATTTTAATTCACGATTTTCTAATTCTTCTTTGGTTAAAGAGTTTTTAGAATGACGATATCCAGCTAAATCACATGCTACAGAATATTCATTTTCTTTTATAAAAGGATATATTTTACGAATTGCTTTACTACTTAGACTTCCATAATCATCTTGAAAGGCAACTGTTCCCATTACTTTAGCTTGCTCTTTATTGAAACCAAATTTTTGTTCTAATAATCGATACAAAGTGTCCATTCCAGTTGGTGAATTGTCTTCTTCATACGCATACAACAAATGCCACAGCTGAAAAGATAATTGCTCATCAAAAACTTTTCCTTCTAACTCTACATTGAAATCTAAAATTTCAGATTTAATTCCTAAATGATTAAAAATAGCTTGCACCATTTCCTTAATTTCAGATGCAGGTTTGTCAATATCAGCTAAAGTAATTTCGTTTTTATTCAATTTTAATTTCAATTCTTCACGCACATCATAACCTTCGTTATCTAGAATAGTCAAATAAGCATTATAAAGGGCTTGATTAGTACGATTTCCTTCTAAACTTGTATAATTAATTTCCCAATCTTTAGGTTTATCAACTAACAATTTTAAAACTTCAGATGCAGTAAGATTTCCCTTTAGATTTAATTCTTCAAATAAGTGATTTTTATCGTTTTCATTTAAAAGCACAACTTCATTTGTAATCTTATTTTTCAATTTTACATTATGAAGAATTTGCCAAATTTTGAATTCTTGAAATAAAGGTGCTGATTTTGGAATAACGCGTAAACCAACAGTTTTCTTTTTATCATCTTTAATTATTTTTCTTTGTTCGAACTCACAAATTGAAATCAAACCTTTTTGAGATTTTAGTTTACGTTGATAGAAAATAACAACATCTCGAATTTCTTCTTTTAAAGAATTGGTAAATATGTTTTCACGATTTTTTGCTTGAACTTCCCAAATCTTTTCAAACTCATCCATATAATCCTGACGATAAAACACTTGATTTTTTAAACGTGCATGCGGATTATTTTGTAACTGAGTATATTGATATTGACCTACGGTTTGGTTATTGAAGTACAACTCTTTGCTTCTATCTGAAATTGCACCTAAATAACCAGAAGAATTAGCTAATTGACCATTAATCTCTTGCAAAACAATCGCAATTTGTTCTAAATTTAATTGGTTAGACAAAGCGTCATTTCGCCATTGGTAATTCTCTAATTTTAAATCATCACGTTTTAAATTGCGCTTTATTCCAACCAAATTAAAAGGGACTTTTAAAAATGCCCAAGTCGCTACTTTTCCTTTTCCCTTTAATTCTTCTTTTAAATTATCTGTAAATAATTCAGTATAAAATTGCTTTTGAAAATCTCATATCTTATCAAATTCAGACTGTAAATCCGAACGATAAAAATCAGGAACCTTTTTCTTTCCAGACTTTAACAAATCCAAAACATATTGCCCTGGTGTAAGATTTTCATGATATAATTTTTTAGCGATGTCCATACCATCAATCAAAGAACCTTCTTCGGTATTGTTCACTTTATGTGAACTTTTGTAACCGCGCTTTTTGTTGATTTGAAACAGAACACGAGCCAATTCGTGAAGCTCCAATTGTTTTTCAGCTGATAATGCTCGTAAACGAAAAGTTTCAAAAGTTGTTTTATTCCCATTCTCAGCTAAAATAGTTTCATTATCAATCCATTTCTGTGCTTTCAGAATTTGTAAAAGATTTTCTCTTCGAAGTTTAAATCGTTGAAGATTACGACGAGCCGAACGCGCTAAAGTTCTACCTGCATTTGTTGTAATAGGTTTACCTTTTTCAAAGTTTGTTTGCTCATCAGTTGTTAAAGTATTTACACGAACACCTATTTTTCTATAGAAGATTGTTCATTATTATTTGTAGCTTCTTTTACAAACGCCCATCCAATAGAGTTGGTTCCTAAATCTAATCCAAGTATATTTTTAGCCATAAGTATTATCTTTTGCGTATTAAATTACATCAAAAATAATTTATACAATTACGGTTTCACGTAATCATATATAAATATTTTATATCAATATTTGTATTGAAAGGAACTCACAATAAGGATTATTCCGTTGTGAAAACATTTAGCGCCTCGACTATCTTCGGGGCTTTTTTTATTTAAATATTTTTGTCCAAAACAAACCAACTTATATAAATAGGTTATTGTATAAACTAAAGAACAACTAGTTTAATTTTATCTAAAATATTAAGTTGTTTAACAATTACCAATTCTAGTAGTTGATGTTTCACGATTTATTCCCTTGATTTAACATCTCAATTCTTTTAGCATCTTCTGATGTAAAATCTGGATCAACATAAATATGTACTCTTTTAATCAGACTGCCTTCAAATTCAAAAACATTACAAAATTTACCAAATGAATTTTTATTATCAGGCCACTTTATTCCCTCTTTCGTTTCTCCACCTTCTTGTCCTTCAACGATTATATATTTATCGGATACTATGATATTAAAGTTTTTAACATCGTGATGAAGGCTTTTTAATCCATTTCCAAGTGTTTCGCCAAAGTGTTTTATACCTTCCTTTCCTTTAGTGTATCCATATTTCGGGAAGTACAATTCAACATCTTCAGTAAATAAATCAAAATAAGTACTATCAAAAGTACCATTATCAATTTTTTCAAAATATTTTAAGACAACTTCTTTTCTTTCTGTAATCATTATTTTCATTTTTAATATTCTGATTGTATTCAGTTATTTAAAACTAAATAACAACAAATTATCAATATTGAAAACGATGATTTTTCTTAATTTTTTAAATTATTTTTTTTTATATTTATAGGTAACAAGAAAATTATTAACGAATTAAGGAAGCGAAAACTTTCAATTTTTCCCTTAGTCGCAATTTCATTATTGCAATGTTAGCCGCAGTTCTTTTTTTCTTCGTAATAATCTAGCCAATTTTTGATTCTTCCAACAAACATTTTAAGATAGTTTTCTGTTAGAAATATATTTGACCAATCAAATCTTTGAGCTTGGACGCCAAGATAAAACACAAAAATTGAAGCTCCGGCTTCAGGGATTAAATTGAGTTCCTTTTCAGATAAGCTTCTTTCTTTTCTGTAACCATTTAAGAAACTTTCCACTTTAGTTTCATATTCATTTTTATCCGTTTCAATGAAAAATAATTGTTTGCAAAAATATCCAATATCTAAAATCAGAGAACCATTTCCACAATTATCAAAATCAAAAATTGTAATTTCATTTTCCTTATTTACACTCAAATTGTCATACCAAATATCAAGGTGTACAATGCCATTTTGAGCTTCGGATAAATGAGTTGTTTCAAAACACTTTGCGATTTTTGAGGATATTTGTTTTAAATATAACATTTCATCTAAATCTTCTGAAAAATATACATTTAACTTCTCATAAGCTTTGTACAGAAGCACATCAGAATTATAATTTATTCGATTGATTTTTTTTGTCGCTGTTACATTATGAATTTTTGCCATTATTGAACCAACAGCAAAACAAGTTTCCTTGCTCATAAAACGCAATTTTTCTCCTTCTGCGAATGTGAAAAGCGCAACATATCTTAAACCTTCTGGCGCAGCAATCTCTTGAATTAAATTTCCATTTTTATCGGAAATTGGAATTGAAACTGAAAGATGATGTGATTTGAGTAAATTTAATAGGGATAATTCTTCTTGGATTTCCGTTTTTGTTCTCCAGTTGCGACAATAAACTCTAACCACATATTTCGTACTTGGAGTAGTTAAAAAATAGGTATGATTTACTCCTGTTCTAAAAAGTTTACAATCGAAATTATGTTCTAATTGATACTTTTCGTTAATAAGTTCTCCTAATTCTGTTGGTGATAAAATTGAAGCTATTACTGGGAAAGTTTTCATTTAAATGTTGAGTTTGTTTTATAATTGCGGTTAACTGGACTTGTCGAAGTGCGAACTTAATTTGAACGAATGTACAATTCAGAGCCAAAGCTGTTCTACTATTTGTAAACTTACAAAAAATACGAATATGGACAGCTTTTGGCGTATTAGAAAACAAGAACGTTCAATTCAGCCAAAACCCCGCATTTTGCTAAGCCGATGTTAAAAGTAGTCTTATGGTAGCTCCTCTTGAGTTCCATATGTACTTATTATTATAAGTCCATATTTGCAAGCCATTCCAAATATTTGAACGCATTTATCTGCTTCCAAAATTTTAATCTTTCTAATTTTCCTTTTTTCAATATTCAACGGTTTAATTTCTTCTTTGTAGAAATAATATTTTGGATCTCCGTCTACAATTATCATTGGGATTTCACCTAATTTTTTTTCAGATTGAAGTTTTCTAATAAGTTTTATTACATAGTACTTTTCAGAGTCTGAATTAGAAAGTATATAATGCTTTTCAATGTTGGTTATTTCAAGAGTATTCTCTTCAACTATTGGTTTTGTAGTTTTACAACTTAAGAAAAAAAGCATTGTTAAGATTAATAAACAATTTCTACTCATATCGATTATCAGCTGAGGTTACCACACTAACTGGACTTGGCTTGGCGAAGTGCGTGGGATTAAATTGAGCGAATATTCAAGTTCAAAATAAACTGAGCCAAAGCTATTTCACTACTTGTAAACTTACAAAAAATACGAATATAAACTGTTTTTTGGCGATTAGAAAATAATAGCGTTCAATCTAACCAAAACCTCGCATTTTGGCAAACCGATATTATAGGCAATTATTGATTTCTAAGTGATTTAAAAACTGTTTTTCACGAATAAATTTTCCACTTTCGTCTTTAAACATAAATAAAGCACTTTGTTCTTTATCAATTAATAAAGTATCTGGTATAAAATCATTATCGTAAAGAACTTTCGTAAAAATTATTGTATCACCGTTAATTTTATATGTCCCAGCAATTCGTTCAGAATATCCAAACATTCCATTAATGTTGTTTTCTACTTCACCATTTTCCCTAAAAACTAAATTATAATAGTATTGATCATCTTTCAATGTTGCAGATAAGATTTTTTTAGATTTAAAAATTTCTGAATCCGTTAAATTGATAATAATAATTATTAAAATTAAAACTGAATGAAAAACAACTTTAATTATATTTTTCTTGAATCCATTTCTGATTAGTAAAGCTAAAGTTTCGAAAAAAGAGAAAACATAAAGTAGAATTATCGGTAATACTAAAAATGGATATGATAGCAAGTAAATAAACATCCCTCCATAAAAGTCTGTAATCATCCAAATAATTATTCCAATTGTTGAAATAATAGCTATTATATTTCTAATCATTTTGTTTAACGATGGTTTTTAATAAAAAAGTAACTATTCAACTAAAAGAATAAATTTATGACATACATAAAGAGCAACAATTTATTGCTTTAAAATCTTAAAGCTATATTGATTCGAATTTATATTAACGAAATAGATTCCTGATGTAAGATGTTCTAAATTAATTTGTGAAACTGTTGTTTGATATTTTTGATGAAATACCTGTTTTCCCGCTGCATTGTAAATTGTAATAATTGGTTGTTGCAAAACTTGAGAAAAATAAAGATTTTTAAGAACAGGATTCGGATAAATTTGTAATGTAGAAATAGCGTTTTCTTTTACATTCAGTTTTTCCTGCGCTTGAGAAAAATGCAATAAAGTCGCCAAAGCTCCTTTCGCTACTTCTGTCAAATAATTCAAATCTAAATTATCGATTATATCTTGCGCAGTATGCGCATAAGGCGTTTCATTCTTTTCAAAAAGTCCAGTTATAGGATAGCCAACTGCCTGAAAAGGCATATAATCGGAACTATAAGCATTCGAAATTTCAGTTTTTAGAGTTGTATACAATGGAAAAATATTCGCCATTTTATTGGTTAATTCAGCTGAAATAGCATTATTAGATGTTGGATTACTTTCATCTTGCTCACAAACAATTGTCGAATTTACCTTATTCGCCACTCCTCCTACCTCATCAATATTCAGAACAGCTTTAATTTTTAAATTCTGAGGAACTGCAATTTGATTTATATACGCCTGACTTCCGATTAAACCTCGTTCTTCCCCTGTAAAATGAATAAATTTTATCGAATAATCTGTTTCGATATCTTTTATTAATCGAGCAATTTCTAATAAAGTAACCGTTCCCGAGCCATTATCATTCGCTCCAGGTCCGTTTAATGTATCATAATGACCATCGATGACAATAAATTCGTCAGGATATTTTTTACCGATTTTTGTCACAATCAAATTATTCCCAACATTACCATATACATTAACCGATTGCTGTTCTATAGTGGTATAACCATAAGCCGTATAATAAGATTTCAACCATGTAAATGTATTTTCGTGAGCAGAAGATCCAACAGTTTTAATTCCGAAATCTTGAAATTTTTGCAATTTCTGATGCACAGAATCATATTTTACTTGTTCAACAACCGATTGATAAAATGGATTCAGCTCTTGAGCAGCCGCATTGATAGAAAAGACTAATAATGGTAGAAATATATACTTCATATCATTTAAAATAATTAACCAAGATTAAAACGTAAAAGATTAAAAATTATTCAAAATTGTTTTTAATTCTTCGATACTTTCTGTTGCTTTTTTCTTGATATGCGTAATAGATGAATTGGTATACGTATCTGATGGATCGATATAGATAATTGGTACATTAGTTTTTGAATAATCTTTGAGCGAAGCAGCTGGATATACTTGCATTGACGTTCCAATAATCACCAAAATATCCGCCTTTAAAACCTCATCAATCGCATTTTCTATTTCTGGAACCATTTCGCCGAACCACACAATATGCGGACGGAGTTGATTTCCATCTTCCGCCAAATCTCCAAGTTTGATATCTTTATTCCAATCAATAATTAGATTTTCGTTTTTTTCGCTTCGCGCTTTTCTCAATTCGCCATGCAAATGAATTATTTTAGACGAACCTGCTCTTTCGTGCAAATCATCAACATTTTGGGTAATAATAGAAACTTCAAAGTCTTGTTCTAACTCTTTCAGAAAAAAATGTGCTGCATTGGGTTCAACATCGAACAATTGTTTTCGGCGTTGATTGTAGAATTCTTGAACCAATTTAGGATTTCTTTGATAACCATCAATCGAAGCGACTTCCATAATATCATGATTTTCCCACAAACCGTTGGCATCTCGAAAAGTTGAAATTCCACTTTCTGCACTAATTCCAGCTCCCGTCAAAACAACTAACTTCTTTTTCATTTCGAATGTATTAATTGAAGTAAATATAACTTTATAAAACAACAAAACTCCATTTATAGAAATGGAGTTTCGGTTTTATTTTATTTTTTTTAATTCATCTAATTTGACTAGACACATAATACTAAATGTTGCAAACATGGTCAACGTAAGAATTGCTGCATTAATTATCATAAGCTTTGTTTTTGGGTTATTAATTTGAATTAAAGTTACTTCAAATCATTTCTATCGAAAAGTATTTCATTAAGAAATAACGACTTAACTCGCTTATTTTTAATGAATAAACTTTAACCTCAAAGTATAAAAAAACCTCAATTGGGAACAACTGAGGCCTTTCTCTACTAAAACTTAAGTACCATGAAAACTCAACTAACTTATATAAAGACTAGTACTTGCCCTAGATTCATCAAACGATATACCAAATTATATTTCAGCATGTTAAAAAAATAAAAGCAGCCAATAAATTGACTGCTTTAAATAATTTGTATTTAAAATATACTTAGAAAGTGTATTTATTTTCTTTGATTAAAAGATCTGCAATTTCAGTTTTCAAGTTAACTACGTTTGGATATTCGTTGTAACGTGTAAATCTTCTTAAACCAGATAACATCATGCGTTGCTCATCTCCTTCTGTGAAAGAAACAATTCCGCGAGTCGCTTCTGTTTTAATAATTTCTACTGATTTGAATAATTGTAATTGAACTAATTTTTCTGCATTTTTCACTGCATCAGCACCTTTTACATTTGCAATTTTTTCTGCACGTAACATCGCCGATTCAACCATATAAATTTCTTGCATAATACGAGAAGCCGCAATAATCAATTGTTGATGTTGTTCTAATTCTGCACCAAATTTTTGCAAAGCAGAACCTGCAACCATAAAGAACGCTTTCTTAAGATTTGCAATGATTTCTTTTTCTTGCGCAAATAATTCCGAATAATCTGGAACATCAAACGATGGAATAGACATTAATTCATTCGCCACATTCATTGCAGGAGACATTAAATCTAATTTTCCTTTGAATGCACGTTTTACTAACATCGAAACACATAATAAGGTATTGATTTCGTTCGTTCCTTCGTAAATTCTCGAAATACGCGCATCTCTCCAAGCTGCTTCCATTGGCATTTCTTTCGAATATCCCATTCCTCCATAAATCTGAATTCCTTGATCGGCAGAAATTTGAGCTGCATCAGAAATCCAAACTTTTAAAATAGAAGCTTCAATCGCATATTCTTCAATACCTTTTAATTCCGCTTCATTATGAGGCATTCCTTTTGCCATATTATCTTCGATTGCATCTTGTACATCTTTCGCTGCACGATACGCACCAGCTTCTGAAGTAAACGCAGAAACAGCCATATCAGCTAATTTCTCTTTAATCGCACCAAACGTATTGATTGACGTATTGAATTGTTTACGCTCTGAAGAATATTGTAAAGAATAATCTAAAATACGACGTTGCGCATCTAAACACGCTGCTCCTAATTTGATACGACCAACATTTAATGCATTCATCGCAATTTTGAAACCTCCATCTCTTTCTCCTAAAAGATTTTCAACCGGAACACGAACTTCGTTAAAGAATACTTGACGTGTTGATGAAGAAACAATTCCTAATTTATCTTCTTCTTCTCCTAATGAGAATCCAGCACCAGCTTTATCTTTTTCTACAATAAAGCCTGTGATATTTTTATCATCATCGATACGTGCAAAAACAATGAATAAATCTGCAAAACCTGCATTTGTAATCCACATTTTTTGACCTGTGATGATATATTCTTTGCCATCTTCTGATAAAACAGCTTTTGTTTTCCCAGAATTTGCATCAGAACCTGCTTCTGGCTCCGTTAAACAATAAGAAGCAAACCACTCACCAGTTGCTAATTTTGGTAAATATTTTTGTTTTTGCTCTTCTGTTCCGTACAATAAAATTGGCATTGTTCCAATTCCAGTATGCGCTCCAAAAGCTGTCGCTAACGAACCTGTTGCTCCAGAAATATAGTCGCACACTAACATTGTTGTAACGAATCCCATTCCCATTCCACCATATTCTTCTGGAACAGAAATTCCTAATAAACCTAATTCACCAATTTTACGCATTAATTCTTCAATCAACGCATAATCTTTTTTCTCAATTTGGTGTTTTTTAGGCACTACTTCTTTATCGATAAATTCTTTTGCAGATTGCAAAATCATTTGTTGTTCTTCTGATAAATCTTCGTACGTGAAAATATCATTGTAAGAGGCATCTTTAATTAAATATTGACCTCCTATTAATCTATTTGGATTTGTAGACATATTTTTATGTTTTGATGTATTATTGTATCATGTATTAAGTAAAATGTACCATACTTAATACATTTTACTTAATACAGTTTTTATTTTAGATATTCGAAAATTGAAGCTGCTCCTTGTCCTGTACCAACACACATCGTTACCATTCCATATTTCGCTTTACGCGCTTCCATTTCATGTAATAATTGTACTGTTAACTTCGTCCCCGAACATCCAAGTGGATGCCCTAAAGCAATTGCACCTCCATTTACATTGACAATATCAGGATTCAAATTCAACTCACGCATAATTGCAACTGATTGAGAAGCGAAAGCTTCATTCAATTCGATTAACTGAATATCTTCTAATTTCATTCCCGCTTGCTCTAATGCTTTTGGAATTGCAAACAAAGGTCCCATTCCCATAATACGAGGCGCTAAACCTACTGTAGAATACGCAACTAAACGAGCAACTGGCTCAAGACCTAACTCTTTCACCATATCTTCTGACATCACCATTACGAAAGCTGCACCGTCCGACATTTGAGAAGAGTTACCTGCTGTAACCGATCCTCCTTGTGCAAAAACAGGACGTAATTTTGCTAAACCTTCAATTGATGTATCCGCACGTGGACCTTCATCCACTTTAAAATCGATTTTCTTTGTTTGAACTTTTTCTTTATCATCTAAGAAACTATATTCAACATCAATCGGAACGATTTGAGAAGCAAATTTTCCTTCCGCATTTGCTTTTAATGCTTTTTGATGTGAATTGAATGCAAATAAATCTTGGTCCTCACGAGAAACTTTAAATTCTTTTGCAACTTCTTCAGCTGTTAATCCCATTCCCCAGTAATAATCTGGATGATCTTTGGCTAAATCTGTTTCTGGAATTGGTTTGTAACCTCCCATCGGGATATACGACATCGATTCTGCACCACCAGCGATGATACATTCTGCCATTCCTGTTCTAATTTTAGCAGCTGCTAACGCAATTGCTTCTGATCCTGATGCACAGTAACGATTTACTGTAACGCCTGGAACTTTGTCTGTATCTAATCCCATTAATGAGATAAGACGTGCCATATTCAATCCTTGTTCTGCCTCTGGCATTGCACATCCAACGATTAAATCGTCGATACGTGCTGGATCTAAAGTTGGATAATCTTGCATTAAGCGCTTGATTACTGTAGCTGCCATTTCATCTGGACGCGTAAAACGCAATGTTCCTTTTGGCGCTTTTCCTACAGCTGTTCTATATCCTGTAACTATATATGCTTGTTTCATTTTATTTAAAAATTTAGATGTTAGATTTTAGATGTTAGATATTAGATTTTAATTTTTGTTGAAATACATAATTCATTTTTTGAATTTCATTTAACAATAAAATGATGTGTTCTACTTTATCTTTTTTCAATAATTGTAATTCTATTCCTAAAATTAATTGAGTCATTAATTCGTAAGAAGAACCATTTGCTATAGATAAAAAATGAACGAATTCTTTATTCGAGTTTCTTCCTGCTCCCTCTGCAATATTAGAAGGAATTGAAATTGTTGCTCTTTTAATTTGACTTGTCAAACCAAATTTTTCGTCTTGAGGTAATTCTAAACAAATCAAGTAAACTTGTTTTGTCAGCTCAATCGCTTTTTTCCAAATTATCAAATCCTCAAGTTTATGCATCTCAATACTAATATCTAAAATCTCAATACTACAATTTTAATTACGCAACGGTTTACCTGTTTTTAACATATGCTGAATACGCTCTAATGTTTTTCTTTCTCCACAAAGAGATAAGAATGTTTCGCGCTCTAAGTCTAACAAGTATTGTTCTGAAACATAAGTTGATTCAGATAAATTACCACCTGTCATTACATATCCTAATTTATTCGCAATTAAACGATCATGATCCGAAGCAAAACGTCCAGCAACCATAGAATCTGTTCCGACATAGAACATACCCATCGCTTCTTTTCCTAACACTTCTACTTTACGTTGAATTGGTTGCGTGTAACCTGCTTCTGCCAAAACAATTGCGTGTTTCTTCGCTTCTGCAATTTGACGTTCTGCATTTACCACTACAATATCTTGCTCACGAATAATTCCCATATTCTTCGCTTCATAAGCTGAAGTCGCCACTTTCGCAGTTGCGATATTCATGAAATTGTCACGTAAATGATTTACTTTCACATCATCTTTTAAAGCAAATTCAGTTGCACGGCGCGCAAATTCTTTGGAACCTCCACCACCTGGGATTAATCCAACTCCAACCTCAACCAAACCAATGTAAGTTTCGGCAGCAGCTACAATTTTATCCGCATGCATTGACATTTCGCAACCTCCACCAAGCGTCATTCCGTGAGGAGCAACAACAACTGGAATAGATGAATAACGAACACGCATCATCGTATCTTGGAACATTTTGATTGCCATGTTCAATTCCCACCAATCTTGTTCTGCAGCCATCATCATAATCATGGCTAAATTAGCTCCAACAGAGAAATTGTCTCCTTCGTTTCCAATTACAACTCCACGATAATCTTTTTCTGCTAACTCGATTCCTTTATTGATTCCTTGTAAAACTCCACCTCCAAGAGAATTCATTTTAGAACGGAACTCAATATTGATGATTCCATCACCTAAATCTTGAATAGATGTTTCTTTATTTGACCAAATCTCATTCGTTTTTCTGATGTTATCTAAAACAATAAATGCATCTTGACCAGGAATTAATTCGAATTGTTTTGATGATTGATTATAGAATAATTTCTTACCGTTTTCGATTTTATAAAAAGAATCTGCACCAGTTGCTGCTAATTCTTTTACCCAATCCGAAACCTTGAAACCTTCTGACTCTACTAATTGAATTCCGTTTTGTAATCCAACCAAATCCCATGTTTCAAATGGACCATATTTCCAAGCGTAACCTGTTTTTAAAGCATCATCAATTGGATAAAGTACATCTGTAATTTCTGGAACACGTTGAGAAACATAAGCGAATAATGAAGCAAAATGTTTGCGGATTAATTCTCCAGCTTTACCAGAATCTTTTAATAAAACACCTAATTTATTACGCATAGATACAGCATTTTTAGCTGTTTCTACTGCTGTAACTTTTGCACGTTCCATTGGGCGATACTCTAACGTATCAAGATTTAAGGCAAAACGATTGGTATTTCCTTCTTTATCAATTTCTTTATAATAGAAACCTTTTTTTGTTTTATCTCCTAAGAATTTATTCTCGATTAAGAAATCCAAGAATTTTGAATCTTTCAAACCTTGAATCATTTCGTCATTTGGCGCATTTTGCTGTAAACCTTTTGTTACATTATATGCTGTATCCAAACCAACCAAATCACCCAATTTGAATGTTCCCGTTTTTGGACGACCTAAAATAGAACCTGTTAACGTATCAACTTCCTCAATCGTTAATCCAATTTCTTGCGCCAATTCCATCACTTTCGCCATCGAATAAACTCCTACTCTATTCCCAATAAAACCTGGGGTATCCTTACATAAAACTGGTGTTTTACCTAAGAATAGTGAGGCATAATTTTGGAAAAACTCAACAACAGATTTATCTGTTTGAGGAGTTGGAATAATTTCGAATAACTTTAAGTAACGTGGTGGATTGAAGAAATGCGTTCCGCAGAAATGTTTCTGAAAATCTTCTGAACGACCTTCAACCATCAAATGAATTGGAATACCAGAAGTATTAGAAGTGACTAAAGTTCCTGGTTTACGGAAGTTATCTACACGTTCGAAAATTGATTGTTTAATATCCAATCTTTCGATCACAACCTCTATTACCCAATCCGAGTTTTTAATCTTCTCGAAATCATCATCAAAATTCCCTACAGTTATACGAGAAGCAAATGCTTTGTCATAAATTGGTGAAGGATTGCTTTTTAAAGCAGCATCTAAGTGATTTTGAGCAGTTCTGTTACGAACTACTTTACTCTCTAAAGTAAGTCCTTTCGCTTGCTCTTGTGGTGTAAGCTCGCGAGGAACCATATCTAACATCAAGACTTCGACTCCGATATTTGCAAAATGACATGCAATACCAGAACCCATCACTCCTGATCCTAATACAGTTACGTGTTTAACGTGTCTTCTCATAATTGTTTTTAAATATTTTTTTGTCCGATATTAATTGGTTAATCTTATAAATCACTTCCAAGAAAATTTGCATTTTCTCTGGATCAATATGATTATTAATTGATTCATTAAATTGCAAAACAAAATGTTTTGAAATATCTCTCATTCTTAATCCTTCTTCAGTCAAAGTAATCAACACACTTCGTCCATCTTCTGGATTTGGTTTTCGAACGATAAAATTTCTTGCTTCTAAGTTTTTTAATGTTCTCGACAAGCTTGTTGGCTCTATTCCCATCTTTGGTCCTAGCGACGTACTTGGCGTACCTCCTTTCGGATCTATTGATAATAATGTAAAGGCATACACCATTGTGGAATCGTAAGCGCCTGCTTGCTCATTATACATTTTCTGAACTGACAACCATGTTGAACGCAATAAATAATCTATCGTTAAATCTTCTCTTAACATATTTTAGTGTATGTCTAACAAATATAATCTTTTTTTATTATGCAAGCATAACAAAGTTTTAAAATTTAATTTTGTTTAACAAATAATGATTCAATTTACTATTTATCAATGAAATGTAACTTTAAATTATGATTAATAAAATAAATAGTATGATTAAATAATACTTAAATTTATTCCATTAATAAAAAACTGACTGTAGTAGTGTAAAAATACGTCATATTTAGTATCGAAAATAAATATAATGTTGGTTTTATATTATAAATAAATAAGATTGTTTAATCTCTTTTCAACGGCATACATTCGTAGAAATTTTAAAATACTGCTTATGAAATCAAACCATACGATGAACAAAGTAACAGCGGCAACGCTATTAATCGCATTTGGAATCATTTACGGTGATATTGGAACAAGTCCTTTATATGTAATGAAAGCGATAATTGGCGAGACTCGCGTGATTGAAGAGAGCATTGTCTACGGAGGCGTATCATGTGTTTTTTGGACTTTGTGTTTTCAGACTTCTATCAAATATGTATGGTTGACACTAAAAGCGGATAATGATGGCGAAGGAGGAATTTTTTCTTTGTATTCATTAATCAAGAAAAAAGGTAAAAACCTAATTATTCCAACCATCATTGGAGCTTCTGCTTTGCTCGCCGATGGAATTATCACTCCCCCCGTTTCCGTCTCTTCCGCTGTTGAAGGACTACGAATGCTAAACGGACTCGAAAATCTACCTACCATACCTATTGTAATCTTCATCCTTTCGATGTTATTTTTCTTTCAACGATTTGGAACAAATAAAGTAGGAAAAATATTTGGACCATTTATGGTTTTATGGTTTACAATGCTTCTAGGCTTAGGAGTTTTACATATTGTACATCATCCAAGTATTATCAAAGCATTAAATCCTTATTATGCGTATAACTTATTGATGAATTATCCTCACGGATTCTGGATTCTTGGCGCTGTATTCTTATGCACAACAGGTGCTGAGGCATTATACTCCGATTTAGGACATTGCGGACGAAAAAATATTAGAATTAGTTGGTTGTACGTTAAAATCTGTTTAGTAACAAACTATTTGGGACAAGCAGCTTGGTTAATGCACCAAGACAATCCTATGTTAGATGGTAGAAATCCTTTCTACGAAATGATGCCAGATTGGTTCTTGATCCCTGGAATTTGTATTGCCACAGGTGCAGCTATTATTGCGTCACAAGCTTTGATTACAGGATCTTTTACCTTAATCAATGAAGCTATCAACTTAGGTTTCTGGCCAAGAACATTAATTATTCAACCAAACGAGCACAAAAGCCAAGTTTACATTCCTACAATCAATTTTATGTTATGGGCTGGCTGTGTCTTTATTGTCTTATATTTCCGAGATTCGTCCCATATGGAAGCCGCCTACGGACTTGCTATTACAGTTACCATGTTAATGACGACCTTCTTGTTATCCTATTATCTTAATTATTACACAAAGTTCAACAAAGTATTTATTGTGGCAATTTTGTCTATTTTCGTAGCAATAGAATCTTCATTTTTCGTAGCAAATGTTGTCAAATTTGTTGATGGTGGATATTTAGCTTTATTAATGGGATGGCTGTTCTTCATAATAATGTATTGTAGTTTTTACGGAAAAATCCTTAATTCAAGAAACTTAGAATTCGTTAAAATAAAGCGCTACGCGAATGTGTTAACAGAATTGAGCGAAGATAAAACAATCAATAAATATTCGACTTTCTTGTTTTACTTAACGAAATCTACGAATCCGAAAAATATCGAGAAATATAGTATTCAATCTATTTTATCAAAACGTCCAAAACGTGCAGATGTCTATTGGTTTGTAAACATTAACCGAGATAGTGAACCTTATACGTTGAGCTATAAAATATTGCCAATTGTTGATCAAAAAATATATCGAATTACATTTAATGTAGGATTTAGAGTTCAACCAAAAACAGAACAGTATATCAAAAAAGTAATCAATGATATGTATGCAAATGGAGAATTAGAGTTAAAATATCTGAGTACATGTTTGAAAAAATACAATCAAGATCCTGATATGAAATTTGTTTTGATTGAAAAATTCCCTTCAATTGAAACCAAATTAAGTATGAAAGAATTTTTCACGCTAAAAGTTTATTATTTATTAAAGAAAATAGAGTTCAATATTCCGAAATCTTTTGGTCTAGAGAAGAACGACGTTGTTGTAGAACACATTCCTCTTTATATGCACAAACATAATATTGACGATTTAAAAAGAATTCAATAAAAGAATAGAAATCCTGAAAATAATTTTTCAGGATTTTTTTTGTAAATATTTTATAGATTGATAATTATCAAATAATTTTTATAAATTTATATCAATCAACAAGATAAAATATTTATAAAAAATTAAATTATGTTCGAAATTTATCAAGACAAAGCAGGAGAATATCGTTTTCGTTTGAAAGCTAAAAATGGACAAAATATTTTAGCAAGCGAAGGTTATAAACAAAAAGCAAGCTGCGAAAATGGAATTGAATCTGTTCGCAAAAATTCTCAAGATGATTCTAAATACGAATTAAAAGAAGGTTCTTCGGGTAAATGGCATTTCAATTTAAAGGCAACAAATGGTCAAGTAATTGGAACAAGCCAATCGTACGAAACTGAATCTGGCGCTAAAAATGGAATTGCTTCTGTAAAAACAAACGCTGCTGATGCAGAAGTAAAAGAAGTAGAAGGTTAATTACAAACCGTTATAAAAAGCTGAAGCCTTGGATAAATCCAAGGCTCAACCTAATTAACACTAATATGAATTAACACTAAAAACTTATGAAGTAAAATAATGTTCAACTTTATTTTAGATGCGATCTAAGCATCCAAGCAGTTTTTTGATGTTGTTCTAATAAACCAACTAAGAAATCCGAAGTTGAAATATCATGAAACTCATCAATTTCTACTACAGCCTGTGCCAAAAAGTCAATAATAACTTCGTGATCGTGTAGTAAATCAGCAATAAAACTTAAACTATCTTTGTTTTCAGTTTTTCTTGTTTCTGATAAGTGAGCTAACTGCAAATACTCTGCCATAGTTGCTGGTGCATAAACATCTTTTTGACGAATTTTTTCTGCAACATCATCTATAACAATTTGTAACTCGTTATATAACGATTCAAAATACACATGTATTGTCTGAAAATCAGGACCTTCTACATTCCAATGTGCATTTCTTGTTTTTAAGTATAAAATATGTTCATCAGCTAATAATTTAATTAAAATATCAGCGATTTTTTGTTTTTTTTCTGGCGATAATAATTTCATATGATTAAATTTTATATTGTCTATTTGATTAACTTTACTAATGCAAATATAGAACCAGAAAACGAATGAATTATAGATTTATCAAATCTTATTTCTATTCTTTTATAATTAAAAACTATGAACGACTCGAATTAACTTAAAATAAATAATGATGTTTACTTAAAAACAGAATTACTATTTTTGATGAGACAAATTTATAGTGGTTTTTTCAATTAGAGCCATTTTTAAAAGTTAAAAATTAATTAAATTTCTATGAAAAAGTTTCTTTTATTTATCATTTCTTTAACCCTAAGCTATACTGCTTTTTCTCAAATTAATCAAAATCAAACGCTTAATAATAATTGGCGTTTTGGAGGTGGTTTGGGACTATCTTTTGGGAATAATAGTTATTTTGGGTTTAATATTTCTCCAAGTGTTGGATATATGGTTGCAAACAATTTAGAATTGGGTGCGACAGCAGGTTATCAGTATGCGAAAGATGACTATGTAAAGCAAAATTTGTTTAATGTTGGTCCTTACATTAACTTTTTTCCAATCGAGAACATTTTCTTGAGAGCCAACTATATGTACTACACAGGAAAACAAAAGTACAACGATCGTACGCCATATTACAACAGTATTTATGAAACTGACATGGACGAATCTGCGTTATGGTTGGGAGCTGGATATCAATCGAATGGACCAGTAAGATTTCAAGCTGGCGTGATGTACAATGTTTTATATAAAGAAAACGAAAGTATATTTTCTTCAGGATTACAACCTTTTATGGGTGTTTCAATCGGATTATAAGTCATAAAAAAATCCATCTAAAAATTTTTAGATGGATTTTTTTATTTATTTCAATTCGTCTGTCAAGAATTTTCCTGTCACACTTTTCGGATTCTTAATGATTTCTTCTGGCGTTCCTTCTGCCACAATTTTTCCACCTTTGCTCCCTCCGTCTGGACCAATATCAATCACATAATCAGCTAATTTTATCACATCCAAATTATGTTCGATAATGATAACAGTATTTCCAAATTCTACAATTTTATTGATTACTTTCATCAGCACATTAACATCTTCAAAATGCAAACCTGTTGTGGGTTCATCTAAAATATAAATTGTTTTTCCTGTTTGTTTTTTAGCCAATTCTGTTGCTAATTTCACACGTTGCGCCTCTCCTCCACTCAATGTTGTCGACTGCTGCCCAAGCGTAATGTAACCCAAACCTACATCTTGCAACATTTTGACATAACGATATATTTTCGGAATCGCTTCAAAGAATTCTACCGCTTCATTTACCGTCATTTCTAACACATCCGAAATCGATTTTCCTTTGTAACGAACCTCCAACGTCTCACGATTAAAACGTTTACCATTACATGTTTCACATTCGACATGAATATCAGGTAAGAAATTCATTTCAATCACACGCAAACCTGCTCCTTGACAAGTTTCACAACGCCCACCTTTTACATTAAATGAAAAACGTCCAGGCTTGTAACCTCTAATTTTGGCTTCAGGTAAATTTGTAAACAACGTACGAATATCAGAGAAAATTCCCGTATAAGTCGCAGGATTAGAACGAGGCGTACGACCAATTGGCGATTGATCCACTTCGATTACTTTATCCAAATGTTCTAAACCTTCGATTTTTTTATAAGGCATCGGATCTTTTTCTGCTCTAAAGAAATGTTGATTCAGAATTCTGTACAATGTTTCATTAATCAATGTTGATTTTCCAGAACCTGAAACCCCTGAAACCACAACCAATTCACCCAAAGGAATAGTAAGATTTACATTTTTTAGATTATTTCCAGATGCACCAAAAAGTTTCAATTCTAATCCATTACCTTTTCTTCGTTCTTTTGGAATTTCGATTTGTAACTGATTGTTTAAGTATTTTGATGTTAATGTATTTGATTTCAACATTTGTTCCGGTTCACCTTCCCAAACAATTTGACCACCATTTTTTCCTGCCTTTGGTCCAACATCAACCACATAATCCGATTCTAAGATCATGTCTTTGTCGTGTTCTACAACCAAAACTGAATTTCCTATATCGCGTAATTTCTTCAACGAATCAATCAATCTGACATTATCGCGTTGATGTAAACCAATACTTGGCTCATCTAAAATATACAACACATTTACCAGTTGAGAACCAATTTGAGTTGCCAAACGAATTCGCTGCGCTTCGCCTCCAGAAAGGGTTCTCGAAGAACGATTAAGACTCAAATAATCTAATCCGACGTCTAATAAAAAAGATAAACGCGTATAAATTTCTTTCAGAATCTCGTGCGCAATTTGTTGTTGATTCGACGTCATCGAAACTGGCGCATTTTCAATCCATTTTTGCAACGATTGAAGATCCATTTCCGCAACTTCTCCAATGTTTTTACTGTCAATTCGGAAGAAAAGCGATTCTTTTTTAAGGCGTTTTCCTTCGCAAGTTGGACAAATAACTTTCTTTCCAAACTTTTTGCTAATCGAACTTGAAGACGGATTATTTTTATCTTCCATTATTTCAGAAAGAAATTCATTCAATCCTTCAAAATCGATTTTATATGTTTTTTTGACTGATGCAAATTTAAGATCGACATTCAAAGTTTCTTTCAAACCATTCATTACATCATCAATTAATGCTTGAGGAAGTTTTTTGAATGCTACTTTTTGGTCTACATTATGTTTGACAAAAATCGCTTCCAATTGTTTTTCTATTCGAGAAGATGATTTTAGCGCTTCAAATAATTCTTCCAAATTATCAAACAACGATTTTTCGCTATCTTGAAATAATTTTTCGTGATTAACCACTTTCAACTCGCCTAAACCTGTACAAGTTGGACAAGCTCCTTTTGGCGAATTGAACGAAAATGTATTCGGTTCTGGCAACGCATATGACATTCCTGTCGATGGACACATTAATGAACGAGAAAAGAATTTGGTTTCATTGGTTTCGTAATCCAAAATCATCGTAATTCCATTTCCTTGATGCATTGCATGATCGATACTTGAACGCAAACGTTGATCATTCACCTTATCATTCAGCAACATTTTATCCACCATCAATTCAATATCATGCGTTTTGTAACGATCTAACATCATTCCTGGTGCAATATCTTTCAACTCGCCATCAATACGCATTTCAAGAAAACCTTTTTTAGAATATGTCACAAAAACCTCTCGATAATGACCTTTTCTTGAACGTACAATTGGTGCTAAAATTGCAATTTTCTTTCCGCTGTATTGTGCACGGATCAACTCAATGATTTGCTCTTCTGTGTAAGCAATCATTTGTTCGTTTGTTTCAACAGAGAAAGCCGTAGAAGCACGCGCATACAACAAACGAAGAAAATCATAAATTTCTGTAATTGTACCAACAGTAGAACGCGGATTTTTATTGGTCGTTTTTTGCTCAATTGCAATAACTGGTGACAAACCATCAATTTTATCAACATCTGGACGTTCCAAACCACCTAAAAATTGACGCGCATAAGCCGAAAAAGTTTCGATATAACGACGTTGTCCTTCTGCATAAATCGTATCAAAAGCCAACGAAGATTTTCCACTTCCACTTAAACCCGTGATTACCACAAGCTCGTTTCGAGGAATCTTTACATCAATATTTTTTAGATTATGTTCACGTGCACCGTAAACTTCAATAAAATCTTTGTCCATGTTCGTTTGTAAGAAGTTGCAAAAATACAAAAAAAGCCACATTTCTGTGGCTAAGTGTACTTTAAAAATTGTTAATTCTTAAGTATTTATTGTTTTTTAATTGGAATATAAATTCGAGAAATTAGTTTTAAACTATCAGTTTCCTTCGGATCGTTTAACATAATTTCTAATTGCTTTGTATCCAATTGTAGTTTTTTCGATTTTGCATAATTCTTCATTTTTTCGATTGTTTGTGCACGTTTAGAACGAGGTCCTAAATGCAATGTTAACAAATAATCTCCACCAGGAACAACCACTTTTTTCATCTCTTTTTGTAAAGGCAAATCTTCTATTAATTGTATTCCTGCAAAAAATGTTGTTTTATCTTTTTCTTTATCAAAATCAGTAAAATAGACATATGGGAAACCTAAATCGAAATCAAAACCACCTTCATCTTTATTCATTAATGATTTATAAATCACCTCAAAAGCGCCATCCACTTTATCCATTATATCTTTTTCTGCTAAACTTGACTGCTTACGAATTGCTAATAAATTTGTTCGACCTAATTCTACAATTCGATATTCACCATAATTCAATCGACCTTCTTTTTGATCCTTATCTAATCTAACTTTCACTTTTTGATTGAGGTTATCCAAAGATTTTTCAAATTTAGATTCAGGATTTTTGAAAAAAGCAAAATAGCGGTAGAAATAAGGAATTTCTTGACTTAAATAATTCAATTTTGCAGTTGTTTTTCCATTTTCTTGTTGTTCAAATTTAACATTAAGACTATCTAATTTTTCCCAACCATCATATTTTATCGTATAATTAACGAAACGATTTATCGAAAAATTTTCAATCGTTACTTTTCCAGAAGCAATTGAAGCATCTTCAGAATCCCAAATCATATAATTTTCGTCCTCTTCTTTTGTATTAGAAAATTTCTTGATTGTCAAAGAATCCGCAGCTGTAAATTGTTGCCATTTCGAAAATTGACGAAGATTATAAAATTCGTCGTACACCAAACCAACAGGGGCATCAAATTCATATTGCATTTCTTCATCGAAACGACTTGGTAAAACGATTGGCAATAAAGCCAAAACCGCAATAATGATTACTAAAAAAAGATTTATTTGTTTCATTTACAAAATTGATTGTACAAAAATAGAAATACTTTGTAGGACTCTTAATATTAATCTGAATTAATCTGTTAAAAATAGTATATTTGAGTAAATAATATAAACTTATGGACTTTACAAATTTAATTCAGGGTGCAATGGGACAACAAATTGTTGGTTCTGCTGCAAAACAATTAGGGATTAATGAATCTCAAGCTCAAACTGCTGTTGCAGCAGCTGTACCTTTTTTATTGTCTGCTTTAAATAAAAATGCACAAGGCGGAGGTGCTGAAGGAATTTCGAATGCTTTAAATCAACATGACGGGAGCATTTTGGATAATCTTTCTGGATTTTTAGGTCAAGGAGGAAATCAACAAGATGGATTAGGAATTTTAGGTCACGTTTTAGGAAATAAACAACAAAATGTAGAATCTGCAATTTCTCAACAATCTGGATTGAATACAGCACAAGTTACTCAAATTTTAGCGTTAGTTGCACCAATTGTAATGGGCTATTTGGGTAAACAAAAACAGTCTGCTGGATTAGATTCAAATGGAATTGCTGGTTTATTAGGCGGTTTAGTTGGTGGTTCTACAACTCAAACAAACCAAAGTGGAGTAAATTTAGGTGGTTTCGAAAAATTGTTAGACCAAGATGGTGACGGACAATTAGGAATTGGAGATGCTATGAGTTTATTGGGTGGATTTTTCAAAAAATAAGCCTTGTCTTAAACTGAATAAAAATACAAAATTTATTAAGCAGGAAATTTTCCTGCTTTTTTTGTTTCAAAAATTATCAACCTAAAGATTCTGAGTAGTCAAAATTATCAACTTCATAAATATTAAAAGTTTACTTTAAAAAATATGTTATTTTTTTTATTGTTAATTGTAATTTTATCAATAATCAAACACAAATAACATGGATACTTTATTTTACTCAGAAAAATTCATTCAAAGAATTAAATCAAAAAACCCAAACGAAAAAGAATTTTTACAAGCAGTTGAAGAAGTTTCCGAAACCATTTTACCATTTGTAGAAGAAAATCCTAAATACAAGAAATTCAAAATTCTTGAAAGAATTGCAGAACCAGAACGCATTATTCAGTTTAGAGTAACTTGGGTTGATGACAAAGGCGAAATCCAAATCAACAAAGGTTATCGTGTACAAATGAATTCTGCGATTGGTCCTTACAAAGGCGGTTTGCGCTTTCATCCGTCTGTTAATTTATCTATTCTTAAATTCTTAGCTTTTGAACAAGTTTTCAAAAATAGCCTGACAACTTTACCTATGGGTGGCGGAAAAGGTGGTTCTGATTTTGATCCAAAAGGAAAATCTGACATGGAAATTATGCGCTTCTGCCAATCTTTTATGAGCGAATTATCTCGTCATATTGGTGCAGATGTAGATGTTCCCGCGGGTGATATTGGCGTTGGAGGACGAGAAATTGGTTATTTATTCGGTCAATACAAACGAATGCGAAACGAATTTACAGGTGTTTTAACTGGAAAAGGTTTGGAATATGGCGGTTCTTTGATTCGTCCTGAAGCAACTGGTTACGGTTTATTATATTTTGTAGAATGTATGCTAGCCGAAAAAAAAGAAACCTTAAAAGGTAAAACTGTTTCTATTTCTGGCTCTGGAAATGTTGCACAATATGCTGCTGAAAAGTCTCTGGAATTGGGTGCTAAAGTGGTAACACTTTCTGATTCTTCTGGATATATTTATGATGAAGATGGTTTTGACACAGAAAAATTAAAGGTCATTTTCAAAATTAAAAATGATAATTATGACAGAATCTCAAAGTATGTTGATTATTATCCAAACGCTAAATTTTTCTCTGACCAAAACCCTTGGAAAGTCCCTTGTGATATAGCTTTGCCATGTGCTACACAAAACGAATTGGATTTGCAAGATGCTCAAACTTTACATCTCAACGGATGCAAATTGGTTGCAGAAGGTGCAAATATGCCAACAACTCCCGAAGCGGTTCATTATTTTTTGGATCATCAAATTTTATACGGACCTGGTAAAGCTGCAAATGCCGGTGGTGTTGCGACTTCTGGATTAGAAATGTCTCAAAATTCGATTCGTCAAAATTGGAACAGAGAAAAAGTAGATTATCGATTAAAAGAAATTATGATCAAAATTCATCACCAATGTAAAAAATATGGAAAAGGTGAATTTCAAGAAAATATAAATTATTACAAAGGCGCTAATATAGCTGGTTTCGTAAAAGTTGCCGATGCTATGATTGCTCAAGGAATATAAAAATCCATTTATAAAATTCGGTTCCCTTTACTGAATTTAGAATTCAATTGTTTGTTATTAAAGCTGAACTTCTGTTCAGCTTTATTTTTAGAGAGGAAAATTAATTTTAAACCCAATTCCACGAACTGATTCAAATTTTATCGTTTCATCGTTCTGAAAATATTTGCGCAAACGTGTCATAAAAACATCCAAACTTCTACCCATAAAATAATCGTTTTCGCCCCAAATTTTTTCTAAAATCTCTTTACGGCTCACTAATTTTTGATTATTCTGAATCAAGAAACTCAACAATTCTGCTTCTTTTTCTGTTAACTGAAATTTTTCTTCTTGATAAGATAATTGCAATTGATTTGGATGAAAAACATAAGTTCCAATTTTAATCAATTCTTCTAAAACAGGTTGATTTCTTTTCAAAATATTTTTTATTCTCAAAACCAATTCTTCTGGATCGCAAGGTTTTGTGATGTAATCATCTGCACCTAATTTCAAACCTAAAACACGGTCAAAACTTTGCGCCTTAGCTGTCAAAAATAAATAGGGAATTGTAATGGTTTCGGCTAATTTTTTCGCTAAAGAAAAACCATCAATTTCTGGTAACATGACATCAAAAATGATTAATTGAGCTGATTTTAACAATTCTATTTCCTTCAATAATTTTTGCGGATGATCAAACCAAGTCACTTCAAAATCAGAAAATTCGAGATATTGTTTGAGAACTGTTCCCAAATCTTGATCATCTTCTACTAAAATTAATTTAGTTTTCATTCTGCAAAACGATTAAAAATTGAACACCTTTGTCTTTATTATTCTGAACGCTAATTGTTCCTAAATATCGTTCGATTGTATTCTTGACCAAAAATAATCCAACACCCAAACCGCTTACATTTTGGTTAACAGAACGGTTTACACGATAATATTTATCAAAAATAAATGACAAATCATTCGTTGGAATTCCAATTCCATTATCCGAAAAACTCAATTTTATTTCTTTTTGAAATTTAAAGTTTAATACAATTTCAGAAGCGCCATATTTCACTGAATTTTCAATCAAATTCTGAGCTATTTGTTGAAAATCTTTTGTTCTTAATACATTATTTTTCTCGAAAATACTTTGATGAATAAGTTTAACTTCTGGATATTGAAGCTGAATATTTTGAATAATTTCACTCAAAATAACCTCATCTAACAACTCAGAATTTTCGTCATTTTTTACAAAAATAGAATCGACAGTTTGCTCCAAACGATTAATTTGTCGATTCATCATTTGTTTCGTTTCTTGATGTTGAACTTGATGCAGAGCAAATTTCATCGTCGTAATTGGCGTATTCAATTCATGCGCAATAGAATCTATTGTCAAATGTAATTGATTGATTTTTTCTTCTTGTCTCGATAAATTTTTAAGGCTTTTCCAATACAAAAAGACAATTAATCCAACAATCAACAAACTCACAATGATTAAAGGAATAATTTTTTTGAGAATTAAAAATTTAAGATTTAATAACTCATAATACGTTTGTGATTTCACTTTGTATTTATGTCGTACACTTTCATCAATTCCTAAATCAGAATCTTTTTGATTACTAATATCATCGGAACTCCATACGCTTTGATTAATCGATTTTGGATGATTTATTTTGGATGATGTACGATACATAACCAACGGTTTGTTAGGTAATAATTCCTTATTATTGATTTCATCATAAATAGAATAAATTTCCATTTTCAGCGCAATTTGATAATTCTCTCCTTTGGAATAAAAATCCACTAACGAATCTACTTTAGACGTAAATATTTGATGATTATTATTTATTTTAAAACGAATAACATTCAGTTCATCAAACTGTTTATCCTTTTCATGTGATAACATCTTAAAACTATTAATCAAATTATCTTCATCGATTACTTTCTGGATTTGATTCATTTCATCTGCAACTTTCAAAGCAATTTCAGACGCCTCTTTATTCATATCTTTTTCTATCAAACGATACGAATTGTAGATATAATAGGCTTGCAATGCAACCAAAACAATCAATGCAAAAGAAAAAATAAATGTATAATGTTTTTTAGATAATTTCATAAGCTTTTCATCAATTCAAAAATACATTGTTTTCGCACATAAATTACACATTAACTCATCGTTAACCGTTCATTAACCAAGTAAAATCGAAACTTGAAAGAGATTTGTTAAAAATCTGAACCATGAAAATAGTAATGACATTTTTTCTGCTACTTCCAAATTTAATTTTCGCACAAATTATTTCTGGAAAAATTATCGATGAACAAAATCAACCAATCAAAAATAGTTCTATTGAAGTTGAAATTCCTTCACAAGATCCAATTATAACTGAATCAAACGAAAATGGCGAATTTAATTTTGAGCTTCATCAAGCACAATCATTTATAATTTATATTAAAGAATTTGGTTACCAAGAATTTGAAAAGACATATCAAGCCAACTCAGAAAATTCTTTGATTATTACACTTCAAAAAGATGAAACAATTAACTTAAAAGACGTTGTTGTTTCTAGTCAAAAACCTTTGTTGAAACGAAAAATTGATCGGATAGAATTTAATGTCGAAAATACGCCTTTGCAAAATTTAAGTGCTTGGGATATCGTGAAAAACACGCCAAATGTTCTTCTAAAAAATGAACAGTTAAGTGTGAGAGGAAATACGCAAATTTTGGTTACGATTAATGATAAAAAAACATTAATGTCGCAAGATGATTTGAAACAATTGTTGGAAAACACTGATGGCGCAACAGTTTCTTCGGTTGAAGTAATTACCAATCCACCTGCAAAATATGAAGCTTCTGGAAGCGCGATTATAAATATTAAAATGAAGAAAAATGTTCTTTCTGGTTACAAAGGACAAATTGCAACACGTTATCATCAATCTATTTATAGCAAAGGAATGCTGGGTACTACCCAATCTTACAATACAGAAAAATGGCAATTGACAGGAAGTTATTATTTTGTGAATGGAAAATATGTTCGTAAAAATTTTGATGTAACAACTTATGAAAAAGATCAAACACGTTGGGAAAGCGACATGATCCGTCGAACAGTTGCGAAACAACAACATATTTACAACTTTGCTTCTCAATATTCAATTGATAGTTTACAGAATTTTCAGTTTGGAATAAATGGTTCTAGAAATCCTGCTTCAATTGGGAATTATAACGTTCCGACAAATATTTACAATACAACGAATAATCAACTTGAATCATTTTATACAACACAAAATCATCGTCGCGAAGCTTCAAATAATTTTAATACGTATTTGGTTTATGACAAAAAAAATGGGAAAAATAATTTGACTTGGAGTAACAATTTTAGTCATCGTTATTACAAAGAAAATCAAGATGTTTTAACAAAACTGAATTTCAAAGATAAACCTTATGAAGAAAATCGTTTTTTGAGTGCTGCACTTCAAAAATTGAATCTATTTTCTACACAAATTGATTATAGTTTCACTAATGAAAATTTCGGCTTGGAAGCGGGAGCGAAATATAGTTTTGTAAAGAATGATAATGATTTGGATTTCTTTGAATCGATCCAAAATCAAATCGAATATCAACCCGAAAAAAGTAATATTTTTAATTACAAAGAACAGATTTTCGCCTTATATATTTCTGGAAATTACAAATGGAAAAAATGGGAAACAAAAGCTGGTTTGAGATCTGAAACAGCTCTTATAAATACGATTTCTGATAATCCAATTAGCCAAAATAAACGAACAAATACCGATCTTTTTCCAACTTTATACGTCATGTATAATTTTGAAAATGCTGGACAAATTGGTTTGAATTATGGAAAAAGAATTGATCGACCTAATTATAATTTCTTGAATCCTTCAAAATCATATTACAATCTATTTTCTTATTTTCAGGGCGATGCCAATGCGATTTCTACGATTATCCACAATTTGAGTTTATCCTACACTTTGAAAGATTGGAATTTCGAAACCTATTATCGATACGAAAAAGATCCGGCAATGGAAATTTCATTACAAAATCCTGAAACTTTTGAAACTGTTTATCATTTTACAAACATCAAAAATGGAGAAGCTTTTGGAGCAAATCTTTCGAAAAATTTTAATCTAAAATCGTGGTGGAAACTGAATTTATTTGCGATGGGAGAATATAATCAAAACTATTATTTTGGTCCAGATAATCTGCAATACAAAAACGATGTCTTTTTTTATCACCTTTCATTGAGCACGCAATTGGATTTAGACAAAGCAAAAACATTTAATATTTCGGCAGGATATCAATATAATTCGAAGGCAATTCAAGGTTCGTTTGATATTAGTTCTTCTCAAAACACCTATTTGATTTTAAACAAAAAAATATGGGATAAACGTTTCGAAATTGGTTTGGTTTTCAATGATATTTTCAAAACTGATCGCAATACGATTTCTACGAAATATGCGAATCAAAATCAGTATTTCAAAGATTATCGCGATACGCAATATTTTATGTTGAATTTAAAATACAATTTCGGAAATCAGAAAGTAAAAGATGCGAAACAAGCGCAAAAAACCGCTGAACAAAATAGAATTTAGCGTTACAAAAAACGTAAGTTTTATTAAATTTGAACAAAAGCAATAAAATGAATTCAGTAAAAATTATTCGAACAAATTCATCTAACAAAGATTTTCAAGAATTGGTAACAGAATTAGATAAAGATTTAGCGATAAGAGATGGAGAATCTCATTCTTTCTTTTCACAATTTAATAAAGTTGATAAGATAAATCACGTTATTATCACCTATTTAAACGAAATTCCTGTTGGTTGTGGTGCAATAAAACATTATTCTGACACAACGATGGAAGTGAAAAGAATGTATGTAAATCCTGATTTTAGAGGAAATAGAATTGCGGCAAAAATTCTGAATGAGTTAGAAAATTGGGCAATCGAATTGGATTATGAACGATGTATTTTGGAAACTGGATTGAAACAACCCGAAGCAATCGCTTTGTATGAGCGATGTGATTACACAAGAATCGAAAATTACGATCAATACAAAGATGTCGAAGAAAGTGTTTGTTATGAGAAAATATTGAACTAAAAAAGCTGAGCGTTGCTCAGCTTTTCTTTTATTTATTCCCTTCTTTTACCATTTTATTCATTTCGGATGCCGTAATTTCACCATCCATAATCATGTACATTTGTTGATCGTCGCTATTAATGCTCATCAACACATTTTTAAAAACTTTTGCATTTGCATTTTCTGTTAAAAAACGAATTTTACTTCCGTCCTTATTTATCGACATCAATTCCTCTAATTTCATTTTATCAAAAGCAGATTTCACTTGATTTTTAGCATCTTTGTTCGTGTTATCAATCATAATCATTTTGATCGAATTCATTTTTTTGAACAAGCCATCCAAATCTTTCAAATCAGAATCATTTGCCGTCATACTTCCCATCATACTAAACATTGCTTTGTTTATGGTAATCGTTGTAACGCCTTTTTTATCCTGAAATTGGTTGTAAATATCGACGAATTTATTTGTCTGCGCATTTGCAAATCCAACAATGAATAATGCAAAAATGAATACATATTTTTTCATATTTTTATTTTTAAAGTTCTATTGATAATGATTTTAATTGTCCGATTGCCTTCGCTCCTTGGTCTACATTTTTCGAAAATAATTTCATTGTAGAATAAGCCAAAGCTTTCGCTTCTTCCATATTTTCAACTGGTTGACCATTTACAATCACAAAATCTGATGAATATTTTTCTGCGCTTTCAGGCTTTATAATCTCTTGCTCAATTGGTTGAATGGTTGATTTTTTATTTTCTTGTTTAATTGATTTTGTCTCTTTTACAAATTGCGAAACTTCGTGTTTTATCTCAATATTATTTGGTTCAGAAATCACTGTATTAGGCTCTTCTCCTGTTTTTTCTTCTTTATTCTTAACAACTTCTACTTCTTTTTTTTGAGGCTCAATTATTTTCACAATTTCTTGATGATCTTCAATTTTATTTGTTTGATTCAAGAAGAAAAATAATCCAACAACAAGTAAAATGGATGCCGCAATTCCCGAAATTTTCCATAGAAAAAATTCTTTCGATTTTGATTCTTCTATAACTTTTGGTTGATTTTCTTCAACTTTTGTCATAAAATCATCAAAACTTAATTCCATTTTGACTTCTTTTTCCTCTTTTAATGTTTCAAAAAAAGAATCATTTTCATTATTTTTCAACTGTTTTTCTTGATCATCGGTTAATTTTCCCTCAAAAAAATCGTCTTTATTTATAATAGATTGCTCTTTCTTCATTTTCAAAAAAAACTTCTAATTGTTCTCTTACTTTTTGTCTTGCTCTCATCAAATTTACTCGAATTGCATTTTCTTCCATTTCCAGAATTTCAGCAATTTCTTTTATTTCGAGTTCTTCTACATCTTTCAGATGCATTACTTTGCGTTGTTTGTCTGGTAATTGATTAATCAAATTTAGAATAATCGGTTTTATTTCTTGTGGATCTTCTTGAATACTCAAATTGATTTGCGTTGTATTTTTATAATTCTCTCGAACATCAAATTTTCGTAATCGATTTATACATTCATAATTTACCATTCGCATTGCATAAGCCTCAATGTTGTCCACTTCAATTAACGAATCGCGTTTTTCCCACAATTTCATTAATATTTCTTGCACAACATCAAACGCTTCATCATCACTAATCAAAATCCTACGCGCAAAACGATACAGCTTATCCTTGTGGACAAATACCGATGTTTTAAACGTTTCTTGATTCATATTGAGTGCTTTTACTAATAAGACAGCTCAATACTAAAAAGTGTTACATCGATTTTGAAACTTTTTTCGAATAAAATAAAAAAGCCTCTAAAATAGAGGCTTTCAATTGAATATATTTTAATAAATTATCCTTTATAAATAACAGTTCCTCCAGCTTGCGCTTTTGGAAAGATTGTAACATCGGCAATTTGTACATGTTCTGGTTGTTGCAACAAATACTCTATTGCATTTGCAATATCCTCTCCAACCAATGGCTCAAAACCTTTGTATACATTATCAGAAAGTTCTTGATTTCCTTTGAAACGAACCAAAGAAAATTCTGTTTCCACTGCTCCTGGCGCAATATTGGAAACTTTGATTCCGTAAGGCAACAAATCATAACGCATTCCTTTGCTCAACGATTCTACTGCCGCTTTCGACGCACAATATGTTCCTCCATTTGGATAAACTTCTTTTCCTGCAATCGACGAAAGGTTGATGATATGCGCATTTGATGATTCTTTAAGAATTGGAATAATTGCTTTCGAAACGTAAATTAATCCTTTTACATTGATATCAATCATCGCTTCCAAATCTTCCAAATCAGCTGTATCAAAAGGTGCTAATCCGTGTGCATTTCCTGCATTATTGATTAAAACATCAATATTTTTCCACTCATTTTCTAAACTTTCTACTGCATTAAAAACAGCTTCCTTGTCTCGAACATCAAATTGAATGGTTTTAACTTCCGTAATTTGACTCAATTCTGCCTGAATTTCATCTAATCGATCTTGACGACGCCCACACAAAATTAAACGATAATTTGGTGCTAATTTCTTTGCTGTCGCCATTCCTATGCCAGATGTTGCTCCGGTTATGAAGACTGTTCTTTTCATTTTCTTAAATAATTAAAAGTGCTTTTTTAAGACCGTCTAAGATACAAGCTAAAAAGAAATTAAAAAATGATTTATCCTGTTTTCGTTCGATATTTTCTACTTTTTCTTCTTTCATTTTTCCACGAGAATCATTCTTTACCGCCGCATTTCCAACTGCTGATAATAATTTCCTTTTCGAACCATCATCACGCAAAACATTCACTTTCAAATTTTGATAATCTATTCCAAAATTTCCTCCAGCAACTTTATCATTTCCATCAAAATTAAATTTTATTTGATTGAAAAATCCGTCTACAGAAACCTTAAGATATGGTTTCACAAAAGGATCGAGATTTTTTGCAGGAAGTTTTGAAATTGAACCATTGATATTAAATTTCTCTGAACGATTCATTGGATTAAATGTCCAATTTGCACGCAAATCTCCATTCATAAATTCTGAACGCCAATCAACATCAACGTCTGGTAAAGATGTTTTACGATAACCCGAATTGACATTTTTAACCGTTGCGTTTATAGATGAAAACGTCAATTTTCCTGTTCCGATACTTTTAGCCGTTTCCTCTTCATATTCTAATTTAGAGTTGACCAATTGCAATTGTTTCACCCCTAAATCAAATTTCATTTCGCGTAATTTTTGTGAAAACATTGTTTTACGTTTTGTGTCATCAGGCGGAACCAAACTTCTATAAATGTTAGCATAAAGCTGGTTCAATTTTATTTGATTTGCTTTCAAAAAGAAATCTTTGGATGGAGAAATTCCCCACTGAATTCCATTTCCTTGTAATTGATTGACAGAAACAGTGTATAAATCGGCCTGTTTATCTAATGAAGCTGTATACGCTTTTCGAGAAAGTTTTGGTGTTAATTTTAATTGGTTTAAGGTCAAATTCCCATTCTGAAACTGCAAAGTTCCAGTATTCATCTTATACGTTTTTCCTAAATCGAAATCAATTCCCGAAGATTTCAGTAATACAGATTTATAAGAAAAAGGAATCGCTTCTTGAATTGTTTTTGGATCAACATTAATATGATTAAATGCTAACTGAATTTGCTTCAATGTTAAATTCGGCGTTTTTTGTTGATAAGGAATCACATCTAAATGTCCATTTACCAACGAAATTTTATCAACTTTTATAACATCATTAAACTCTTTTGAGGTTTTTCCTTCGCGCTGCGCCACTCGTCTTGGCTGTCCATAAATTGTAAATTTTGGATTTTTGAAAATAACATGATTAACATGAAATTCTTTCCCATAATCATTTTTCAATCCTAAAACCGTCAAATTAACATTATTGAAATCAAATTTTTGTGAAGCAATAAAACGAGATTGCTTGATTTGAATCGTATCAATTCCAAGATTAAAATTAATCAAGAACTTTTCTGTTGCTTTTTCAACTTTCTTCGCAATAACTTTTTCATTCTTTTGATCGATGATTTTCACATTTACCTCATCCAATTTGATTGAATTTGTATGAAAATAGAAATCACCATTTTTTATTCCCCAACTGTTATTATTCAACGTCAAAATTGGCGCTTCGACATCTAATAACGTATTTGATTTTGTATAGTTTCTATTAAATTGATTTTTTGAAATCAATGGTTTCATTTTGAAATTTTTCAGAATCAATTTCTTTTCTGTCAAATCAAAATTAGATGCTGTTAATGTGTGCATTTCATTCAATCGATAATACATCGAATCCAACTTAATACGGAAAGTTTTGTAATCAATCGGAATATCATTTGTTCGCGTCAACGCATTCATTTTTATTCCTTCGATATTTAATGCAACATTGTTTATTGCATATTTTACCGTTTTTGCATTAGAGAAAAGTGAACGAATTTTACCGTTTTCTATTTGCAATTTTTTGATATTAATTAACTCCGCATCTTCCGTTTTTATGCTTACTTTTTTGATTGTTTCTTTCTCAACTTTATTCTCTGGTTTAGCAGAAATAATGGTAATTTTTGGATTTTTGAATTTGATTAAATCTGTTTTAAAATATAATTTATCTTCCGAAGTAAATCCCCAATCCATCTTGGAAAGTGAAAGAAGTGGTGATTCAATATCCAATAAATCATTTTCAGAATCGTTTGGAACGTACATTTTTCCGTTCATTTTGAGCGGTTTCATCAAGAAATTGTCCAACTCAAAATCAGTTTCATTAAAACGAACTTTTCGTGCTCTAATCAATTGTTGATCTTTTACTACAAAAAACATCGAATCTAATTTGATGTCAAAAGCAGAATATCTGAACGGAATTTTTTTGTCCGCTGTTCGCTCATTGAAACGAACGCCGTCGAAATCGATCGAAAAATTAGAAACATTTGCAATATGTTTTTTTCCAGATTGAGAATACAAATTAAACTCGCCATTGTTGATATTCACATTGGAAACATCAATACTTTGCCCAACTTTGGATTGTGCTGTATCTTTTTTGACCGAATCTTTTTTCTCTTTAAGATAATAATTTACAGAAGGATTATTGATGTTGATTGAATAGGCAGCAACTTCTTTTTTGGTAATTAATTTTATAAAATTGATACCGACAACATTTATTTCTTTGACTTTTCCTGTTGCGTCAATCGAATCCTTTATTAACAAAGAATCTTTGGGAGAAACTTCGACATTTTTTAGCGATAAAGATGAATTAAAAATAGAAAAGCTCAAATCTTCGTAAGTCAGATTATAAGCCGTATCGTTTTTTTCTGCAATGATTTTTGGAAGTCGATCATTCAGAAAATAGGAGATGTAAAAACTTAAAATAAAAAGTACCGCAATAATAGAAATTAAAGCGATACCGATTCTTTTTATCCAACGGTTGTTAATCATTGATATAGTTTGGTTAACAGTCTTAAAAACAATTATTATACCAAATATAACAAAATGTTAAATTTATTCGTTGATATCGTAGATTTCTTTGATATTTTCTAAGATTGTATCGAAGTTTAAATTCAAATCAATTAATTTTCCAGTAAACAAATCGAACACCCAACCATGTACTTCTAATCCATTTTCCATTGCACGTTGTACAAAAGGATTTTTTACCACATTTACACATTGTTCTTGTACATTTAACTCTACCAAACGGTTGTAACGCATTCCTTCGTTTTCGATTGCATTCAATTCTTCTGAATGTAAACGATAAACATCACGAATATTACGCAACCAAGGATTCATAATTCCTAAATCTTTCGGAATCATTGCAGATTTAATCCCACCACAATTATAATGTCCACAAACTACAATATGTTTCACTTTTAGGTGTTCTACCGCATAGTCCAAAACAGAAGTGGTATTCATATCCAAACTAATTACCATATTAGCTATATTGCGGTGTACAAAAACCTCCCCTGGCTCCGCTCCCAACAACTCTTCTGCCGTCACACGACTATCTGAACAACCAATGTAAAGCACTTCTGGATTTTGACCAGCCGAAAGCTTATCAAAATATTGCTCGTCTTGCCCTAAACGTTTATTTACCCACTCTTGGTTGTGTTCAAAAACTTTTTCTAAATTCATAATTTTCTAAATTACATCTTGCACTTCTGGATGTTTACCAACATAAACGCTCACATAACTACAAAATGGTATGATTTTCAACTGATTTTTTCTTGCATAATCTACAGCTTCTAACACTAACTTTTCTGCCAAACCTTGCCCTCTCAATTTGGGATTAACACCTGTATGATTAATCAACATTTGTTCTTCTTTAAGCATAAAAGTTAATTCGCCAACTTCTTTATTATTCTCATCAAGAAGTATAAAAACGCCGTTTTTTCCTTCTAAATTCAATTCAATTTTCATAGAATATTATTTTAAATTCAAATTAATCTTTTTGGATGAGATTTGGTCAAAAAGATTTGTTAAAAGTCTCGATATACAAGACAAATTTACGGGTGAAAAGTTTTTAATTCAAAGAAAATTTAAACAAATCATAACAATCAATTTACAATCATCTTTCTATTTGATAATCAACAACAAGCCATTCTATATAATATTTAATGTATAGGTTTGAGTTTTTTACTTGATTATTTATTACATTTGTTAGATATATTTAAGGAAATATTCTTCATATGAAATTTATTGTATCGAGCAACACGTTATTAAAAAATGTTAACTTAATCGGAGGAGTTATTAACTCTAATAATACTTTACCAATCCTTGATAATTTTTTATTCGAATTGGATGGTAGCCAATTAACTATCACTGGTTCTGATTTAGAAACAACAATTTCAACAACTTTAGAAGTTGAGTCTAATGATAATGGAAAAATTGCAATTCCATCAAAAATCTTAACTGACACGTTGAAAACTTTCCCAGCGCAACCACTTACTTTTATCCAAAAAGAAGGAAATACGTTGGAAATTGTTTCAGAACAAGGAAATTACCAGTTAGCATTTGAAGACGCAAACGAATATCCTCAAACACCAGATATCGAAGACGCAAGCTCTACAACACTTAGTGCAAGCATTTTATCAGAGGCTATTATCAAAACTATTTTTGCGACAGGGAACGACGAATTACGTCCAATTATGACAGGAGTTTTCTTCCAAGCAAATGCAGATGTTTTCCGTTTTGTTGCTACAGATGCACATCGTTTGGTAAAATACACTCGCAACGGTTTAGATAATTTACAAGCTGCTGAATATATTATGCCTAAAAAACCACTTAACTTATTGAAAAATATTTTAGGAGGAAATAATGACGATGTAACAATCGAATACAACAACACAAATACACGCTTTTCATTCCAAAACATCGTATTAACTTGTCGTTTGATTGATGGTAAATATCCTAATTATGAAGCGGTAATTCCAAAAGAAAATCCAAACGTATTAACGATTAACAGAAACTTATTCTTAACATCTTTAAAACGTGTGGCAATTTTCTCTAACAAAACAACAAACCAAGTTCGATTAAAATTAGTTGGAAATTCATTGACAATTTCTGCTGAAGATATCGATTTTGCAAACAAAGCAGAAGAAAGACTTCCTTGTGATTACAACGGAACTGACTTACAAATTGGTTTCAATTCTCGTTTCTTAATCGAAATGTTGAACAATTTACAATCAGAAGAAATAACATTGGAAATGTCTGAGCCAAATCGTGCAGGAATCATCAAACCAGTTGATGGACTAGAAGATGGCGAAGAAATCTTAATGTTAGTTATGCCAGTTATGTTAAACGCATAATCAAAAAGAATACATAAAATTCATTTATACAATACAATGAAAATTTCATACAATTGGCTAAAAACCTACATTGATACAGATATCACACTTGATGAAGTGTCTGCTACACTTACAAGTACAGGTCTTGAAGTAGAAGGTGTAGAGCAAGTAGGTGGAGCTAAAAATTATTTGGAAACCGTATTAGTTGGTAAAGTTTTATCAGCTGTACCTCATCCAAATGCAGATAAATTAAAAGTTACTAAAATAGATTTAGGAGACGGAAAAGAAACGCAAATTGTTTGTGGTGCTCCTAATGTTGCAGCGGGTCAAAATGTACCTGTGGCAACTGTCGGAACGGTTTTACCTTCGCCAGATGGTGAATTTAAAATCAAGAAGGCAAAAATTCGTGGTGAAGAATCTTTCGGAATGATTTGCTCTGAAGTAGAATTAGGAATTGGTACAGATCATTCTGGTATTTTAGTTTTACCAGAAGATTTAAAACCTGGAACTTCTACGTTTGATCTTTTCGGAAAAAATGATGAAGTTGATCACGAAATCGAAATTGGTTTAACGCCAAATCGTGCAGATGCAATGTCACATTTCGGTGTAGCGCGTGATTTACACGCTGCTCTTAAAACTCGTGATATTGCGTCAACATTCAAAACATATGATGTATCAAATTATCCTACGACAGATTTCGGAAAAAGCCCTATTTCTATCGAGGTTAAAGATACAGAAGCAGCGCCTCGTTATGCAGGTGTTTACTTAAAAAATGTAAAAGTTACTGAGTCGCCAGATTGGTTAAAAAATCGTTTGAAAGTTATCGGATTATCGCCAATTAATAATGTGGTTGATATTACCAATTACATTTTACACGATTTAGGACAACCTTTACATGCTTTTGATGCAGCTAAAATTGAAGGAAATAAAGTGATCGTTCAAAAATTAGCAGAAGGAACAAAATTCACAACTTTAGATGGCGTTGAACGTACATTAAAAGGACATGAATTGATGATTTGCAACGAAAATAATCCAATGTGTATTGCGGGAGTTTTCGGAGGAAAAGATTCTGGAGTTTCAGATGCTACGACAACTATTTTCTTAGAATCAGCATATTTTGAACCTGTAACAATTCGTAAAGGTGCAAAAGCACATGCGTTGAATACAGATGCTTCTTTCCGCTTTGAACGTGGAATTGATCCTAACACAACAATCGATGCATTGAAAAAAGCTGCAATGATGTTAGTTGAAATCGCTGGCGCTGAAATTGCATCTAATATTGATGATATTTACGAAAATCCAATTCAAAACTTTAATGTAAAATTACGTTTACATAAAGTGGTTGAATTATTAGGAGTTGAAATTCCAGAACATAAAATAAAATCGATTTTAGAGAATTTAGAAATTAAAATTTTGGCAGAAAATGATGGAATTTTAGATTTAGAAGTTCCTGCTTATCGTGTAGATGTACAACGTGATGTGGATTTGATTGAAGATATTTTGAGAATTTATGGATACGATAATATTGAAATTCCTTCAAAATTCTCGTTTTCTTATGTTCCAAATCAAAAAGTTAGTCCAGATAAAATCGAAGATTTTATTGCGCGTCAATTGATTTCTTTCGGATTCAATGAAGCGATGAATAACTCGTTAACGAAAAAAGAATACGAAGAAGTTTTCTTTTATCCAGAAGGAGAAAGTGTTGCCATGTTAAATCCGCTTTCGGCTGATTTAGCTGTAATGCGCCGCACTTTGTTGAATGGTTTATTAGAAAATGTTGCGTTTAATATCAACCGTCGTAATTCGGATGTTAAATTATTCGAATTTGGGAAAGTTTACCGCAAAATTGATGGGATTTACGAAGAAAATAAATGTTTAGGAATCGTTCTTTCAGGAAACTTTAATAGCGAATCGTGGACAGGAAATTTACGTAAAGCTTCATTTGCTGATTTAAAAGGTTTGATTAAACAAATTTTTGTTCGATTAGATATTCAAATTACAGATGAATTACCTGCAAAAGATGATAATTTCTTAGATGGAATTGAGTTTATTTCTAGTCAAAAATCATTAGGAAAACTAGGAATCATCAGCAAAAAATTAGCGAAAAAATTAGGCGTTAATCAAGATGTTTTCTTTGCTCAATTAAATTGGGATGCAATGGTTGCTTTAGCAAACAAACACGATTTGAAATACAAAGAAATCTCTAAATTTCCAGGTTCTCGTAGAGATTTAGCTTTATTACTTGATTCTTCTGTGAAATATGAAGAATTGTACAAAGCGACAAAAGAAGTGAAAACGAATTTGTTGAAAGCTGTTAATTTATTTGACGTTTACGAAGGAGATAAATTGCCAACTGGTAAAAAATCGTATGCTTTAAGTTTTATGATTCAAGACGAAAATAAAACATTAAGCGATCAAGAAATTGATGGTTTAATGAATAAATTAATCAAATTGTATCAAGAAAAATTCAACGCTGAGTTGAGATAAAATATTCCGAAAAATGAAAAAGATTGTAACTTTATTTTCAGCAACTATTTTGATGAGTTTTATAGCAACTTCTTGTTCTACAAGCGCAAGTACTGCTAAAATTAAACCTAAATCGGAAGTTTCGATTTCAAATCAAAATTGGTATTTGATCAACGATAACAACGTAGTAAAAGGTTTGTACGATAAGGACGTAATGTTGATTATTGACGAAGCGAATTCGACTGTAAGTGGTTTTGCGGGTTGCAACAATTTCAATGCTGATTTTACAAAAGTTAGCGGCGTAACAAGCTTTGTTAATTTTTCTGAAACTAAAATGGCTTGTCCTAATTTGCAAGAAGAAAAAGCATTTTTATCGATGTTGAAAAGTGTAAATCGTTACGAAGTTTCTGGAAAAGAATTACATCTTTACAAAGGAAATATCTTATTATTAACATTTAAAACTTTGTAAGTTTTAATCATTTTATAAAATCAAAAAAGCGCTCTACGAGCGCTTTTTTGATTTTATATTATTTATTTTGAACTTCTTTAGTTTCTTCAACTGCTGGTTGAGCTGTAGGAGAAATTGCTTCATCACTTTGCTTGAAACCAATTTTAGTAATCGGAATTTCTTTTGATGATAAATAAAACTCTAAATCAGCATTTAATTCGATCAGACGATGTGGAAAATCTTGACCAACATTTTGCTTGGCTTCTGTTAAGAAAATTGCACAATGTTTTAAATAATCAGGCGTTAATTTCGATTTTGCTTCTTGGAATGCCGAAAACAATACCTTTTCTGTCATCACAATATTTTTCGTTTCATCTTTTCTATACAACGCGTACAAACGTTTTTTAAGCGATTGTGTAAAATCAATCATCATTGTGTTTGAAAAAAGTCTCATTTCAGCCGCATAAGGCGTCCAGAAATCTTTGTTCAATGCATTTTGATTTTTCAAAATTGATAATAACGGAGAATCTTGTGCCAGATTTGCGGTCATGTGGTGTAAAAGTAATTGTTTGCGCTCGTCAAAAGTTGGAGGAAAAATAGGAATATGTAAATCAAAACGACCAGGCGCAACGATTTCATCATTCAAATTTGCCAAAGATTCAACAGCTCCAACAATCAAAAGTTCTTTCGTGTCATTTTTCTGAATATGTCTAAGAACGGAATAAAACAAATCGACCATTTCTGGATAAATGGTATTTACAGAAGTAGAATGTAGTATTTCGTCGAACGAATCAATAAACAATAATGTTTTGGGTTGATTCATCTTTTTTGAAAGAAAATCGGAGAATTTATTCTTTTTGTTATCAAAATTCCCAACTAAATAATCATTGAAAATATGTACAAATTCATAACCAATCATATCCGCTATTTTCTTTGCCCAATATATTTTTCCACTACCTGGAGGTCCATACAAAATCAATCCCGCAGGTTTTGAGATTCCCCAACTTTCTATTTGATCTTTGCTTATAAATGGATCTAACATATCAGTCATATAAAAATACAAATCAGTATAACCGACTAAGCTTTTACCAGAAAAATCTTCGCATTGCGGAAATGCTTTTTCTATAAACGGATATTTTCCCCCAATGTAAGAATGAATCAAATAACTTGACACACCCGTTTTCATCTGCTTTGCAACCTCAGCAGGAATTCCATTTGTTACAAAAAAATGAAGCACTTCTTCTTCTTTCGCTCCAATTGTTTTAGCGATTTCTTCTATTGTTTTTTCTTTGGAATAATCTTCTGCATATTTTTTTAAGAAGTCTTTATTCTCTTCCGAAAATGCTATAAATTGTTGTGTTACATTAAAATTTTCGTCAATACAAAAACTCAAATCAATATTAAAATCATTGATAAAATTCTGTAAACTTCCTAAAGATATTTCGAGTTGATTAGATAAATCTTTTAATTTCATTCTGTTGGCTTGTTCTAATTTCTATTAAAAATAAAGATTAATTCGTGAACTAGACCATTTTAAATTCTAAACTTCTGTTAAAGCAACAAGCGCATCTATAGATGCGCTTGTTGCTTTTGCTAATATGAAATTAATTTCTTGTAAAATTCGATTAAAGCTTTCAAAGCTTCTATTTTTTCTTCAAATTCTAAATGGTAAATTGTTTCTATAACCAAATTTTCACCTTCAATTTTACTTGATATTTTAGGTTCGAATAAATTATCCTTTGCTATTTTTTCAAGATTAGTTTCAATCAATAAATTCTGTAAATAATGTTTAAAAGATTCATTGCTACAATCAACTTTTAGAATCTGTTTCTTTCTTAAAAATAAATTGACAAGATGATTAATATTCGTAATCGTAAAAATTGGTAACGATATTTTATCTAAGGTTACTCGAATTTTTCCTAGATTATGATTTCCTAATTCTTGTTCTACATAAATCAAACAATTTTTATAGGGAATGTCGATATAATAGTAAGACAAGTGCAACTTTGCTCCAATTGTACCATCAACCTTAGCGTCATTATTATAAAAAATTGCGTCATCATAAGATTGCGTAAATAATTTTAATTGACTTTCGAACATTACAATTTAGATGAATTAAGATAATCTTCCATTTCTTCTTTATTTGCTTCATCAGATTCGTCTTTTAAAACACGATGTGCTACTTTACCAACAGTTAAACCTTGAATAACAATTGAAAATAAAACAACGATATATGTAATCTCTAATAACAAATCTTTCCATTCCGAATTTGGCATCGAAAGAACTAATGCAATTGAAACTCCACCACGAATTCCTCCCCAAACTAAAACGATAAGCGAACCTTTGGAAAAGGTATTTTTTCTTAAAATAGTACGAGCTGGAATCACAATTGATAATGTTCGAGATAATAAGACGATAAAAATTGTGACAATTCCTAATAGAATTTGATCCATTAAATCTTCTATTAATAACAATTCGAAACCTATAAAAAGGAATAAAATAGCGTTCATTATCTCATCAATAAGCTCCCAAAATTTGTTTAAATAATCTTGAGTTGTTTTGCTCATTGCGAATCTCTTTCCATAATTTCCGATTATTAAACCTGCGATAACCATAGCTAAAGGACTCGAAACATGAAGTTCTTTTGCAATCAAAAATCCTCCCATTACAATCGACAATGTAATTAAAGCTGAAACTTTATAATCATCAATTTTTTTCATGGATCTAGAAGCTGTAAATCCTAATAATAGTCCAAGTAAAATTCCGCCTCCAGCTTCCATCAAGAATAATTTTGAAACACTTGCAAAGTCAGCATCAAAACTTGGATTAGTTGCTATTTGTAAAACTACTGCGAACATTACAACGGCTACACCATCATTAAATAGTGACTCTCCTGTAATTTTTGTCTCAATAATTTTAGGAACTTTTGCTTGTTTCAAAATTCCTAATACAACGATTGGATCAGTTGGAGAAATTAATGTTCCGAACAATAAACAATAGATATACGGAATTTGAATACCAAAATATGGCGCGATATAATATAAAATTGCTGATATAATAAATGCTGATAATACTACCGAAATTGTAGCATAAGTAGCAATTGTCCATCTCAAGTTTTTCAGATCTAAGATATTAACGTGCATTGCGCCTGCAAAAAGCAGAAAATTAAGCATTGCGCCCATCAATATTTCATTAAAGTCTAAACTATTAAAGAGTTGAAACATGTCTTTTGTAGCATCAGGAAAATAGCTATCTCCCAATAAACGGATAGCGACAGATACTAACATGGCGATAATCATAATTCCAATTGTTCCAGGTAATTTTAGGAATCGAAGGTTTGCATAAGAAAATAATGCAGCAAGAACAATTAGAACCGAAAAAGAATAATATAGTTCCATTGGTATTGATTAAAATTTGGAAAAAGTTACAAAAAAAGAGCCACTTTAAAGTGGCTCTTTCTATATTAATTTGATTTTTTTATCAAAATTAGTTTTTTGGAGCTTGCCCAATTAAATCCATAAATTGATCTAACTTAGGTAAGATAATAATTTGTGTACGACGGTTTTTAGATTTTCCTTCCGCAGTAGCATTTGTAGTTAATGGATTAAATTCTCCACGTCCACCAGCTGTTAAACGTTTACCATCAACACCGTATTGGTTTTGTAACGCTTGTACAACAGAAGATGCACGTAAAGCAGATAAATCCCAGTTGTTACGGATGTTTGGTTTAGAAATTGGCACATTATCTGTGTTACCTTCAATCAATACATCGTAATCTTTATAGTCGTTGATGATTTTCGCAATTTTACTTAAAGTTTCTCCTGCAGCAGGCGAAATTTCGTAACTACCAGATTTGTACAACATGTTATCAGCTAACGAAATGTAAACAACACCTTTTAAAACTTTAACATCAACATCTTTTGCTTCGTTGCTAGATAAAGAACGTGTTAGGTTGTTTGTTAAAACCATGTTCAAACTATCCGATTTGCTTTTCGCATCGATCAAATGTTTGATGTATTTGTTAGACTGATTGATTTCGTTCACTAATTCAGAAACATTTTTAGAACCACCATTAATACAATTTTTCAATTGCTCTTGTAATTGTTTAATTTGATTTCTTTCACTCTGAACTGTGTTTTCGTACTGACCTTGGTTAGATTCAAAATTAGCTAATTTAGCTTTCGCTACAGCCAATTCTGTTTGACATCCTTGGTTCTCAGAGTAAGCAGAATTGAATTTATTTTGTAATTCATCATACTTCTTCTGACTCACACAACTAAATAAAGTTGAAGCAGCGATAACCGCTACTGGCAAAATTGAAACTTTCATAATTATTTTTTTTATTTCAGTTATACGAATATATGTTATTATTTTTTATTGCGAGTATATATTCTGCAAAAACCATGCTGTAAAAATATAAAACTCCTACAATCATTTGGTTGTAGGAGTTTTAACCTTAATATTTTATTTCTATTGTATTAATCCTGAGGAATATATAAAACCTGACCTGGATAAATCTTATCTTCGTGTTTTAACATTGGTTTGTTTGCTTCGAAAATTTTTGGATACTGCATTGGATCTCCATAAACTTCTTTTGCAATTTTAGATAAAGAATCTCCACTTTTCACAGTATACATTGTCTTAGATAAGTCTGGAATTTCGATTTTTAAAGGTGTTTTCAATGTTAATTGATCTTCTACTCCTTCCACTCCATCAATGTTACCTGCTGTTGCTAAAATTTTTTGTTTCTCGTTGATGTCCAACGCTTGTCCAGCTACCACAATTTTATCTCCATCAGCAGAAAAAGTTACTCCTGACAAATCAAATCCTTGTTTTGCAACTTGTTCTTGTACTTTAGCTGCTTTTTCTTCTGGTGTTTCTGCACCTCCGAAGACTTTTTCTCCGGCATTTTTGATAAATGAAAATAATCCCATAACGAGTTGATTTTAATAATATTTATTTGTTGATATTTAGTAAATATATAATTTCTCTAACAATTATCGTGCAATTGATGAATATTTCTTTTTTAAATTTTCTGTAATCGAGCGTTGTTGCTGAATTTGACTTGTTAATTGATTAATTTTTGCGTCTAAACCTTTATCGTTCTCTTCAGCAGTTTGTATTTTTCCGCTCAATGTTACTACTTGATCTTCTATCGATCGCAAAGAATTTTCTGTTTTTATCTTTTTCTTCATCAAGCCATCAGTTACTTTATCATTTGATTCTCTTTCCAATTGATTCACCACCAAATCCAATTTATCACCCAAAGCTTGCTTTTTACTTTCTAATTTCAATAAGGTGTTATTATCTTTTAGATATGATTTGATTGAGTTTCCTTTTTTCAATTGTGCATCAGCGTTATCTTTTGTCAATCGAATCATATTTTCGTTCGCTAACCTCAACTCATTTCGTACACAACCTTGTTTCGTTTTAGTCGCTAAATCTTGCAATTGCGCATAAATTTTATCAAACTCTGCCGAATTACTATTAAACGTCATTCCATTTTGATCAGTTAATGTATTAATCACGGTCGTTTTTCCGTTTTCTTCATCAACCAAACTAATCACAGATTTATACACATCTTGCGAATTTTTGAACTTGATATTACTCGCTTCATGTCTTTTCAAAAAAGCAGAAGAACCTTCTTTGTTCGTTACCCAATTTTCCCACGATTTCACAATCAAATTCTGCGCACAATTATCCGTAGAAAAAGCAAAAGATTTCAGTTCTTGTCCGTTCATTTCGTACTCAACTTCAAACAATCCTTCATCAGATTGTGCATTAACATAAGCTGATGTTAACAAAGTTGTAATGGCTAAAAGTAATAGTTTCATCAAGTTGATAGTTTAAATTTATGTTCACAATTATTTATCCAATTTACAAAATATCGGAGTTTAAGAAAAGATGTTGTACAGATTTTTTATAATGGTTAATTTTAACCAGAAATTAATCAAACCGCATGCAAACAAAAATTTTATTAATTTACACAGGAGGAACAATTGGAATGGCGAAAGATTATGGTGACCAATCCTTGAAACCTTTCAATTTTGATAATTTGTTGAAACAAATTCCGGAATTGGGTCTGTTAGATTGTTCTTTCGATTATCATAGTTTCGATACGCCTATAGATTCGTCTGATATGAAACCTAAATATTGGATAGAAATTGCCGAAACCATTCAACAAAACTACGAAAACTATGATGGTTTTGTTGTTTTGCACGGAACAGATACAATGGCGTATACAGCTTCTGCAATGAGTTTTATGATTGATAACCTCGAGAAACCTGTCATTTTCACTGGTTCGCAATTACCAATTGGAGATTTGCGCACAGATGCGAAAGAAAACTTAATTACTTCGATTCAATTGGCTTCGTTACGTAAAAATGACAAACCAATTATCAAGGAAGTTTGTGTGTATTTTGAATATAAATTGTTTCGTGCGAATAGAACAACTAAGATTAATGCAGAAAACTTTGATGCTTTCGAGTCGCCGAATTATCCAGTAATTGGAGTTTCCGGTGTTCATCTGGAAGTGAAAGAAGATTTATTGTTAAAAAATGTTGTTACGGATAAACTTTCGATCAACAAAAATCTAAATGCTGATGTTGGTGTCTTGAAGATTTTCCCTGGAATGAATCGTTCTTTTATCGAAAGTGTTTTAAACGCTCCGAACATGAAAGCTTTTATTATTGAGGCTTTCGGAACAGGAAATATTTTTACCGATAGTTGGTTTATTGAATTGCTGGAAGAAGTAACGAATAAAGGAGTTCATCTTATCATCAACACGCAATGTGCTGGCGGAATGGTAGAACTTGGACGTTATGCTACAAGTGATGCGTTACTAAATATGGGCGCAATTTCGAGTTATGATTTGACAATGGAAGCTGCAATTACCAAAGCCATTTATTTATTAGGTCAAAACCTTTCGAAAGAAGAATTCAAAACGCAATACGAAGCAAACTTGAAAGGTGAACTTCGCCATCATTTTTACAATGATTAAATCAAAATAATATAAAACGAAAAAAATCTCTACTTGGTAGAGATTTTTTTATGTTCTAAATTTTATTTCTTCCCCGACATTGAAGCGCCATCAGATTCTCTTAATTTGAAAAAGATGTAAGTTGATAAAATAGTCATCACGCCCATCGTCAAAAATGAATAACGAAAAGCTTGTACTTCCACTCCATTTACAAATCCTGCTTGTCTAAAAACACCTAAAATTAATGCAGCTACAGAAATTCCAAATGTTAGTGATAATTGTTGTGTAACCGATAATAAACTATTCCCTTCGCTGGATGTATTTTCGTCCAAATCTGCTAAAGACAAGGTATTCATCGCCGTAAATTGAATTGAACTAAAAAATCCATTCAAAACCATTAACGGAATGATATAATAAATTGGTGATTTCGATTCTAAAAAGAAAAACATACAAATGATTAACCCTAAAGTTATTGTATTGGAAATCAACGTATTTCGATAACCAAATTTATTCACAATTGGCACAACAAACGATTTTGCAATAATGTTACTTGTTGCAGATGGAATCATAATTAATCCCGCTACAGTAGCCGAATATCCATAACCAACTTGCAATAAAAGCGGAATAAGAAAAGGTATTCCTCCAATTCCTAATCGTGTAATAAGATTTCCTATAATACCAATTCGCAAAGTTCTAATGTTAAACAAATTCAAATCGATTAAAGGATGTTGTTTATGTTTTGCATGATAAATATACAAACCAATCAAAAAGGCAGAAACTACAGTCAATGCCAATACAGTTTGCAGGCCAATCACACGAGAAGATGTCAATTCCATAATCAATGTTAAGACAGTAACTCCTCCACTAAAAAGAATCAAACCTCTGATATCAAATTTAAAAACTGGATGTTTAAAATCGGGGATCGCAAAAGTTGTCATCCAAAGTGCAATAATTCCGAATGGAATATTCACGATGAAAATCCAATGCCATGATAAAGTTTCAACCAAAATACCTCCAATTGTTGGTCCTAAAAGTGGTCCTATTAACCCTGGTATGGTGATAAAATTAATTACTTTTAATAATTCACTTTTTGGATAAGCATATAAAATTGCTAAACGTACAACAGGAACCATCATCGATCCTCCAATCGCTTGTATAACGCGTGAAATGACTAAAAAAGGTAAAGTTGTGGCAAATGCGCAAAGTGTGGATCCAAGTGTAAAAATCAGTATAGCAGATTGAAAAACTTTTTTCGTTCCGTATTTATCCGAAAGCCAACCACTCAAAGGAATTAACAAAGCGATTGTTAACGTATACGCAACAATAATCGACTGAATTTCTAAAGGCGATTTTCCTAATTCTTTTGCAATTGTAGGTAAAGATGTATTTAAAATTGTAGCGTCCAAAGCTTGCATAAAAATTGCCATCGCACCAAGCCATGGCAAAAACTTCAACATTTTTGGACTTAAAATATGATCTGAATTCATTCAAATTCCTATAGCAAATTCTATTCCTATTTTAACATTTCGAAAAATCATTGAAAAAGATTAAATTTGAACTATGTTTCTCAACGCGCATACACATCATTTATCCGATCAAACAGATGTTTTGGAACTGTATAATCAGTTTCCAAATGAGTTGAATAATGAAGCTAAATTATTTTCAATTGGGATTCATCCAGCTTACATCAAAACCTCATCAATAAAGGAAGAAATCGAAATTATTAATCAAACTATTTCGAATAAAAACTGTTTAGCAATCGGTGAAATTGGATTAGATAAATTGTGCGAAACAGATTTTGAATTACAAATCAACGTTTTTAAAAAACAGTTAGAAATTGCGATGCAATATCAACTTCCAGTCATTATACATTCGGTTCGTGCTTATCAAGAAATTTTACAGATTCGAAAACAAATGAAATTGACGATTCCGTTTATTTTTCATGGTTTCAATAAGAATGAACAGTTACTCAATCAAATTATTGCGCAAAATTGTTTTGCATCTTTTGGTAAAAATCTTCTATCAAACAAAAACTTACAAATTATATTTGCAAATCTTTCTGCGAATCAATTCTTTTTGGAGAATGATGCAAGCGAAATTTCTATTGAAGAAATTTATACTTTTGCAGCGGATTTGAGAAAAATTACAATCGAAGAATTACAACTTCAACAAGCAGAAAATTGGAAAGCAGTTTTCGGTTACGAAGTTCAATCATAATTAAAATACATTTCAATGGCAGTTTGGCAAGAAAGAGCTGAATTATTATTCAAAGAAGAAGGTTTAGAAATCCTAAAAAATTCGAACATTTTAGTTGTTGGTTTAGGTGGAGTTGGCTCTTTTGCCGCAGAATTTATCGCACGCGCAGGAGTTGGAAAAATGACAATTGTTGATGGTGATACTGTTGATATTACAAATATTAATCGACAATTACCCGCTTTACACTCAACTGTTGGAATGAACAAAGTAGACATCGTTGGCGATCGTTTAATGGACATTAATCCTGAATTAGAATTAACGCGTATCAACGAATTTTTGAGTCCAGAACGTACACACGAAATCGTCACACCAGATTTTGATTATGTGTTAGATTGCATCGATTCTGTTACACCAAAAATTAATTTGATTTTAGCTGCAAAACGCAAAAAAATTAAAGTAATCAGCAATATGGGCGCTGGAGGAAAATATTTGGCAAGCAAAGTACAAGTGCGTGATATTAGTAAAACAGATGTTTGTCCTTTGGCAAAAAATGTTAGAAAACGATTAAAAAAAGAAGGAATTAATAAAGGTGTAAAAGCTGTTTTTTCGACAGAAGTTCCTGATGAATCTTCGGTTAAATTAACGGATGGAAAAAATTATAAAAAATCGTTTTACGGAACTAATTCGTGGATGCCTGGTTTATTCGGGTTGCATGCGGCAGAAACGGTGATTCGACATTTATTAAAAAAAGATAAATAATTAAGTACTTTCTTAAAGATTTAATTAATTTAGTTGCGAATTAACAAAGAGACGAAAAAAATGAAAATCAATTACGATTATATCACATACGAGGATGTTTTGAGAGCGCGTCAATTTATGTACGAGCAAGCGTTGGAACAGAATGCGACTAATTCGTTGTTGAACACTGCGAGAGATTTATTTGGAAACAGCAATTTCGAGATGTGTATCAAAATTTGTGAAGGTTTATTGGATGCAAAAGACCCAAAACAAATGTACGATGCTAAGAAATTAATTGCTTTATCATATTATAGTTTACAAGATTTTGAGAATGCGGATAATGCATTTTTCGATATCGCTCAAAACTCTGATAATTCAGACGATTGGTTTAATGTTGTCATTTCTGCAGCTTTAAATAAAAATATCGAACGTAGTAAAGAATCTTTTGGAATTGCATTAGAAAAATACACGAAATTTGGTCATCAACGTAATATGCCTTCAGTACAATTGATGTTGCATTACATGATTACGTTAGAAACTGTAAAAGAATACGTTTTGGCTTTGGAACAATGTAGAATGTTGGTACAAGTTTACGCTAAATTGAAAAAAACAGACGAAAAATTCTTAAGTTCTCGTGGTTTAGAACAAATCGAAAACTTTTTGGAAACTGCAAAACCAGTTTTGAAAAAAGCGAAAAAGAAAGAATTAACTGAAATCAAAAAAGAATTGGTTGAAGCTTTAGATGCAAACGGCGTAGAAAAAGTAGAAGCTTTTTTCGCTGAGTTTTAAGCTAACTATTTTTACAAGAAATAAAAAAATCCACTTCTGTTGAAGTGGATTTTTTGTTTGGATAAATATTGTAAATTAGAGGAAACACTGATTTGAATGAAATACTTTTTTACTTTCATATTTTTAATCTCAACTTTTACGTTTGGTTGTAGTTGTGGAGAATTTCCATCTGTTAAAAATTCATTTGATGAATTTGATGAAATTATAATAGGAAAAGTCATTAAAATTGATACAACTCTTTATGATTATTCTTCAAATCCTGTTTTTGCTTATACATTTGAAATCGAGAAAAATTTCAAAAAAAATATAGATATTACAAATAAAAAACAAAAATATTATACAACTATTTACACACCTGCCTCATCAATGTTTGGAGGTTGCGGAAGTAACTTCGAATTAAATGAAACCTATTTAATTTATGGATTTATCACAGATTTTAGCATCTATACAAATATTTGTACAAGAACTTCTGATTTAAAATTTGTTGAACAATCTGAATTAGAAGAATTAGAAAAACTTAGTAAAGAATATCTGAAAAAAAACACTCTTAATATTCCGCCTCCTCCAAATTCAAGTAAAGAGAATTTAATCCAAAAAGAGTTTGAATTGTATAAATTATCAGCCGAAAAAAGAAATAAATATTATTGGATAGGTTTAAGTCTTTTAGGATTTTTATTGACTATTAGTATATTTTTCAATTTTAGAAAAAGAAAATAAATTTAGATTCCTCCTTTCATCGGAATGACATTTACTCAATTGTCATTTAGAACGAAGCGAAGTAGAGAATCTATCTTTAGTTTATCATAAAATGATGTGATCCTAAAACAAGTTCAGGATGACTTAGAAAGACAAAAAAGCTAATTTTCTTAATCTATATTTAATCAAATATTTCTTCGTGATTATTTCAAAATAAATAATCTTTTTATAGATTTATCATCACTAAGAATTAACACATGAGTCACGGAAAACTAAGAGAAGATCATAATTGCCAAAATTGTGGACATTACGTAGAAGAACATTATTGCACACATTGCGGACAAGAAAATGTAGAAACACGTCAACCGTTTCACTTTTTATTTACTCACTTTATCGAAGATTTTGTTCATTACGATGGAAGTTTTTGGCAAACAATCAAAAAACTATTTTTGAAACCTGGAGTTTTAACCAAAGAATATTTGAGTGGTAAACGAAATAGTTCTGTTAATCCTGTTAAAATGTACATTTTTGTCAGTTTTGTAACGTTTTTCCTTATTTCTATATTTCCTTCTCATAAAACTGAATATAATGATAGTTCCAATGAACCTATATCAATAGAAAATACTGAAAAAATTCAAAAAGCACTTAATGCTACAATAGACACTTTACAGAACAAAGGATTGACAACTGTCGAGCAAAGTGCAAAAATAAAATCTGAAGTTGAAAAAAATAAAAATGCAAACTCTTTAGAAGATTTGAACGAGGAATCTATTGAAAACTTGCAATCTAAAGTAAAAAATAACGTTCCAATATTATCTCCCTTTATTGAAAAATACCAAGAGTTGAGAAAAAGAAAGGTTTCTGATGAACAATTAGGAGAAGCTATTGTTGAGAAATCTTTGCATGTCATTCCGAAAGTTTTGTTTGTATACATGCCTTTGTTTGCTTTCTTCTTATGGATTTTTTACAACAAAAAGAAATGGTGGTATTTTGATCACGGAATTTTTACACTGCATTATTTTACGGTAATTCTTTTATCAATTTTGGTAATTTTTCTTTTGAATAAACTTTCAAATTATATTGATAGTAATGCTGTATCAGCCATAATAGCTTTAATTAATACATTGATTGTTTTATATATTATTGTTTACTTTTTCCTTGCGTTGAAAAAACTCTATAACCAAGGATTTATCATTACAACAATTAAAGGTGCTATACTTTTAGGAATTAATACGTTTATTTTCTCAATAATTGTTATTGGAATTATTGTGTATTCATTTCTTCATGTTTAATCAAGATTATTAGGCAATCACGTATGATGTGTTCCTGAAACAAGTTCAGGATGACTTAAATTGAACTCGTTTCAGCTTCGCATTAAATTTAGATTCCTTCTTTTGTCGGAATGACAAATTCAAAAAAATAACATAAAAAAAGCCTCGCAAATGCGAGGCTTTCTAACTTCTAATATCTAGATTCTAATTTCTATTTATTACGGTATTCATTCCAAGTTTTGATTTTTAAATCATCCATCGATAATTTTGTAAATGCATTAATGAAAGCCGAAGCTAAACGTGCATTTGTTACCAACGGAATATTGAAATCTACAGCTGTACGACGAATTTGATAATCGTTGTCTAATTCCGCTTTTGTTAAGTTTTTCGGAATGTTGATCACCATATCAATTTTCTTGTCATGTAAATAAGACATTACATTTGGCTCTTTTTTATCAGAAGGCCAGTAAACAAGCGTAGAATACACATCATTTTCTGTAAAAAATTTGTGCGTTCCTTCTGTTGCATAAATTTTGTAACCTTTTGCGATTAATTGTTTCGCAGGCTCTAATAAAGCAACTTTAGAAGCAATTGGTCCACCAGAAATTAAAACGGTTTTCTCAGGAATTTCATATCCAACAGATAACATTGATTTTAATAAAGCTTCTTCTGCTGTATCACCGATACACCCTACTTCTCCTGTCGAAGACATGTCAACTGATAAAACTGGGTCAGCTCCTGCTAAACGTGTAAATGAGAACTGAGAAGCTTTCACTCCTACATAATCTAAATCGTAAACGACTTCTGAATGTCCTTTTTCTACTTCTAATCCTAATAAAACTTTTGTTGCTTTTTCGATTAAATTATTTCCTGCAACTTTCGATACGAATGGAAACGAACGAGAAGCACGAATATTAGTTTCGATAACACGAACTGTATTATTTTTTGATAAAAACTGAATGTTCATTGGTCCAGAAATTTCGAAACGTTTTGCAATTTTCGCTGCAACTTTACGCATTTGACGAATTGTTTCGATGTACACTTTTTGTGGTGGATAATACATTGTTGCATCTCCTGAGTGAACTCCCGCAAATTCTACGTGTTCAGAAACTGCGTAATCTACAATTTCTCCATTTTGACAAACTGCATCCAACTCAATTTCTTTTGCTCCTTGTACGAATTCAGAAACTACAACTGGATAATCTGGAGAAACTTCTTTCGCTAATTTTAAGAAAGCATCTAATTCTTCTTTATTTGAAACTACGTTCATTGCAGCTCCAGATAAGACATAAGAAGGACGAATTAATACTGGGAAATTTACTTCTTCTACGAAGTTATGAATCGCTTCTAAAGAAGATAACTCTTTCCAACGTGGTTGGTCGATTCCTAATTCGTCTAAGATTTCAGAGAATTTGTGACGATTTTCTGCATCATCAATTCTTAAAGGAGAAGTTCCTAAAATATTAATTGATTGATCGTACAATTTCATCGCTAAGTTATTTGGAATTTGACCTCCTGTCGAAATAATTGTTCCTTCAGGTTGTTCAAAATCTAAAATATCCATTACACGTTCAAAAGACAATTCTTCGAAGTATAAACGATCTGACTCATCATAATCTGTCGAAACCGTTTCTGGATTATAGTTGATGATAATTGTTTTGTAACCATTTTTTGATGCTGTATGCGCTGCATTTACAGAACACCAGTCAAACTCTACAGACGAACCAATACGATAAACTCCAGATCCTAAAATACAAACTGCTTTCTCAGTTTCTGGCTCCAAATCATTTTCAGTTCCGTGATAGGTTACATATAAATAATTTGTTTGTGCTGGGAATTCTGCTGCTAACGTATCAATTTGTTTTACAACAGGTTTAATTCCGAAGTTTTTACGTAATTCACGAACTGTTAATTCGTTTCTGTGTACGTTTTGATCTCCTTTTACTAAAACTGCAATTTGTTGATCCGAGAATCCTAATAATTTTGCACGTTTTACTAAATCTGCTTCAACTTGTTCAAATCTTTCTAACGCTTCAAATTCTTTTGATACATTAAAAATTCTTTCTAAACGTTGTAAAAACCATAAATCGATTTTTGTTAAATCATGAATTTTTTCAATCGAATATCCCGCTTTGAAAGCTTCAGTAATCGCATATAAACGCTCGTCATTTGGCTCAGCTAACCAAGTATCCAACGATTCTCCTTCTGGAATTTTGAATCCATTTGCTACGAAACCTCTGTGTCCGATGTCTAACATACGAACTCCTTTCTGAATTGCTTCCTCGAAAGAACGTCCAACTGCCATTACTTCTCCAACAGATTTCATTGCAGAACCTATGTTACGACGAACTCCGTAGAATTTATTTAAATCCCAACGAGGCAATTTCACTACACAGTAATCTAACGCAGGTTCGAACATCGCAGATGTCGTTTGCGTTACACTATTTTTCAACTCATCCAAAGAATAACCTAAAGCCAATTTAGCCGCCACGAAAGCTAAAGGATAACCTGTTGCTTTTGACGCCAAAGCTGACGAACGAGATAAACGAGCGTTCACCTCAATTACACGATATTCCTCAGAAACTGTATCGAAAGCATACTGAATGTTACACTCTCCAACTACGCCAAGGTGACGAATCGTACGGATTGCAACTTCACGTAATTTGTGATATTCTGAATTTGATAAAGTTTGAGAAGGCGCAATTACAATTGACTCTCCTGTATGAACTCCAATTGGGTCGAAGTTCTCCATGTTACAAACTGTGATACAGTTATCGTAAGAGTCACGAACTACTTCGTACTCGATCTCTTTCCAACCTTTTAATGACTCTTCCACTAAAACTTGAGAAGAATAATTGAATGCTTTTTCAACTAAATCTAATAATTCTTCTTCGTTATTTGCAAAACCAGAACCTAAACCTCCTAAAGCGTATGCTGCACGGATGATTAATGGAAAACCAATTCGTTTACCAGCTTCCATTGCATCAGCAACAGTTTCTACTGCTTCTGAACGAGCTGTTAATACACCAATTTGGTTTAATTTTTCGATGAAAATATCACGGTCTTCCGTCGCTTCGATTACTGGAATTTGAGTTCCTAAAACCTCAACACCATATTTCTCGAAAATATTTTCTTTGTTCAACTCAACTGCACAGTTTAAGGCAGTTTGTCCACCAAAAGCAACCAAAACTCCGTCTGGTTTTTCTTTTTGAATTACTTTTTCTACAAAGTAAGGTGTTACAGGTAAGAAGTAAACTTCGTCTGCAATACCTTCAGAAGTTTGAACAGTTGCAATATTTGGATTGATTAAAACTGTTTTTATTCCTTCTTCTTTTAACGCTTTTAACGCTTGCGAACCAGAATAATCAAACTCACCAGCTTGACCAATTTTTAATGCTCCTGATCCTAATACTAATACTTTTTTAATATCTTTTTTTAACATCGTGATTCTGATTATGCGTTAGCGTTTTTATATTTTTTTACTTCTTCGATGAACTCATCAAATAAATATTCTGTATCAACTGGTCCTCCCATTGCTTCTGGGTGGAATTGAACTGTAAAAATTGGTTTTGATTCGTGACGAATTCCTTCACATGTTCCATCATTTAAGTTCGTAAAGAATGTTTTAAATCCTTCTGGTAATTTCGAATCATCTACTGCGAAACCGTGGTTTTGAGATGTAATGAAACATCTTTTTGTTCCTACTAATTGTACAGGTTGATTGTGCGAACGGTGTCCGTATTTTAATTTAAAAGTAGATGCACCAGCTGCTAAACTTACCAATTGATTTCCTAAACAAATTCCGAAAATTGGTTTATCTCCTTTCAAAGATTCTTTGATATTATTAATTGTAGGAACACATAAAGCTGGATCACCAGGTCCATTCGAGATAAATAATCCATCATATTCTAATGTTGAATAATCATAATCCCAAGGAACTCGAATTACCTCAACATCACGATTTACAAAACAACGGATGATGTTATTTTTCACTCCACAATCAATCAAAACAATTTTAATATCAGCACCTTCGTTGTAACGAATCACTTCTTTACAAGAAACTTGATCTACTAAATTATCTTCATTTGGATCATAGTATGCGACATCTGTATCAGCAACAATTTTTCCTAAAGTAGAACCTTGCTCACGTAATTTTTTTGTAATCATACGTGTATCAACACCATAAATACCAGGAATGTTTTGACTTTCTAACCAAACTCCTAATTTTTGAATAGCGTTCCAATGCGAATAATCATCAGCATAATAAGAAACAACCAATCCAGTTACTTGAATTTGGTTCGATTCCATCCAAGCTTCAATTTCATTAATCATTGCTTTATCATCTGGAACACCATAGTTTCCGATCATTGGAGCTGTCATCACCATAATCTGCCCTTTGTAAGAAGGGTCAGTCAAACTTTCATTATATCCAACCAAAGCTGTGTTGAATACTACTTCTCCTGCGGCAGAAGTATACGCACCGAAAGATTTTCCTTCGATTTCTAATCCGTCTTGGAATACTAATTTTACTGTCTTATCCATTGATGATAATGTTAATTTCAGTTTCTAAAGCTGATATGAATTTATCTATGTATTGTTTTGTTACTGTTAAAGGTGGTAATAAACGAATAACGTTTGTACCAGCGTAGCCTACAAAAATATTGTGTTTTGTAACTAAGTTATTTTTTAATTCGCCGATTGGGAAATCAAACTCGATTCCAATCATTGATCCTCGACCACGAACTTCTTTAATTTTTGGAAATTTATTTAATTGGATTCCAACATATTCTCCAATTTCTTTTGCATTTTCGATTAAGTTTTCTTGCTCAATCACATCTAAAACGGCTACCGCTGCAGCACAAGCTAAATGATTTCCTCCAAAAGTTGTTCCTAATAATCCGTAAGAAGCTTTAAATTCTGGAGAAATTAAAACACCACCGATTGGAAATCCATTCCCCATTCCTTTTGCCATCGTAATCAAATCTGCTTTGATACCAGAATGTTGATGTGCAAAGAATTTCCCTGAGCGTCCGTAACCACATTGAATTTCATCTGCGATTAAAACCACTCCGTTTTCTGTACATACTTTTCTTAATTCTTGTACAAATTCGTCAGAAGGTAAAATGATTCCTCCAACTCCTTGAATTGGTTCGTAAATTACTGCTGCAACATCTCCTCCAGCGATTACTTCTTTCACTTCATCAATGTTATATTCTACGAAAGATACTTTGTGATGAGCATTATAAGGCGCAACAATTTTTGGGTTATCTGTTAAAGCAACTGTTCCAGAAGTACGTCCGTGAAACGCATCTTTAAACGCAATTACACGATCTTTTCCTGTATGAAAAGACGCTAATTTCACTGCATTTTCGTTGGCTTCAGCTCCAGAGTTGATTAAAAATAAAGTATAATCCTCGTAACCTGATGCTTTTCCTAATTTTTCTGCCAATTCTTGCTGAATCGGGATATTTACTGAGTTTGAATAAAACCCGATATTATTAATTTGTTCTGTTAATTTCTCAACATAATATGGATGCGAGTGACCGATAGAAATCACTGCGTGACCTCCATAAAGGTCCAAATATTCTTTTCCGTTCTCGTCCCAAAGAATACAATCTTTAGCTTTAACCGGAGTTACATTCATTAATGGATATACGTCGAATAGTTTCATTTTTGTTTATGTTTTATGTATTACGTTGTAAGTTATACGTTTTTAATTTTTTGGATTAATTTGATTAACATCGCTTTAATTTGCTCAATTTTATTTTCTAAATCTTGAAAATCTTCTGCGGTGATATAGTTTAAATCCTTTGATAAGAATAATAAGTATGATGTTTCATTGGCTGATCCTAAACTAATATTTAAGAATTGCGATAACTCTTTTTGTGAAAATCTTCCACATCCTTCTGCTATGTTAGTTGGAATTGAACTTGAAGCTCTACGAAGCTGAGATATCAAACCAAATAATTCTTCTTTCGGAAAAACAGAAGTTTTTTGATAAACCACTAATGTTAATTCGTGACTTAATTCCCAAACTTTTAATTTCTTATAATCCTGCATAGAACGTACAACTTATTACTTATAACGTACAACTCTTTAAAACGCCACCGTTTTAAGATTAAGTCCTAAGTTTTCTTCCCAACCGAACATCAAATTCATGTTTTCTACGGCTTGTCCAGAAGCTCCTTTTGTTAAATTATCAATGATAGAAGTAATTAACAATACATCATCTTGTTTCTGTACGTGTAAAAAACATTTATTAGTATTTACAACTTGTTTCAGAGCAATTGGAGCATCAGAAACATGTGTAAAAGGTTCGTTTTTGTAATATTCATTGAAGATATTTTTTGCTTCTTCTTCTGATAAATCAGATTTTAAATAAACACCTGCTAAAATTCCGCGCGCAAAATCTCCTCGCATTGGTAAAAAATATACTTTGTTATTGAAATCTTTTTCTAATTGATTCAATGTTTGGTAAATTTCTCCTTCATGTTGATGCGTAAATTCTTTGTAGAAAGAAACGTTATTATTTCGCCAACTAAAGTGCGTAGAAGCAGATAAACTTTGTCCGGCACCTGTAGAACCCGTTACAGCATTGATGTGAATATCATTTTTGATTTCATTATTCACTGCCAATGGTAACAATGCTAACTGAATAGCCGTTGCAAAACAACCTGGATTTGCAATATTTTGAGCTGTTTTGATTGCTTCTCGGTCTAATTCTGGTAAACCGTAAGCAAACGTTCTATCTTCGAAAATGTGGTTCTCATTTAATCGAAAATCGTTGCTCAAATCAATAATTTTTGTGTTGGCTGAGTAAGTATTGTTTTGTAAAAACTCTGCCGATTTTCCGTGACCAAGGCATAAAAAAACGACATCAGCATTTTCGTCTATTTTATCCGAAAATACGATGTCAGTTTCTCCAAACAAATCGTCGTGCACTTTGGTAACGGGGTTGCCTGCATTTGATGTACTGTACACAGACGAAATATTAACCATCGGGTGATGTATCAATATTCTTAGCAGTTCGCCTGCTGTGTAGCCAGCACCTCCTACAATGCTTACGTTAATTTTGTTTGTCATTTGTTATGTTTTGCGCGTGTTTTTTTAAGGTATAATACCTCTACTATATTTCTAAAATAAAGTGGACTCGTTAGAATCCACTTTAAAGAATCAATTAATCGAAACTATGAACAATCTTTAATTGATTACCGAATATTTTGATGAAACCTCTTGCATCTCTACTGTCCCAAGCTTCGTTTTCTTCTCCATAAGTAGCGACTTTAGATTGCATCATATCATAAGGCGATTCGATTCCAATCATTGAGAAATGATAAGGATTTAATTGTACTTTCACTTTTCCTGTTACATGATTTTGAGAAGATTCTAAGAATGCTTCGATATCACGCATTACTGGATCCAAGTATTGTGCTTCGTGCAATAAAGTTCCGTACCAGTTTGATAACGAATCTTTGTGCAACAATTGCCATCTTGTAAGTGTATGTTTTTCTAATAAGTGGTGAGCTTTGATTAATAAATAAGCTGCTGGCGCTTCGAAACCTACACGTCCTTTGATACCTAAAATTGTATCTCCTACGTGGATGTCGCGACCAATTGCATATTCACCACCGATTTCGTTTAATTTTTGAATTAATGCTACTGGAGATAATTTTTCTCCATCTAAACCTACTGGAATACCTTTCTCAAATTCAATTTCTATAACAGATGGTTCTGTTCTTGATAATTGTGTTGGATAAGCATCTTCTGGTAACGCTTGGTTAGATGTTAATGTTTCTACTCCACCAACAGATGTTCCCCAAATTCCTCTGTTAATAGAGTATTTAGCTTTTTCCCAACTATAGTTTACACCATTTGCTTGTAAATATTCTACCTCTTGTTGACGAGATAATTTTTCGTCGCGAATTGGAGTAATAATTTTAGATTGTGGTGAGATAACTGCAAAAGCAACATCAAAACGAATTTGATCGTTTCCTGCTCCTGTAGATCCATGTACAATGTATTCTGCATCTACATCTTTTGCATACTGAGCAATTGCAATTGACTGAAACATACGTTCTGCACTTACTGATAATGGATAAGTGTTATTTTTCAAGATGTTTCCGTAGATTAAGTAGCGAACACAATCGTTGTAATATTTATCTGTAATATCGATTGTCACGTGTTTAGAAGAACCTAATTCGTAGGCACGTGCTTCGATATCTTTTAACTCTTCTGCCGAAAATCCACCAGTATTTACAATTACTGTGTGCACTTCCATTCCTTGATCTTTTGTTAAGTTAACCAAACAGTACGATGTATCTAAACCTCCACTGTAAGCTAAAACTGCTTTGTTGCTCATTGCTTGTTTATTTGTTTATATTGGGAATAATTCTTCTTAATTCATTGGTAACCTCTTCTCGGCTACTCTCTTCTTTCATTACGATTAATACTGTATCGTCTCCAGCTATTGTTCCAATTATAGTATTGAAATGTGTGTTGTCAATCTCAAAAGCAATTCTGTTTGCATAACCTGGTTTTGTTTTGATAACTCCCAAATTTTTAGAGAAAATCAAACTTGCATTTTCGTTATGTGTAACGGTTGCCGTTGGAGCAGCACTTTCTGTAAGGCGATAAATGTATTGTCCCGAACTATTAGGAACTTTTGAAACTTTCAATTCGCGTAAATCTCTCGATAAAGTTGCTTGAGTAACGGTGATATCTAAATCGATTAATTTTTTTAATAATTCGTCTTGATTACTTATTTCTTGATCTGTTATTAAATCTTTTATAATCTGGAATCTGTATTTTTTATTACTCATTTTGAATATTTATTCGAAATTTTATGCAAATATACTCATTTTAGACAAAAAAAAACCTTAGTTCGTATATTTATTCATCTTCTTTTTTTGATTGATTTGCCAATGCGCGCTTAGCGTACTCGTCATCAAGGTTATCATAAACCAATCCTGTACAAATACAACGCTCGCGATCATTTTCCATCAAGATGTGAAAGTTTTTACAACTTTTACATCCATTCCAAAATTCATCCGATTGTGTTAATTCCGAAAATGTTACTGGCTTGTATCCTAATTTTGTGTTCATACGCATTACAGCTAAAGAAGTTGTAATACTAAAGATTTTTGATTTCGGGAATTTTGTACGTGACAATTCAAAAACAGCATGTTTTATTTCGCGTCCAATTCCTGAACTCCTTAAATCTGTACGAACAATTAAACCTGAGTTTACGACGAATTTTTCTTCTTCGTACGTTTCTATGTAGCTAAACCCTGCTATTTGATCATCATCATCAAAAGCAATCACAGCATTTCCATTACGCATTTTGCGTTCAAGATAAACTGGATTTCGTTTAGCAATACCCGTTTTTCTCATACGAGCTGATTCTTCGTACCATTCGCACAACAATTCTGTGTACTTGGCATCATCTGCATTTGCTATTCTAACATACATAATTTAAGGGAAAGTCGATTAATAAAGAGGAACTGAGAAAAGATGACCTTTTGTCATCACACTTAAGTAAAATATGAGAACCAAAAGGTGTGCTTTCATTGCGAAAGCTACTCTCATAATTGAGAAGAACAATTTCAGTAATTTCTTCCATTAATCAACAAGATATTCAGTTATTATACTGAGATGCAAAGTTAAATATTATATTTTTGTATCACCAAAAAAAAGCAAACAAAATTTACATATTTATTAAAATGTTGAAAATTATTAAAATAGGAGGCGGAATTATCGATAACGAGCAAGACTTAGAGCAATTCCTACAAACGTTTTCCGAAATTAAAGAACCAAAAATTTTGGTTCATGGTGGAGGAAAAGGTGCTTCGAAGATGTTAAATCAATTGGGAATCGAACCAAAAATGATCGAAGGTCGTCGCATTACAGACAAACCAACATTGGATGTTGTGACAGGATTATATGCAGGAAATTTGAACAAATCTATCGTTTCTAAATTGCAAGAATTTGGATGCAATGCGTTAGGTTTATCGGGTGCAGATGGTAATGCTATAAAAGGTTCTAAGCGTCCTGTAAAAACTATTGATTATGGTTTTGTAGGAGATTTGAATGATAAAAGCGTCAACAAAGAATTATTTCAATTATTAATTGACAACAATATTACGCCAGTTGTTTGTGCAATTACACATGATGGAAATGGACAATTGTTAAACACCAATGCAGATACTATTGCCTCTACAATTGCGGTTGCAATGTCACAAGAAAATGAAGTAGAGTTAAATTTCTGTTTTGATAAAATTGGTGTACTTCATGATGTAAATGATGACACAACATTGATCCCAAAAATTAACGAAACTTTATATTTGCAGTTAAAAGAAGAAGGTGTAATTTTCGAAGGAATGATTCCGAAATTAGACAATTCATTCAAAGTAATCAATGCGGGTGTAAAAAATGTATGTTTGGTACACGCGCGCAACATTAACTCAGAGATTAAAACAATTTTATGTTAGAATTAGCTGTTCTCAAAAAGAAAGCTGTCGATTTGTTGTGTCAATTAATCGAAACTCAATCTTTTTCAAGTGAAGAAGATAAAACGGCCGATATTATTTTCAAGTTTTTAACTGATCATGGCGCTACAGCTCATCGTCAGAATAACAATGTTTGGAGTATTCATCCAAATTTTGATGAGAACAAAAAAACAATTTTATTAAACTCTCATCATGACACGGTAAAATTTGGTTCTTCTTGGACGTATGATCCATTGAAAGCAACGATAGAAGGTGATAAATTAGTAGGTTTAGGAAGTAATGATGCAGGAGCTTCTGCGGTAAGTTTATTGGCAACGTATATCAATTTCTTGAATGATGATTTACCATTTAATCTGATTGTCGCAATTACGGCTGAAGAAGAAAGTTCAGGCCAATTGAATGTTGCAAGTATTTTACCGAATCTACCAAAAATCGATTTGGGAATTGTAGGAGAACCTACGCAAATGGACATGGCAATTGCAGAACGTGGTTTGGTTGTGATGGACGTAATTGTAAAAGGAAAAACTGGACATGCTGCAAGAAATGAAGGTGTAAATGCTATTTACGAAGCAATTGATGTGATGAATTGGTTCAAAACTTATCAATTCGAAAGAGTTTCTGATATGTTAGGACCAGTAAAAATGACAGTTACACAAATTGAAGCAGGAAAACAACACAATGTAGTTCCTGATGAATGTCGTTTGGTTGTAGATTGTCGTGTAAACGAATTATATTCAAATCCAGAAGTTGTTGATATTATTTCAAGTTGTTTGCCAAAAGCAGAAGTTAAAGCACGTTCATTGCGTTTAAATTCTTCACGCATTTCAGAAAATCATCCAATTGTACAAAAAGGAATCGAATTAGGTTGTACAACTTATGGTTCACCAACGATGTCAGATCAAGCAATGATGAATTTCGAAACGGTAAAAATGGGACCTGGAGATTCTGCTCGTTCTCATACTCCTGACGAATATATTTATTTATCAGAAATAGAACACGGAATTGAGCGATACACAAGTTTATTAAAAGGCTTTACGTTTTAAATTAATAATAACTCTTATAATCAAAAAAGCATCTTCATTCAATTGAAGATGCTTTTTAATTTTATCAAATCTGATAAAGAAAACCAACGCGGATTTTATTAAAAACATAAAATGTGTTCTAAAAATTATACACAAAAAAAGAGGCTAATTAATTTTAGCCTCTTTTTTATATATGAAATTAAGTCTTACTCAATTTGCATTTTAACTGGAATGTTGAAATTCAACTTCGCAGCACGACCATCTTCTGTTTGAGCAGGAACAATCGTTTTTCCTCTTTTTTGTTGACGTTGTGTAATACGCTCTAAAGCTTTTTTAGCTTCAGGACCTAATTTAGCATCACCCATTGGAGAAATACCTACAATTCTACCATTCGTATCAATTTGGAATGAAAGTTTTGCAGCTACAACACCTGATAAACCTTGACCAGCAGCATCATTCGCAAAATCTTGCAACTCGTCTTGTAAATCTTGAGATAACTTTCTAGATAAACAGTCTGTAGCAGCTTGTTTACCTTTTGCAGCATCTTTCTCACAACCAGGATATACCGCCATTACAGCCGCTGTACGAGCAGTTACTGTAGATGGAGCAGCAGGTTCTGTACCTTTTCCTGGGTTAGGAGTCGCTGGCGTATCTTTTGGTGCTTCTTTTTTAGTATTTACTTCATTAGCACCACCAGTTTGTGTTGTTGATTTTGGACCTTCTCTATCTACTAAACCTAAATCTTTATCTGCCATTTCCTTTACTTCAGGAACGGTTTCTTCTTTTTTAGGCTGAGCTTTAGGTTCTGGCATAACCACTTTCACCTGAGCTGTTTCTTCTTGATATCTTTGTTCTGGCTCTGGTTTTGGTGGTTCTGGTTCAACTACTTCCTCCTCTTTTGGAGGTTCAGGAATATTCAAATCCTCAAGCTGAACATCTACGACTACATCTTCTGACTTTTTACTTTCAAACAAACCTGTCGCAGAAGCAATAAGACCAAAAGCTAAAATCGCAATTACTATAAATCCACGAATGAAAGCTTTCAATAAAGTACTCTTCTCTGACATTCTCATGTCATAAGCTCCATACGCTTTATTTCTACCTTCAAATACTATCTCGTCTAAGGATTTTAGTTTGTTGTTATTTTCTGACATTTTAATTCTTTTAAATTTAACAATTAAACTAATTATTTACCTACTTTTTCGTCAAACACTTTTTGTTCAAAAGGTGCAACAGGTACGATTCCGTAACGAGTAGACTTTGTAATTTCCATTTCATCTAAGATAGTTACTAAATTATCATACGTGGCATCATCCATCGGTTTAATAATTACTGTAAACTTATCTTTATCTGCTCTACCTTGTGCTGCTGTAATAACATCACGAACTTTAGAGTAGTCAGTTTCATTAAGTGTTCCTACATTTAATCCTGCCTCATCTTGTTGATGCCAAAATAACTTGTTATCCTTTCCAATTAAAATAGACAAAGAGTTTGCTAATTTAATTTCAGGAATATCTGTTGGTTTTGGTGTATCAATTTTTGGAGGCATGTTCAAGTTCATTACGTTTGGTTTGATCGATGTCGCTGCAAACATAAAGAAAGTAATTAATAAGAAACCTAAATCAACCAAAGGAGCCATATCGACTTTCGTCGAATTCTTTTTGGAACGGACTTTCTTTCCGCCACCGTCATCGTGACTTTCTATTTGTGCCATTTTCTAATTTCTTAATAATTATTCTTGAGATGTAATTAACTGGAACTTATTCATATTTTTCATTTGCAATTGTTGAATCAAATTTTTGAATTGTTTGTATTCAGATTTTTGATCCCCTTTAATTGCTAAGAAAACATCTGGGTTCACTTCTTTTGCTTCAAATACCCAATCAATTAATTCTTGATTTTTCTCAGGTATCGTATCTAATGGAATACCAGGATGATATGATTGTTGTTTATCAGCAGGCTGATTCAAATAATTTCTCATCTCTTTCATTGGTACACCAAACTCTACTATGCTTTTGAATGCATTCTTTTCAGCATCTGTAAACTTTACTCCGTACTTATCACCCATCTTCTCTAATGTTGCGATACGATCCTTTTCTTCTAATCCGAATAAGAACTTACCTTCACCATCAATTTTAATGATCATCATGTTTTCAGCTGCCATTTTTTGGTTCGAAACAGATGTTGGTGTTACGACAGGAACAACTTCAGGTTCTCTAAAGTTAGATGTCAAAATAAAGAAAGTTAACAAAAGCCAAGCCATGTCAGACATAGCTGTTAAGTCCATCGAAGGACCTCTTCTTTTTGGTTTTACTCTTGCCATTTTCTCTGTATTATTAATTAATATTCTAAATTGTTTGTTGTTTGATTTTGTCCTTATACTATCCTTCTAAGGCTTCGTCAATTGAATATTAATTGTGAGCAGAGAAAGATTGTTGGATACTCATTCCTACTTCGTCAATTTTGAATGTTAAATCATCAATTTTAGAAGTTAAGAAAGCATACATAATAATAGCGAATGCAGAAGCACCAATACCCATACCTGTATTAATTAAGGCTTCGGCAATACCTACTGATAATTGAGCTGCATCTGGAGATCCTCCACCTTCACCTAATGCGAAGAATGCTTTAATCATCCCGATTACTGTACCCATTAAGGCGATTAACGTACCTACAGAAGCAATTGTAGAAATGATTGTCATGTTTTTCTCTAACGTTGGCATTTCTAATGTAGTCGCTTCTTCTAACGTTTTACCTAATTGAGCTAATTTTTGCTCTTTGTTTAACGTTGTGTCGTTTTCTAAAGCTTTGTAAGTTGTTAAACCTTCTTTAACTACGTTACCTACAGCTCCTTTTTGTTTGTCACATAATTCAATTGCTTTGTTAACCTCATTTTTGTTTAATAAAGCACGAATGTCATTTACAAACTTCTCAGCAGACCCTGTTCCTTTTGCTTTGTTTAAAGCGATAACACGGTCAATTGAGAAAACGATTACCATAAAGAAGAAAGACATTAAGAATGGAATAATCACCCCTCCTTTATGAATAATTCCTAAAAAGTTTAAAGGATTACCTTTTTCTACATCACCTCCTTCGAAATTACCTTCTGCTCCAAATACAAATCTGAAGATCCCCATTGCGATTGCAATTAAAATGATCATAGTAATCACAGGGTTAAGACCTCCCTTTTTAGTTTTAGCTGGTACTGTTACATTCTTTTCCATTTACTAATTCTTTTAAATATTATGATTTTTATTAATGTGGGTGTAAATTAAGTGAAAATTTTTTAATTCTTCTAAATTTTTTGCGTTGTTATCACGTTAAATTTCAATTTCACTCAAAATCAACACTATTTTTTACCGAATTGATAACTTAATTTTCAACAATACAGTAAAAATTCCTAAAACAACCTATTAATTTTAAAAACTATTAATCTTTTCATTAACTAACCTAATCGCAAATTTATTCAATAATTATACATATTTATATTTTTTTTTAAGAATTAAATTATTATTTTGACTTTTGCACTTCAATAATTATAAATGCTATGAAAGTTTGTATTGCCGAAAAACCTAGTGTTGCTAAAGATATCGCCAAAGTAATTGGTGCGAATCAAAAGCACGATGGATACTATGAAGGAAATGGATTTCAGGTCACTTGGACTTTCGGACACTTGTGTACATTAAAAGAACCGCAAGATTATACACCCGAGTGGAAAAGCTGGGATCTTAATTATCTGCCAATGATTCCGCAAAGTTTCGGAATTAAATTAATTGCAGATAAAGGTGTCTCGAAACAATTTCATATCATCGAAAAATTAGTCACGAACGATCAAGTCGACGAGATTATAAACTGTGGCGATGCTGGACAAGAGGGAGAATTGATACAACGTTGGGTGTTATTAAAAGCGCGTGCAAAAGCACCAATGAAGCGTTTGTGGATTTCTTCGTTGACAGAAGAAGCGATTAAAGAAGGTTTTGATAACCTGAAAGATGGAGAAAAATATTTCAATCTTTTTTCTGCTGGACAAGCGCGTGCAATCGGCGATTGGTTATTAGGAATGAACGCTACGCGATTGTTTACCAAAAAATTTGCGCCGCCAAAAACGGTTCTTTCTATTGGTCGTGTGCAAACACCTACTTTGGCAATGATTGTTCAACGTCAAAAAGAAATAAATGCCTTTGTGGTTGATGAATATTGGGAATTAAAAACAATTTTCAAAGAAGTAGAATTTAATGCAACAATACCTCGTTTAAAATCTGAAGAAAAAGCTAAACAAGGTTTAGATTTTATCAAAGATCGAGAGTTTGAAATTATTGATTTCGAAGTAAAAGAGGGACGCGAAAAAAATCCTCGCCTATTCGATTTGACTGCTTTACAAGTAGAAGCGAATAAAAAATATGCGTTTTCGGCAGAGAATACCTTAAAATATATACAAAGTCTTTACGAGAAAAAATTTGTGACTTATCCTCGTGTTGATACCACTTATCTTTCAGAAGATATTCATCCTAAAGTTCCAGGAATTTTAAATAAATTAACCGCTTATCAAAATTTGATTGCTCCTTTGATGACGCAACCAATTCCTATGTCGAAAGCAGTTTTTGATAACACAAAAGTAACCGATCACCACGCTATTATTCCGACCGAAATCTTTCCACAAGGTTTATCGAACGAAGAAAAACGTATTTATGATTTGGTTGCACGACGTTTTATTGCTGTTTTTTATCCAGAATGTAAAGTTGCCAACACAACGGTTGAAGGAAAAGTTGAAAATACAGGAAAAGATGGACAACTTTCTGCGATAAATTTTAAAGCTACGGGAAAACAGATTCTCGAAATGGGCTGGCGTGAAGTCTATGCAAAAGATAAAAAGGAAGACGAAAAAGATGAGGAAAAAATAATGCCGATTTTTGAGATTGGAGAAAAAGGTCCTCACGAACCATTTATTCACAAAGGAAAAACAACTCCGCCAAAACATTATACAGAAGCGACTCTATTGCGCGGAATGGAAACTGCTGGACGACAAGTGGATGATGAAGAAATGCGCGAATTGATGAAAGAAAATGGAATTGGTCGACCTTCTACGCGTGCAAATATTATCGAAACCTTGTTTCGTAGAAAATACATCGAAAAGAAAAAACGTAATATAATTGCGACACAAACGGGTATTGATTTAATTGATACCATTCAAGATGAATTATTAAAATCTCCTGAATTGACTGGTGTTTGGGAACGAAAACTTCGTTTGATTGAAAAAGGTGAATACGAATTAGAACAATTCAAACAAGAATTGATTGAAATGGTTTCGAAATTGACATTTGATGTGAAAAATAGTTACTTCAGACCAATTGCTTCTCATCAGAATTCAGCTCAAATAGAGGAAAAACCAAAGAAAGAGCGCAAACCAAAAGAAGAAATTAATCTGGAAAATGCAACTTGTCCAAAATGTAAAACACATAAATTAGTCAAAGGAAAAGCAGCTTATGGATGTGCAAACTTTAAAGAATGTGGATTCAAAATTCCATTTGAGTTTATGGGTAAAAAACTAACTGATAAACAGATTTTGGATTTGGTTACCAAACAAAAAACTGGAAAAATGGCTGGCTTAATCAATCCTGAAAATGGAGAAAAAGTTACTGGTAAAGCTATTTTGGGAATGAATTTCGATTTAGAATTTGAAGAAATGTAAAAAAAGCGAGTTTTGAAATTTGAAACTCGCTAATTATATTTCTCTAATGTCTCATTTAAAATTGTTTTGATTTTTTCTTTCAGTTTTTTTGGTTCGATAATCGTAACCGAACGACTCATAGAAAGAATTTCACTGATAAAATCTTCGGTCAAAAATAATTCTAAACCAATTAAAACTTCATCATCTTTAGTTTCTAAAATTTGCTGAGATTCGTGCAAAGGTAAAGATTCTAAATAGGCTGCTTGTTTTTTGGTCACAGAAAGTACTATTTTCTCTGGTTTTTCTGAACTTGGAACAATAATCCCGTACGAATACTTGTATTTATCATCGTAATTAAACTCAATATTATCATCAATTTTTTCTTTCAGAATAGAAACTTTATTCATTCGTTCCAAACCAAAATTTTTAACAACTCCTTTATCATCAGCAATCAAATACCAACGGTTATTATGCTCTCTAATTGCAATTGGCGAAACTTTACGAATCGTTTCTTTTTCCTCTCCAAATTTTTGATAATGAAATTCAATTTTCTTTTTTCCTTGAATTGCTTGTACAATATCTGGTAAAAATTCGGCGCGTTTTGGTTTTCTTTTTTCCAAATACACAATCGATTCGAGCGAATTTGTCAATTTCAAAGCAGAAAAACTATTGATTTCTTCTAAGGTTTTCAGAAATAAATCAGAACTATAATCATCTTGAATAATATAATATCCACGCTGACTGCGACTATACATTATATCAATTCCCAATATATTTCTGATTTCTCGAATATCGCGTTGCAATGTACGTTTAGAGAAATTAAACTCTAATGTATCATCATTAAGTTGAAGCATTTCAAATTCTCGTTCCAAAAAACGCTCTAAATCTTCATAAGAACAATATTTTTGTTGTGATAATTTACGAACAATATTGAAATAACGCGCGATGTAACCTTGTTTTGACATTGAATTGGAAGTGTTTGAGCAAACTTAAGTTATCTGTAATTAAAAACAAAAAAAAGTAACATTTCATTACAAAATGTTACTTTTTCTTCATTAATAAAAATGAAATATTCGAAAAAACGGATTCTATTTTTTAGATTTTTTTACTTTTGTTTTTGCATCTTTCGTAGCTGCTTTTACATCTTGTACCGCCGCTTCTACTGTTGTTGTAGCTGAGTCTACCGTAGCTGCCGCTGAATCTACTACTACTTCTGATGTTGTTTCAACTGGAGTTGTGCCATCTTCAACTTTCGCTGTTTCGATGAAATTAGAAAGTTTATCAACAATTTCTGCGTTAGAAGTTGGTTCATTCTTCACTTTTACGCTTAAGAAAATTGATGGAGCTGCATTATCTTGAATATAATTTGATTCGTTTTGATAAACTCCGTCATTTTTAACAGCTGTTGAATTTAAGTTTTCTGTTAACTCTTTTGCTACTTTAACTGTTTCGTTAAACGCAACATTTTGTTTAAAAACAACTGCGGCAACTTTATTTGTATTATCATCAGTTTTTTCAAAGTTTAATGTTACAATTAACTCAGGTTTTAAACTATCAATAATTGATCTTTTCTCTTCTTCTTTTAACCCCTTAGTTAAATCTTTCCATAAAAGAACCTGTACATTTTCTTTATTCAAAGATTCTAACTTTGTTTTAAATTCTGTTGCAATATTAGCTCCTGAATCTGCTGCGATATTATCTACAATATCTAAAATAACAACTTTTGGAGCATCTTCTACAACCTTATTTGTAATTTCTGTTGTAGGAACTTTTATTTCATTTTTTGTAGTAAAAGAGAAAGAAACTAACCCTATTGCTACGACTCCTAATACTTGCGTCAATTTTTTCATAATAAATGTGTTTTGTTTAAAAATGATACTTTTTAAATAGTTAGTACATTTAGAACTTTGCAGACACTGTTCCGAAAACTCTTAATTAATCTTAAGAAATGTTATAATTTTCTTAAATCAGACAATAAACCTATTATAACACTGATTAATAGAGAGATTAGAAAAGGAAATAAAAAAACTCAACCTTTCGATTGAGTCATTAACTTTATTTACATGCAGCGATAATCTGCACAAAATCATCATATTTTAGTGAAGCACCACCAACAAGACCGCCGTCGATATCTGGTTGAGCAAAAATTTCGTTCGCATTCTGTGCATTTACACTTCCTCCGTACAAAATACTTGTATCATTCGCGACTTCTACGCCAAATTCATCATTCAAAACTTTACGAATAAATGCATGAATTTCTTGCGCTTGCTCTGGTGTAGCTGTTTTTCCAGTTCCAATTGCCCAAACTGGTTCGTAAGCAATAATCAAACGAGAAAGATCTTCTGGTTTTTGAGCAACTAAAGCATCCATTAATTGGGTTTTTACAACCTCAAAATGTTTCTCAGCTTCACGTTCTTCTAATTTTTCTCCTACACAAAGAATTGGATTAATTTGATGTTTAAAAGCTTGTTTTAATTTCTCAGCAATTACAATATCTGTTTCTCCTTGATATTCTCTACGTTCAGAATGACCAATAATAGCGAAATCTAATCCGATACTATCCAATTGTTCTGCTGAAATATCTCCTGTATACGCTCCTTTTTCGTGAGCAGAAATATCTTGCGAAGAAATCTTAACATATTGCTCATCTACAGCCTCTAACAATGTTTGTAAATAAATAGAAGAAGGCGCAATTATAACTTGTGCAATTGGATGATTATCTGCCACCCAAGCATTAAGATTTGTTGCTAAATGAATTGCTTCTTCATAATTTAAGTTCATTTTCCAGTTTCCTGCTACTATTCTATCACGCATAAAAAAGTGTATTTTATTTGATTTTGGTTTTAATATTTACTGCAAGATAATTATTTCTTGCGAAATTATACCTGATTTATTTTATGCGAACGCGCGGATCTAGAATTCCGTAAAGTATATCAACCAGAATATTAATTACAATAAACATCACCGCAATAACTAAAACAGCTCCCATCACAATTGGTAAATCTAATGTATTTAGTGCATTTACGATTTCTTTTCCTAAACCATTCCAGCCAAAAACAAATTCCACAAAAACAGAACCTGCCAACATCGATGCAAACCAACCTGATATTGCTGTAACAACTGGATTAAGTGCATTTCGTAATGCATGTTTTGTAATCACCGTTTTTCTTGAAAGTCCTTTTGCAAAAGCTGTTCGAATATAATCTTGGTTCAAAACTTCTAACAACGAATTACGCGTTAATTGTGTAAAAACCGCTAACGGACGAGATCCTAATGTAATCGCTGGAAGAATAAGATTTTTCAACATCAAATGTTTTCCTTCTCCCAAATCATCCACTTCGTAGAGACTTCCAATCATATTCAGTCCTGTAATATTATGCATCAAAAATGCAAAAATATACGCAATGATAATCGCCGAAAAGAAAGACGGAATACTCATCCCAAAACTCGTAACAACTAACAAAACACGATCAATCCACGTATCTTTCATCAAAGCAGAAACAATTCCTAACGCAACCCCAATTATCGTTGCAATAATAATGGCCGCAATTGCTAAAACCATTGTATTTGGCAAGGTTTCTCCAATAATTGTACTGACACTTTTTCCTTGTTTTTGAAAAGATTCACGTAAATAAGGCGTTTTCAAAACCATTTCATTTGTTCCGAAATCCATCAATTTTGTGTAATTGTATTTATCAGAACTTAATGAAGTATATGTTGTATTGTTTTCGTCAATATTATGAAATGAAATCGGTGACAAATCATTAATATAAAAAGCATATTGTTTCCACAAAGGTTGATCTAAACCTAAGTTTTTTCTAATTTGAGCCAATTGTTCAGGATCTTCTTTTTGATCGAGCATCATACGAGCAGGATCTCCAGGAAGTACCGAAAACAATAGAAAAACTACAGTCACTACACCAAAAAGCGTTAGAAATCCGTAGAAAATTTTATTTAAAATATAATTAATCACTTTTTAAAATAATTCTTCTAATTGATTAATTGAAGGAAAATCGTTGTCATGATATTTCGCTTTTACCGTTCCTTTTTCTAAAATCATCACTCCTGGATTTGAACGAATAATTGTTTTCATCGTTGTTTGATCCATGAAACAATTCTCCAATTCTAAACCTTTAATTGGATTGTTCGAAACTGCTGTCACAACAAAACCTTTTGCTTTCGCTTCTTTTCCTAAAGTATTTAATTTCGCAATTTGTTTCTCGTTTACTTTTTCAACAAGAGGAATGACAAAAACAATCGCTTTTGGCGCATTCAAAATTTCAGAAGTTTTATCAACTCCATTACAATCAAAATTAAAATCGTGAATTGGTGGTTCGTACCCTTTTTTCTCCACAATTGTACGCGTTTTATCCGCTTCAATCACCCAAGGCGTTCCGTGTTTATACCACTTATCATCCGCAATATATTGTGCATCATCAATTTCAACAACCTTTCCATCTACACTATTTTTCATGGTGTAAATCGTTTTATACGTTGTTGGTTTCAAACCTAATTCTTGTGGAGATTTCATTCCTTCAATCAAATTTTTTCCAACTGCATAAGGTCTAAAATCGATAATTGGTAAATGATTAATTCCGATATAAGCAATAATTGCAGAACCTAAAATTGTTATAAAATTGATTACATAATTCGCTTTTTCGACGAATAATGGTTTGATATATTTTTGACCAATCACTAAAATAATTATCAACACCAAAAGCACAACATCTTTGTAAAATGATGTCCAAGGTTCTAGTTTTAGCGCATCACCAAAACACCCACAATCGGTTACTTTATTGAAGTAAGCTGAATAAAATGTCAAGAATGTGAAGAAAATAATCGTTAACAATAAAGCTATTGTGGTAAATCTTTTCCAAACGCCAAATAATAATAAAACACCTAAAACTATTTCAAAAATGGAGAAAAATGTTGCCAAAGGCAAACTCAAACTTTCTAAAAATGGAATATTAAGAACTGTTGGCGAAAAATATTCTTCTAATTTGAAACTTAATCCAATTGGATCTACATTTTTTACAAATCCAGAAATTATAAAAATAACTCCAACTATAATTCGAGCAAATTGTACCAAATACCTCATGAAATTTTCTTTTCGTTAATTAAAATCATTGCGAAAATCGAATAATTAATCATATCCAAATAATTTGCATCCAAACCTTCTGACACAATTGTTTTTCCTTTATTATCTTCGATACTTTTTGTGCGCAAAACTTTCTGATAAATCAAATCTGTGATCGAGCTAACACGCATATCTCGCCAAGCTTCACCATAATCATGATTTTTTTTCATCATCAAATCATGCGCGATTGTTGCGTATTTATCATAAAAATCGATAGCTTGTTCATCTGTCAAATCTGGCTGATCTGCAAAACCAAGTTCTAGCTGTATCAATGCCATAATCGAATAATTAACGATCGCCACAAATTCTCCTTCTTCGTCTTCATCAACCAAACGCTCTGTCGCTTCTTGCAACGTACGAATGCGATTTACTTTGATAAAAATTTGATCTGTCAACGATGGCAAACGTAGTACACGCCAAGCCGGACCATAATCTTGTAATTTTTTTGTATATAAATCTCGACAAACAGAGATGATTTCTTTAAATTGAATTGAGGTATTTTTCATAATTTCGTTTCGATTTCAAAAATAATTGAAATTGCTTAAAGAACTTCTAAGATATGACAATTAATTGTAATGGTCGTTTGATTGATTTGAACGAGCCTAAAATTATGGGAATTTTGAATACAACGCCAAACTCTTTTTACGATGGTGGTAGTAATCAATCGATGAATTTGATTTTAGAAAAAGTTGAAAAACATTTGTTCGAAGGTGCCGATATGATTGATATTGGTGGTTATTCGACAAAACCTGGAGCTGAAAACATTTCGGAGCAAGAAGAAATTGATAGAACTGCACCAATTATCGAAAAAATTATTGAAGAATATCCAGAATTGATTATTTCGATTGATACTTTTCGAGGAAATGTGGCACGCGAAGCTGCAAAAGCAGGCGCTTCTATTATAAATGATGTTTCGGGTTGGGAATTGGACGAAAATATGTTTGATGCAATAAAAGAACTTCGAGTTCCGTACATTTTGATGCACATGAAAGGAACACCGAAAACGATGCAAAATAATCCTGAATATGCAGATATTACACTGGAAGTAAACGAATATTTTTCGCAGAAAATTGCACAATTAAAAGCTGCAAAAGTGAATGATATTATTTTGGATCCTGGTTTTGGTTTTGCAAAAACATTGGATCATAATTACGAATTATTCAGTAAAATGGAAGCTTTAGGTTTTGAAGGTTTTCCTTTATTAGTCGGAATTTCGAGAAAATCAATGATTTATAATTTGTTCGAAACAACTCCGCAAGAAGCTTTAAACGGAACTTCTGTGCTGAATATGGTTGCGTTACAAAAAGGTGCAAAAATTTTGCGTGTGCATGATGTAAAAGAAGCGAAAGAAACCTTACAAATTTTTCATAAATTGAATCAAAAATAAAAAAGAAAGCCACTAAAAAGTGGCTTTTATTTTTAATCAATGATTTTACTATTTGGAAAGAAAACTTTAAACGTATCTACAATATTGATATCCGAAGTCAAAATTTGCCAATGCGAATCTTTCACAAATTCAAACACGACTTCATTGTCATATAAATTTTCATCCTCAATATTTACATGCAAATTATTTTCTTTTCGATCTCCTATAATTAACGCCTCCGTTACATGTTCCATTTTGTAACACAAACTTTCTAATTGATCATATTCCACAAAAATTCCGTCTTGTTGATCAATCACTTCTTGCAATTCGAAAACCGAATATTCGTCCGTTTCACTTTCGCCATCAACCCAAAGAATTTTCCAAAAATAATCCTGTATATCTTTTATAGGAGCAATCACCTCTTCCATTCGTTGAATTTGGTTTTCGTCTTCTCCGTAAATTTCTATTTTATAAGTTTCCATATCTTGTGCAAAATTAAAAAAGTAACTTCAATTAGAAGTTACTTTTTCATTATTTATGCTTTTTCAAATTCATGTTTGACTCGTTTCTCTGATTTAATATCCATAATCTGAATTGATTCTTTACTAAAAATCTTGAACGAATGTTCATGTTTTTCTAAAAGAAAATCATAAGGTCCTTTTGGCGCAATTAATTTCACCAAAACTGGCGCAGTTTCTAACGAGATAAACACAAGAGCTATAAAAATTGCTGCAGTTCCTAAAATTGGATTATTAACTGACAATTCATCTAAAGCCTGCATACGAGCTGCAAAACCATTGTAATTTTCTTCCGTTGGTTTAGCCGCATCAATTTCTTTCTCTTTCGCCACATTCAATCGATCCAATTCTTTGTTAATTTCAGTCAAACGAGGTGCAGATTGTTGAATATAAGTTTCGATTTCGGCAGCTTTTTGTTTTTTTAATTCTGCTTTTCGTTTCGCATTTGGTCCATAACCTTCGCGTCCAGTTGTTGTTTCAGTTTGTGTACCAACAACTTCTTTTTCCAACTCGGTAGAAGCTGAATTATACTCATTTCTTAATTTATCAATTTCTGCATAAATTTCTTTTCGTTCATTCGAAAAAGGCGTTCCCAATTCAGCATAACGCGCATCAATTCCTTTTTGTAATTCTGCTTTATTTCGATTGACAATAATATTTAATTGCTTGTTAATTTCTTTCTCGAAAATTTTTAATTCTAACGGTTTCGAAATCACAATACCTAATAAAACAGCAACCAAAATACGTGGCAAAGCAATAAAAAACTGACGAAAAAATCCACCTGATTTTTTCATTGATGTGACAATATATCGGTCAAGATTAAAAATCATCAATCCCCACAACAAACCAAAACCTGTTGCTGCATATATATTATCAAAAACAGTATTCAGCGCATATCCAGCAGACAAAGCCGCCAAAATTCCTGTAAATAATATGACACCTCCAATACCGACATGTTTGTTGATATCTGTTGGTGTTTTTTTCAAGAGTTCAAGACTACTCCCTGAACAGATGATTAAAAATTTCTGTAGTCCATTCATTTTGCAAATATAGTACTTTGTATAACATATTATTAAATATCGTGCCAAAAAAAGCTGACAATCAAATTGTCAGCTTATATTTAAAAAAAAACTTACTTAAACTAAATTAGGCTTGTTCTTCGATTTTAATTCTCCATCCATAAGGATCTTCTGCTAATCCATATTGAATATCTTTTAATTTCTTTTTCAATTGTAATGCGAAAGAATCTTCTTCTGCAATAGCTGGTAATTGAGCACGCTCTTCACCAAACCCTACTGCATCGTATTGTGTAATTACAACAGCAGTACCACAACCAAATACTTCTTTCAATTCTCCTGCTTTGTAAGCTTCGTACATTTCTTGCACTTCTACAGGGCGTACTTCTACTTCGTAACCGTTATCTTTTGCTAAAGTCAAAACAGAATCACGAGTAACTCCATTCAAAATACGTTCAGAAGTAGGCGCAGTTAAAATTTTGTTTCCGATACGTACCATTACATTCATTGTACCAGCTTCTTCGATATATTTATGTTCGATAGAGTCTGTCCAAATTACTTGATCATAACCATCTTTTTGCGCTTCAGAAGTTGGGAAAAATGATCCCGCATAATTACCACCACATTTAGCAAAACCAACACCACCTTGTGCAGAACGGCTGTAGAAATCAGCAATTTTAACTGACAAAGGTTTGTCATAATAATTAGGTGCATAAGCTAATAAAATTGCAAAAATATATTCGTTAGATGCTCTTGCAGAAACTGCTTCTTCTGTTGCAAACATTACTGGACGAATATATAATGACGTTCCGTAATCTTTTGGTACCCATTGACGATCGATATCAATAATTGCTTCTAAACCATCAATAAAAATTTCTTTCGGAATTTGAGGCATATTAAGACGAGCCGCAGATAAATTAAAACGTTCGAAGTTTTTCTCTGGACGGAAAATAAATACTTCTTCATTATCATTTTTGTAGGCTTTCATTCCTTCAAAAATTGTTTGACCATAATGGAAAGACATCGCTGCTGGCGTCATTGAAATTGGTCCGTAAGGAACAATTTTTGGCTCATCCCATTTACCATCTTTGTAATGCGCGATCAACATGTGATCTGTAAACTCTTTCCCAAAAGTAGTCGAGTTGAAAACTGAATCGTTAAATTTTGATTCAGCAATTTTTTCTATAATCATTTTACGATATATTTTGTTTGTGCTTATCAAAGGTACATTTTATTTGCACTTTTTCATAATAAAAATCATAACTTTCGACGATGAAAAGAATTATTCAAGAAACGGAAGATGGTTCAAAAACTATCTATATTGAAGATTGGGATGAATCTTATCATTCCAAACATGGCGCTGTACAAGAGGCTTTTCATGTATTTATACAAAATGGATTTCATCATTTTACAGAAACAAAAAATCCTATAAAAATTATAGAAATTGGATTAGGTACGGGACTTAATTCTTTCATTACTTTGATAGAAGCGGAGAAACATAAAATTTCTGTGCAATATGTTGGAATCGAAAAATTTCCGGTTTCTGATGAAGAATTTGAATTGGTGAATTATTTTGAAAATGTTTTCAAACTTTATCCGGAATTTGAACATCGAAAAGAAGAATTTTTAGATTATTATCAACAATTATTTCATTCGAGTTGGGAAAATTGGCATAAAATTTCTCCATATTTTGAAATTAAAAAAGTAGAAGAAGATTTTTTCAATCTGAAAAATATCAACGAAAATAATTTTGATTTAGTTTATTTTGACGCTTTTGGTTCTCGTGTTCAACCAGAATTATGGGAAAAAGAATTGTTAGAAATTGTTGATTCTTTAATTAAAAAATCTGCCATTTTTACTACTTATGCAGCGAAAGGAACCATAAAAAGAGGATTGAAAGATTTGGGCTATATTGTACAAAAACGTCCTGGACCTCCAGGAAAACGTGAAATGATGGTTGGTTTGAAAGACTTTCCATTTGATAAATAATCTCCTTTATCATTAATTATAAAAATCGTAAATTTGCAGCTGAAAACAATTTGATGTTTTCTACATTTTTTTATGACAAATTATATCGAATATAAATTTAAAGTTGCGGAAGTAGAGCCTTTTAATGAAATTATTATTGCAATGATTTCTGAATTACCTTTTGAAAGTTTTGTTGAAAACGAAGAAGGTTTTGATGCTTACATGCCAAAAACTGACGAAAATATTGACCAAGTAAAAGAAGTTATTGATTCTATCGAGAATATTGATTTTTCTTATACGCGTCAAGAAATTGAACAACAAAATTGGAATGCAACTTGGGAAGAAAATTTCACACCAATTTTAGTCAACGACCAATGTTTGATTCGTGCAGAATTTCACGAAACAGTTGAAAATATTCCGTACGAAATTATCATTCAACCAAAAATGTCTTTTGGGACTGGACACCACTCTACAACACACTTGATGGTAGAATATATCTTGGAAACTGAATTTACTGGAAAAGATATTTTGGACATGGGTTGTGGAACGTCAATTCTTGCAATTTTAGGAATGAAACGTGATGCAAATTATGCAGAATGTATCGATATTGACGAATGGGCTGTGGAGAATTCTATCGAAAATGGAAAACGAAATGGTGTTAGTTTAGATGCTAAAATGGGTGATAATTCACTTTTGGGAAGCAAACAATTTGACATTATTTTAGCGAATATCAACAAAAATATTTTAATCAGTCAAATTCCTTCTTATATCAATGTTTTGAATGAAAATGGAGATTTATTCTTAAGTGGATTAATGGAGCAAGATTTTGATGATATCTTAGCTTTCTGTACAGAAAATGGTTTGAAATTTGTATCTAAAAAACAACGAAATGAGTGGATTGCACTACATTTCAAAAAATAAAATGATATGACAAAATACGCAACGCAACCCATGTGGGAAACGGAAAAAGATTCGGCTGTTGATGTATTGGAACAGGAATCGCACAAATATCAAATTATTGTTTACAATGACGATGTGAATACTTTTGATTGGGTAATCGAGTCGTTGATTGATGTTTGTGAACACACGCCAGAACAAGCGGAACAATGTTCTATTTTGATTCACTACAAAGGTAAATGCGAAGTCTTGACTGGTGAATTAGAAGATTTAAAACCTCGATGCACAGAATTATTGAACCGAGGTTTAAGTGCAGAAATTATTTAGAATTTCTTAATAATCATATAAAGCAAAATCAGAATCGTCTAATGTTACATTGGACGATTTTTTGTTTTGATCGCTCACTATATATGAATCATAAATCTTCTCGTAAACGTGATTTTCAGTTTTTGTATCCACAACTTCTGTAGATTTTTCTGTAGAATTAATCACAAAAGGAGTAACAACCAATGCTAATAGCAATATACAAGCAGCTGCCCACCAAATATTGAAATGTATAACTTTTGTTTCTTTTTTATCAATAGTTTTCGATAAAATTGATTGTTCTAAATCATTAAAATAATTAGTTGGAGTTGTATAATTTTCCTTTTGTTTTAAGCTTTTAAGATAAATTTCATCTTCTAAATTCTTAAAATAATTCTCAGGAATTTTAAAATTATTTTTTAATCCATTTTCTTTCATATCATACATAAGACAAAAAAAAGTTAAAAAGGTTTAATCTTCATCCTCTAAAAATTCTTTAATTTTTGTAACAGCATGATGATAAGATGCCTTTAGTGCACCAACAGATGTGCCTAAAATTTCAGAAATCTGCTCATATTTCATTTCATCATAATATTTCATCATAAATACTACACGTTGCTTTTCTGGCAAACTTGCGATTGCTTTTTGTAATTTCAACTCAATTTCGTCACCTGTATAATATTCATCCGTAGATAAATCATCCGCAATATTCATCGAATAATCTTCGAACGAAACATTTTGTTCCTTGGCATTTTTATGAATAAAATTGATTGTTTCATTATAGGCTATCCTAAAAATCCATGTCGATAATTTCGATTCATTTTTGAATGAATTCAAATTTTGATAAATCTTGATAAAAACATTTTGAGCAATATCATCCGCATCTTCATGAATCAAAACCATACGACGAATTTGCCAATAAACTCTCTGATGATAATCTTTTACAAGAAGTTTAAAAGCTTGTTCCCAATCCTTATTTAAAATGTGATCTAATATTTTCTGATCCAATTGAATAATATTAAGCTGTAAAGCTATTAAATTTGAAATGATAAACTTCTAATATTATTTCAAGTAATCTATATTTTATCTTTTTTTTAAGAAGTTTAATTCCCTATCTGATCATTTTAGAGATTATAAATACTTAATAAACGTTTATTTTTTAACAAAACATTAAAATAGCTGATTTAAAACGAATTAAAAACGGTTTATTATTATTAAAAATTTAAAACTTATTCTATATTTGAAATACCAAACTATAACTCTATTACCTATGAAACAATTCAATACAAACAAATTTTGTAAATTATTATATAATTTACTTCTTCCACATTTACATTATAAAATTAAATAAAAAGTTGGGATTACATTCCTTGCTTTCTACTAACATATTTATTATTAACCCAAAAACTATTTAATTATGAAAAAGTCAATTAATGATTTTCAAGTAGAGAAATTAGAAGACAGAAAAGAGTTTATCTTCTATTGTTTGTTACATTTATTCTGTGGAGGTCACGGAGGTGGATCAACAACTCCAGATCCAGGTCCTGGAGGCGGAGATCAATAAGATGTAAAAATAAAAAAGAACTTAGTCATACTAAGTTCTTTTGTTTTTATATAAATAAATCACCTACAAAGTTTATAGGTGATTATTTTTTTTTATCTAGTCACTCCGTATACTGTTACATTAATTGGTGATTGAAAACTAGAATTAGCACAATAAGTACCTGTTGAACCGTTTGTATTACTAAATCCTAATCCTACAGATATTTTGCCATTATTCAACGTGAAATTATTACCAGAGGACTGATTTGTTGAATTGAAATGGTTATTTCCTACAATCTTAAATCCTATTTTTACTTTCTGATCAATATTTGCAGGAATATTATTTACAGGAGCTAAAATTGTAATTTTTCTTCTTGCACAATAACCCTGATCAGCTAGATTAACAAATGGAAATATTTTATTGGCGACTAAAACATCATTAATAAAAACTCCCATTGCAATACTAAAATCAAAAGTTCCTCCTCCTGGTTTTACAAGCATTGCATTTACTTTTACAAAAGCATCAGCTGTTTTTGCAAATTTAAAAGTTGGTTGAAAACCTGCTGGTACAATTGTCCAATAATTTGAAGTCATTGCATTCAAGTTTGTTCCATTAATATGGTTTGAATTAGTCATTGATGATAATGTAGTATTACCTGAGTTATTTATGTTACTAAAAGGAGATAATACATCTACTCCAATACTTGTATTTGAAGCTCCATCATAATTAGTAAAAAAGTAGGGTGAACTAAAGTCTTTATCAGAACTAAATGAAACTGAATCTAATAATTTAACCCATAAATGTTGATCATCATCCCAATAAAAATATCCATAAAAATCTTCATTTAATCCACCATTTTTATTTGGGCTAAAAACAATAGCTCCTCCTTTTGGTTCTTTAGTATAAGGGTGAACATTATATGCCGTTATATTATACTCTGGTAAAGCTACAGCTTGATTAGATGAACTTATTTCTAAACCAACTGAAGAATCTGTAGTTGTATTTGTATCTCTAGATATAATAACTTGAGCTATGCTATATTGAGCTATAAATGGTAATATATATAATAACTTTTTCATAATTAATTATTTAGAATAGATGGATTTTCTTGAATTTTTATACTTAATAATCCTTCATTTACAGATTGATTAGGTAAATACCCATCTGTAGATGATATACCGCAGTTAGAATTTCTACTATTATAAGTTACATTTACAGTAGCATTAGAATTTAATATATTTCTATTCTTAACTGCAACTTGTATGGTATGTTTTCCATTAGACAAATCATTCGTAAGACCTCTTAAACTAAATACATTATACATACAATTTCGAGTAGAATTACCTGCTAAAGAAAAAGGACTATACACAGTTAATTTACCATCTACAAAAATTCCTACATCATAACTTATCGCTTTCTCTGCTGAAGCACTATATGCTTCTACAAAACCTGTTAATCGATAAAAAATAATATTTTTTGAATTATATATTTGAAATTCTTGAGTAAAATTGGGCAACACTTGCCATCTTTTACTTGTATCCGTAATCAAATCCCCTAAATTATTTTGCCAAGAATTCGCATAAGGTCCTGTAGTAGGATTATTAGTCGCCGAAACAATATCGGTTGTACTTGGTAAGGGGTAATTTTTTAAATTAGCAAGATTAGTTAACGAACCTTCATTCTTAGTTGAAACAAAAGGGGTCCAAGCTCCTAAAGATGAAGTATAATTATACCAAAAATAAGGTCCTTTATCATTTCCTAAAGAGGTATTTGTATTATAAATTAATAAACCTGATTGTAAATTTGAACCTAAACTAAGATCTACGTTAGTTTTATCTTTTCGATCCTTCATTGCATTTCTTGGTAAAACAAAGGTCTTATCATTTTTTGTAGAAGTTGTACTTTGTTTAGAATCTAAAATCAAGTTATCATTGGTTACATTAGTCGATAAAGCTACCTGTGCATTAACAGCACTTGATAAGACAATTATTGAAAGTAATATTTTTTTCATAGGTTTACTCTTTTACTGTTAATATTAATCTTGATTTCATTACTTCAGATGGTAAATTAGTACATGTTCCTATAGATTTTCCAAATGTGTAAGCATATGTAGTTGCTGGTGTAGATAAATCATAACTTCTTCGTGGATGTATTCTCACATCTATTGTATGATCTTGAGTAGTTGACAAATTGAGAATTATTCCATCCAAATCTACAGGAACAAAACCACAGCTATTTGAAGTAAAATTACCTGTATAATTTTCAACATATTTTAATTGTCCATCTACAAAAACTCCTATTGCAAAGGTCAATAAACTATTACTTTGTTGAATTTGAGCAATTCCTGTAAACGTAAAAGACACTTTGTTATTAGGCTTATTTGTACGTACTATTTTTGAAATATTTAATGGTATAAAATTTCTATTAGTTGCAATAGTTCCTGATTGATTGAACGTATAATTAGGTAGAGTTGTTTCACTACCTTGAACATAACTCTTATCACTTCCAATATCAATACCATTTGCATTTGCAGAATACATCACAGAAGAATTTAACTGTGCAATAACATTTTCAAAATCTAACAAAGCACGCCATTTTGATCCATCCCAAAAATGAAACCCCTCTCCTAAAGCTCTATTTGTATTATATACAATCATTTGAGAGGCATCTCCTTGTTTAGGAAAATTAACTCCAGAGGAATTTTTAAGTTCTGTTAATGAATTCAATGATATTCGTGGAAGTAAAACACCTTTATCAGAAAAATTAACATAAATACCATCAGTAGCATTATCTATTTCTGGTTTATTTTTATTTGATATTTCTACCTGGGCATATAAAACAGATAAAAATAACGTCGCTAAAAAAGTAAAATTCTTTAACATAGGTTTATAGTTGTTTATGATTATTTACAGATTAATACAATCGTAGATTACAATAAAATTTTTCTAAAAAAAATTAATGTAAAAACGAAATATCCAGTGTTGATTTTATAAAATCTGCATGAAGTAATTTGCAGAAAAAATAATAGAGAGTCTTTTCATAGTAA